>CAMHHO010000116.1:0-8574 GCA_946184965.1 uncultured Prevotellaceae bacterium | reverse complement strand
CTAATCTTAGGGTTTAGACATACTGACAGTCAACCCAAATCAGGAAACGTCACTTTCGCCTTGCCCGGAGCAACTACCCTACTTAGTCGGAGCAAAGTGCCGGGTTAGTCGGACTAAAGTGCCGGTTTGGTCAGAGCAGGCAAACAGAGACAAATAAACTTTCAATACATTAAAAAATGCTTAATTATGCCGCAGTTACAAAAGTTTAGGGTAATTTTGCAGGCAAAATAATACAGGCAATGAGCTTAACAGGATTAGTCAGCAAGGTATTTCTACCTCGACAAAAGGATCTGGAACGGCATCAGAACGAGGGCGAGACGCTGCAGCGCGAGGTGCTGAAGCGGCTGACGGAGCGTGCCACCGACACGGAATACGGCCGGCAGCACGCCTTCAGCGACATTCACGACTACGAACAGTTCGTGAAGCGCGTGCCCGTGAACACCTACGAGGAACTGAAGGGCGCGATTGACCGTATGCGCCACGGCGAGACAGACGTGCTCTGGCCTGGCCGCACAAAATGGTATGCCAAGTCGAGTGGCACGACGAACGACAAGTCGAAGTTTATTCCCGTCACCAGCGAGGGCCTGCAGCACATCCATTATGCGGGAGCCTTCGACACGGTGGCCCTCTACCTGAGGAACAACCCGCAGAGCCGCCTCTTCGACGGTCGCGCCCTGATTCTTGGCGGCAGCCACTCACCCAACTACAACCTGCCCGGCTCGCTGGTAGGCGACCTGAGCGCCATCCTCATCGAGAACATGAACCCTCTGGCCAACCTCGTCCGCGTGCCCAAGAAGCAGACAGCCCTGCTCGCCGACTTCGAGGTGAAGCGCGACCGCATAGCCCGCGAGGCCCTGAACAAGAACGTGACCAACCTCAGCGGCGTCCCGTCGTGGATGCTCTCGGTGCTCGACCGCGTGATGGAGCTCAGCGGCAAGGAGCATCTGGAGGAGGTGTGGCCCAACCTGGAGGTCTTCTTCCACGGCGGCGTGGCCTTCACGCCCTACCGCCAGCAGTATGAGCGGCTCATCACGTCGCCCCGCATGCACTATATGGAGACCTACAATGCCAGCGAGGGCTTCTTCGGACTGCAGGGCGACCCGCAGGACAAGTCGATGCTGCTGATGCTCGACTACGACGTGTTCTATGAGTTCGAGGATCTCTCCGGCAAAAGCGGAGAGATAGTGCCCCTCTGGGGCGTGGAGCCGGGCAAGAACTACGCCATGATCATCACGACGTCGTGCGGATTGTGGCGCTACAAGATTGGCGACACCGTGCGCTTCACGTCGGTAAACCCCTACAAGTTCGTCATCTCCGGGCGCACAAAGTCGTTCATCAACGCCTTCGGCGAGGAGCTGATAGTCGACAATGCCGAGCAGGGACTGCAGTACGCCTGCCAGCAGACGGGCGCCGAGGTGCTTGAGTACACCGCCGCACCGGTTTTCATGGACGAGCACGGCAAGTGCCGCCACCAGTGGCTCATCGAGTTCAACCGCCAGCCGCAGGACCTCAGCCAGTTTGCGCAACTGCTTGACCAGCAGCTCCAGACGGTGAACAGCGACTACGAGGCCAAGCGCTACAAGAACATCACGCTGCAGCCGCTGGAGATTATCGTGGCCCGCCCCGGTCTGTTCAACGACTGGCTGAAGCAGCACGGCAAGCTCGGCGGCCAGCACAAGGTGCCCCGCTTGAGCAATGAGCGCACGCACATAGAGCAACTGCTGAAAATAAACTAAGAGCCCAACCAAGCCCTCCCCAAGGGAGGGATGTATAGATGATAATGTAATGAAAAAACGATTAATAGAATATGTAACCGGACATCCCTCCCTTTGGGAGGGCTTGGGTGGGCTTCTTGTCCTGCTTCTTGTCTCTTGTGCCAGGATGGGCAGCCCCGATGGCGGATGGTACGACGAGACTCCGCCGTACGTCGTCAGCTCGACGCCCCAGGACGGAGGCACCTTTATAGACACCCGCCGCATCGTCATCAACTTCAACGAATATATCAAGTTGCAGGACGCACAGAGCAAGGTCATCATTTCGCCGCCACAACTTGAAATGCCAGAAATCAAGGAAAAGGGCAAGAGCATTGTCGTCGAACTGAAGGACTCGCTCAAGGAGAACACTACCTACACCATTGACTTCGGCGACGCCATCAGTGACTTCACCGAAAGCAACCCCTTGGGCAACTATGCCTTCACCTTCTCGACAGGCCCACAAATCGATACACTTCAGGTATCAGGATACGTGCTGAACGCCGAGGACCTGGAGCCCGTGAATGACATCCTTGTGGGACTCTACCGGAACCTGGCCGACAGCGCCTTCAAGACTGAGCCCATGATTCGCATCTCGCGTACTGACAGCCGCGGGCACTTCACCATCAAGGGCGTAGCGCCCGGCACCTATCGGGCATACGCTCTCAAAGACAACAGCGACGACTACGTCTACAACCAGAAGAGCGAGATGCTGGCCTTCAACCACAACACCTTCGAACCGTCGTGTAAGCCCGACGTCAGGCAGGACACCATCTGGCGCGACTCGCTGCACATTGAAAACATTCTGCGCACGCCCTACACCCACTTCCTGCCCGACGATATCACCCTGCTGGCCTTCACTGCCGTGCAGGACAGCCGATACCTGCTGAAGACGGAACGCAAGCAGCCCGACCGCCTGGACTTCTACTTTACCTACGGCGACTCGTCGACGCCCCAGCTCAGGGGCCTGAACTTTGATTCAGACAATGCCTTCGTCGTTGAGTCGACGCCGAAGAACGACACCATTTTCTACTGGCTCCGCGACTCAGCCCTCGTCAACCGCGACACGCTCATTGTAGAGGCCCAATACATGATGACCGACACAACTGAAATGCTCATCAGCAAGACCGACACACTGGAGTTCCTTGCCAAAGAGTCGTACGAGAAGCGCCAGAAAGCCAAACAGAAGGTTCTTGACGAGTGGAAGAAAGACCAGGAAAAGAAGAAAAAGAAGGGAGAGCGCTACGATTCCATCTACCCGCAGGAGTTCCTGAAGCTGAAGATTGCGCCTTCGGGCAGCCTCGAGCCCACGAGCATCATCACCTTCGAGTCGCCGACACCCATTGCACACGTTGACACCGCCGGTATCCATCTGTCTTTGAAAGTCGACAGCACCTTCCAAAAGGTTGACTTCACCTTCAGGCAACGGAAGGAGAACATCAGGCAATACGAACTGAGGGCCAAGTGGACGACGGGCTCTGAGTATAACCTGGAAATAGACTCGGCGGCCTTCGCCGATGTCTACGGACTGGTGTCGAACGCCAGTAAGCAGAGCCTGAAACTGAAAAACGAAGATGATTACTGCAAACTGCTCGTAAACCTGACGGGCATACAGGATACGGGCATCGTGGTGCAACTGCTGAACAAGAGCGGCGCTGTAGCCATGCAGACAAGAGCCGTCAGAGGCGCGGCAAGGTTCGTTTACCTGAATCCGGGCACTTACTTTATGCGGGCCTTCGTCGATGCCAACGGCAACAACCAATGGGACACGGGCAACTACGATGCCGACTATCAGCCCGAAGCCGTCTACTTCAACCCACAGGAAACCGAGTGCAAGGCCAAATGGGACATCACACGCGACTGGAACCTTACCGCCCGTCCGCTCTTTAGACAGAAGCCGGAGGCTCTTGTCAAGCAGAAACCTGAAAAGGAAAGGAAGCAAAGAAACCGCAATCTGGAACGCGCAAAACAACTAGGCAAAGAGTACATACAAAAAACAACAGGAATGAAACTATGAAAAGAATCAGGAATAACAGATGGTTAATGGTGATCGTGGTCCTCACGCTTCACTGTTCATTGCTCACGAACCACGCTGTCGCACAGCAGTGCGGCATCGAGAACACCGCTTTCAGCAGCGGCGAACGACTGGTCTACGACCTGCACTTCAACTGGAAGTTCGTGTGGTTTAAGGTGGGACAAGCCACCATGAACACCGACCTCACCACCTTTGAGGGCAAAAAGGCGTGGCGCTCGAGCCTCGTCACCGGCGGCAATAAGAAACTCGATAAGTTCTTCACCATGCGCGACACGCTGCTCAGTTACTGCTCGACCGACCTGTCGCCGCTCTACTTCCGCAAGGGCGCACGCGAGGGCAAGCGCTACTACGTCGACGAGCTGTGGTACACCTATCCTAATAATACCTGCAAGCTGCGCATGCACCGCATCGACGCCGACGGCGAGGAGCACTGGAAGGACGCCCAGTACAAGGACTGCATCTACGACATGATGAGCATCTTCCTCCGCGCACGCAACTTCTCGTCAGAGGGCATGAAGGAGGGCGACAAGATTCCCATGCCCATCAGCGATGCCAAGCACTTGAGCAACTCGTGGCTCCAGTTCCGCGGCCGCGAGACGTTCAAGGTCGACGATACCAAGGAGAAGTTCCGCTGTCTCGTCTTCTCGTTCATCGAGCGCGAGAATGGCAAGAACCGCGAACTCATACGCTTCTTCGTCACCGACGACAAGAACCACATCCCCGTACGCCTCGACCTGAACCTCAACTTCGGCACGGCCAAGGCGTTCCTCAAGAGCTACAAGGGTGTACGCTCGGAGATGACGTCGAGAATCAAGTAAGACTTTTTTATCACAACTCAATAGGGCTGGCTCCTACGCACTGCAGGTTCTTCTGCAGTTGCGCTGTCGAGCTGGCACCTACCAGTACGCTCGTTACGCCACGCTGCTGCAGAATCCAGGCGAGGGCCATACCAGCCAGCGTCTCGCCGCGCTGCAGCGCGATGTCGTTCCATTGGCGAATCTTCGTGAGCACGTCGTCGGTCAGCATCTCCGGCCGCAGGAACTTGCCCTTCGACATGCGCGAGTCGTCGGGGATGCCGTTCAGGTAGCGGTCGGTCAGCAGACCCTGTGCCAGCGGCGAGAACGAGATGAAGCCCACGCCCGCCTCGCGGCAGAGGTCGAGGATGCCTTCCTCCTGCGGCTCGCGGTCGAGCATGTTGAGCTTGCCCTGATAGATGAGGCAGGGCACGTCGCGCTCCCTCAGGTATTTGAAAGCCGTCCGCGTAGCCTCCAGCGGCCATCGCGAAATACCAACATACAAAGCCTTGCCGGCACGAACCACATCGACCAGCGCCTGCAGCGTCTCGTCGAGCGGCGTCTCGGGGTCGTAGCGGTGACTATAGAAGAGGTCGACATAGTCAAGGTGCATACGCTTGAGCGACTGGTCGAGACTTGCCATCAGATATTTCCGCGAACCCCAGTTGCCGTAGGGGCCGGGCCACATGTCATAGCCCGCCTTCGTCGAGATGAAGAGCTCGTCGCGATAGGGGCGGAAGTCATCGTCCATCAGCCGGCCCATCGTCTCCTCGGCCGAACCGTAAGGAGGCCCGTAGTTGTTGGCCAGGTCGAAGTGGGTGATACCGTGGTCGAAGGCATAGTGCGTAATCTCGCGGCTCCGCTCGTAAGGGTCAACGCCGCCAAAGTTATGCCAGAAGCCCAGCGACACTTTGGGCAACATCACGCCCGAGCGTCCGCAACGCTCATATTCCATTCCGCCATCGTAGCGCAGCGGGTCAGCAAAATAGTTTTCCATATCGTTTGTTTTTGAGAACAGCTGCAAAGTTAGTGAATAGTTTTGAAACGAGCAAGAAAACGGAAGGGAATTATGCCACGCCAGCACGAAAAAAACTGTGTTTCTCTTGGAGCGTCGCTTTTTTCTTTGTAACTTTGCAAACAAGAAAGCTAAGACGATAAAAATCCTCCATATTAATAACTAAATCATTTAACTAAAAACGTATGAGAAACTTCTTAGTAACTGCCGCTTTGCTGGGCATGAACGCACTGATGCTCCAAGCGCAAGAATTGACCCTTCGCCTCGACAAGGCTGAGACAGAGGTGAGTCCGATGCTTTACGGACTGATGACAGAGGAAATCAACTACTCTTACGAGGGCGGACTCTACACGCAACTGGTGGCCAACCCGTCGTTTGCTGACATGTTCAATCCCAGAGGGGGACGCCGCGGTGGGCGCCGCGATCAGAATCAGCCGCGCTTTACGGTGCGGCCAGAGCGCTGGCAGCTCAGCGACACAGTGAAAGTCAGAGTGCGCCAGAACCGGCAGGAAGGCATCAACGAGGCCAACCCGACATCGCTCATCGTCAACTACGAGCAGGCTGGACTTGCACTTGTCAGCGAGGGCTACTGGGGATTCCCCATCCGAAAGAGCACAGCCTTCAAGGGCGGCATCTATGTGAAAAATCCGGTTGCAAGGGGTGACAATGCTGCAGCTCCCTTAAGGTCGTTGACCATCGCCCTGAAGAGTGCCGACGGCAGCACGACCTACGCCGAGACGAAGGTGAGCGGCTTTACGAACAACTGGAAGAAGTTTGACCTTGAGCTGACCACATCGGCTGCTCAGGCTGACACGAAGGATGCCCGGCTCTTTATTATTGCCGACCAGGCTGGAAGCATTGAACTGGCACGCGTGACGTTGTTTGCTCCCAGCTACAAGAACCGCAAGAACGGCCTGCGCGTCGACCTGATGGAGATGATGGCCGAGATGCGGCCCAAGTTTGTGCGCTTCCCCGGCGGCAACTACTTGGAAGGCAACAACTTCGCCAACCGTTTTGACTGGAAGCGCACCATTGGCAATCCCGATGAGCGCCCGGGACATCAGAGCCCGTGGGGCTATCGCTCCACCGACGGTCTGGGTCTGCTGGAGTTTTGCCAGTGGGCTGAGGACACGGGCGGCGAGCCCGTGGTGGGCGTCTTTGCCGGCTATGTGCTCGGCGGCGACCATCTGGACGGCGACTACATCAAGCCTTTCATACAGGATGCGCTCGACGAGATAGAGTATATCATGGGCGATGCCTCGACGAAGTGGGGCGCTGTGCGTGCCCGCGACGGTCATCCTGAGCCATTCCCACTTCACTATGTGGAGATTGGCAACGAGGACTTCTTCGACCGCAGCGGCAGCTATCCTAACCGTTTCAAGATGTTCTATGAGGCCATCAAGGCGCGCTATCCGCAGCTTCAGATTATCTCAACCGTGGGCTACGATGCCCTGAAGTCGAAGGCCATTCCCAATCCTGTGGTCGATGTAATTGACGAGCACTACTACCGCAACGCCTTCGATATGTACCGCAACGCCTTCCAGTATGACCGCTACGACCGCAAGGGACCGAAGATTTTCTGTGGCGAGTGGGCCACGCGCGAAGGCTCCCCAACCACCAATATGAATGCTGCGCTGGGCGATGCTGCGTGGATGACCTGCATGGAGCGCAACTCGGATATCTGTATCATGTCGTGCTATGCGCCGCTGTTCGTCAATGTTGAGCCTGGCGGTATGCAGTGGGCCAGCGACCTTATTGGCTACGACGTGCTGAACGCGTACGGCTCGCCGTCGTACTGGGCCCAGGTGATGTTCTCGAAGTATCTTGGCGACCGCATCGTACCCGTAGAGGCTGCAAACCTTCCCAAGCAGAAACTCGACCGTAATGACGAGGCCAACGCCGTGTTCTACACAGCCACCACCGATGCCAAGACTGGCAAGACTTACCTGAAACTGGTGAACGCCGTGGGTGATGCGCAGAAACTCAGCATCAAACTGGACGGTGTGAAGAAGGTGAAGTCGAAGGCAAAAAAGATAGAATTGAAGTCCCCACGCCCTGAGGACACCAATTCTATCGATAACCCTCGCAACATCATTCCACGGGAATCTACTCAGAAGGTTGGTAAGCAGTTCCCCATTACCTTGGCTCCCTACTCCATCACGGTATTAGTGCTCGAGTAGTCTTCGGTCAGGTCCTCTATCTGGTCGATAATCTCCTGGTACTGGCGCTGGGTCTTGAAGTGCAGGCTGAAACCGATGAAGGCTCCGATGATACCGCCGACGACACCGCCCCATAAAAGTCCGTTGGCATAGTCGTGGTTCTGCTGGTAGGTCTCATAGAAGAACCAGCCCAGCCAGACAAGGACCATCGGGATGCCTACGAGCAGCCAGTCGCTGTCGAACTTCTTGGCTCTCGCCACCTTCTTGCGTGCTTCCACAAGACTATGGCTCATCAGTCCCGGGTCGCTGATCAAGCGGGTGTTATAGAGGGTGGCGCCGGCGCATATCAGCATCATGATGCTCGTCACAATCCAGAAGGGGATGGAGAGGCCGCTCAGGTGGACAAAGCACCAGTAGCCGTAGGGTATCATCAGCAGGCAAATGGCTATGAGGATGTAGTTGCGTCGGGTGATGCTGTTCACCTGGTTCTTCATCGAGCGGCGCATCAGCCGGTCGTTCACTATCTGCTGCTCGTTGAGCTTATTCTTGAGCGTGGCCATCTGCTGGCGCATGTTCTCTAATTCGAAATCGTTGGTCATAATGGGTAATTGTTTAATCGTTTGACATTTGCTTTAACTGCTCACGGATTCTGTACAGGCGGACGCTGACGTTCTTGGCGGTGATGCCGACAATCTGCCCGATCTCTTCATAGGGTAGGTTCTCAAGCCAGAGCAGGACGATGGCCCGGTCGAAGGGTTGCAGTCGGGAGATGCGCTTGTGGAGCATGTCCACCTGGCGCGTGTCCTCGTCGCGGTCTTCA
>CAMHHO010000115.1:0-8593 GCA_946184965.1 uncultured Prevotellaceae bacterium | reverse complement strand
TAATCTTCACCACGGCCTTCTCGCCGTCCTTGCCGCCCTTCAGCTTCTTCTTCGGGATGAGTATGTCGTGGACGAAGATGTTGCCCTCGGTAATGAGAAAGGCAAAGTCCTTCTCTACCTTCAGCTTGCCCACGGCCTGGTCGGTCTTGTGGCTCAGGATGTCGGTCACCATCGCCTCCTTGATGTGGTTCTGGCGGCGGGCCATCATCGCCACGCGGACGCGGTCGCCATTGAGGGCGAACATCGAGTTGCGCTCCGACACGAAGATCGGCTTGCCGCCGTCGTCGGGCAGGAACGAGTTCTTGCCGTTGGCCTTGCGGATGAACGTGCCCTCCTGCACCTGTCCCTTCTGGTTCAGGCGGTACTGGTTGTCGCCCACCTTCGAGAGGTAGTCGTCCCAGCACATCTCGTCGAGTGTGTCGATGGCCAGCATCTTCGCCGGATGCGTGTTGAGCTTCAGCTCCTTGAAAATGTACTTCAGTGAAAAAGTCTCGTTCGGACTACCCATGAACAGCCCCTGCAGGGCCTCGGCTACGGCCTTCTTCGACAGCCGTTTTCCTCCATTCTTCTTTCCCATAGTCTTCTGCTTTTTGGTTTTCTGAGGGCAAAGATAGGAAAAAAATGTGAATAACACGCCATGATTTATGAATTATTTTGTAACTTTGCCCACAAAATAGCCATAACACAGAGAAACTATGAGGAAAAAACTACTGACAACAGTGCTCTCGGCACTCTGCACGATAACTGCATGGGCTCAGACCGACAGCCTTCAAAGAATATTCGTCTACTCTCCGGGCGAGACGCGCGGACTGCACATCGCCATACAGGAAAACGACGCCTGGCACGAGGCCGGCCAGCTCTGCTCGTCGGACTACGGCACATGGGGCGCAGAGAAAAAGATGCACCACCCGTCGGTCTGCCGGGCCAGCGACGGCACGTGGCGCCTGGTGTTTCAGGTCAACGATCGCGCACCGCTGTTTGCTGCCGCCTACAGCCGCGACCTCGTCAACTGGCGCCCCCAGGACTATCCCATCATGTCGACCACGAAATGCTTGGAGCCGGTGGTGTTCTCCAATCCCGACGGTACGTTCGACATCTACTATAAGTCGCCTCAGGGCAAGCGGTGGACATCGGCAACGCCGAACTTCCGCGACTTCACCCCCGACCGTGCCAGTGAAATCAGCGAAGATGCTTGGATACGCGACACAGCCACCGTCGGCGGCAAGCTTTATGAGGGTAACAGCTTCGAGATTTCCCTGATGGACTGGGCCGCGATAGAGCAGCACTTCAAGCAGCAGGCCGCCGACGGGCGCCTGTCGGCTGAGCGCATGCACGATGACCCCAAGAACCCCACATTGCCCACATCGCCCATAAAAGCCACCCTCACCATCGACCCCTCAAGGCAAAAACCCATCAGCCCCAACCTCATCGGCATCTTCTTCGAGGACATCAGCTATGCTGCCGACGGCGGTCTCTACGCTGAGCTCGTTCAGAACCGCGACTTCGAATACAGCAGCAAGGACCGCCGCGAGTGGAAAGCCACGACGGCCTGGCACTCTCGGCGTCCCTTAGAGATTGCCACCGAGAACCCGCTCAGCAAGAACAACCCACACTACGCCCTGTTGTGGCCGAAAGACACCCTCTGGAACGAGGGCTGGGACGGCATCGCCGTGGAGAAAGGCAAGAAGTACGACTTCTCGATGTATGTGCTGGGTGGCGGTCAGAAGCAGGACTTTATGATTCTGCTCGTCGGCGAGGATGGTACTGTGCTGGCCAAGAGTAAACTGAAGACGGCGGCCGGCTCTTGGACGCAGTACGCCACCGTGCTCACCGCCAAAGGCAGCAATGCCAAGGCCCGGCTGGCCATCGTGCCGCTGAAGGCGGCCCATGTGGGCGTCGACATGATTTCGCTCTTCCCGCAGGAGACCTTTATGAACCGCAAGAACGGCTTGCGCCGCGACCTGGCACAGGTGATTGCCGACCTGAAGCCGAAGTTCGTGCGCTTCCCCGGCGGTTGCATGACTCACGGTCAGGGACTGGAGAACATCTACCACTGGAACGAGACCGTCGGCCCGCTGCAGGACCGCAAGCCCGACTTCAACATCTGGGGCTACCACCAGACGCGCGGACTGGGCTTCTATGAGTACTTCCAGTTCTGTGAGGACATCGGTGCCGAACCCCTGCCCGTGCTGGCTGCCGGCGTGCCCTGCCAGAACTCGGCTGCCAACGCCAAGGGTATCGGCGGACAGCAGGGCGGCATACCGATGGACGATATGCCCGCCTACATCCAGGAACTGCTTGACCTCATCGACTGGGCCAACGGCGACCCCGCCACGTCGAAGTGGGCCAAGATGCGCGCCGATGCCGGCCATCCCGCCCCCTTCAACCTTAAATATATAGGTATAGGCAACGAGGACATCATCGGCACCGTCTTCGAGGAACGCTACACGATGATTGCCCGCGCCATCCGCGCCAAATATCCCGACATCAAGATCTGCGGCACCGTCGGACCGTTCCATACGCCGAGTGCCGACTACCAGGAGGGTTGGGACTTTACCCGTCGCAACCCCGACCTGCAATATATGGTCGACGAGCACTACTACGAGTCGACGGGCTGGTTCATGCACCACCGCGACTACTACGACAATTATGACCGCAACAGCGCGAAAGTTTACTTAGGCGAGTGGGCCGCCTCGACCAACGCGAAGCGCCCCAATGTGGAGACGGCACTGGCCGAGGCCCTCTACCTGACCGACATCGAGCGTAATGGCGACATCGTTGAGATGACCAGCTATGCCCCGATGCTCTGTAAGGATGGCCACTCCAACTGGAACCCCGACATGATTTACTTCTCTAACACCGAGGTGCGCCCGACACCGACTTACCATGTGCAGCGCCTCTTCTCCGTCTACGGCGGCGACACCTATGTCAATTCGAAATTGACAATTGACAATTCAAAAGTCGCCCACCGCCTCGGTGCCAGCGTGGTGAAAGACTCGAAGACCGGCAAAACCTACGTCAAGCTGGTCAACGCCCTGCCTTGTGAACTGCAACTGACCGTCAACGGCCTCGATATCCCCGCTACCGCCCGTACCGAAGGCTTCGAGGGCAAGCCCGAAGACCGCCGCCTCGACATCAAGACTGGCGAGGCCGGCACCGCCATCGTCCTCCCGCCCTATTCCTTCCGCGCCATCGAACTCTAAAACCCCATAACAATGAAAAAGAACAAAATCCTCCTAACCGCCTGTTGGCTGTGCTGCGGCGCCGCCGCAGCACAAGTCACCATCGACATCGACGCCAACCAGCGCGGCCCCAGAATCAGCCCCACCCACTACGGCATCTTCTTCGAGGACATCAACCACGCCGCCGACGGTGGCCTCTACGCCGAGCTCATCCGCAACCGCTCCTTCGAGGACGGTCCCCGCTACGGTGCCCCCGCCGACATGCAGGCTTGGTCCACCTATGCTGCTACCCCGTCGCAGCTCACCGCCCGCCTCGTCCAGCCGTCGAAAAAGGCGCCCCTGCTGAACAGCGTCCAGCAGAACGCCCTCGAGCTGACCATCAATGCCACGGCGGCACAGCCCGTCTGCCTCGTCAACGAGGGCTTCTGGGGCATCAACACCGTACAGGGCCGCACCTACCGCCTCAGTTTTTGGGCAAAGGGAAAGTATAAGGGTAATATCAAGGCAACCCTCTGCGATAAGGATGGAAGCAACGTCTATGCAGAAACGATAATCGACGGTTCCATCGGTAAAAACTGGACTAAATATACCGCCGAGCTGACCGCCACTGGCAACGACCCTAAGGCACAGTTCGCCTTCGTCTTCGACGGCAAGGGCACGCTGACGATTGACGTGGTGAGCCTGTTCCCGCCGACGTTCAAGAATCGCGAGAACGGCCTGCGCCCCGACCTGGCACAGATGCTCTTCGAGATGCATCCGAAGTTCATGCGCTTCCCCGGCGGCTGCTTCGTCGAGGGACAGATTTCGCCCGAGAACGCCTTCCGTTGGGAGCGTACCATCGGTCCCATCGAGGAGCGTCCCGGCCACTGGAACGTGAACTGGGGCTACCGCACTACTGACGGCATCGGTTTCCACGAGTACCTGCAGATGGCCGAGGACCTCGGTGCCAAGCCCCTCTACGTGGTGAACGTGGGCATCTGGCACGGCGGACAGACGGCTGTCGACTCGCTGCAGCCGTGGATTGACGAGACGCTGGCCGCCCTGGAGTATGCCAACGGCGACGTGACCACGAAGTACGGCGCCCTGCGCGCCAAGAACGGCCATCCCGCTCCGTTCAACATAGAATACTTAGAGATTGGCAACGAGAACAACCAGCCCGACCCCCGCCAGCAGAGCGACCACTACTACGACCGCTTCAAGCTGTTCAAGGAGCAGATACTGAAGAAGTATCCGAAGATGCACCTTATTGGCAATGTTGCCGCCTGGGGCACCGACACGCCGACGTGGGACAGCAAGGAGAGCGTAGAACTCCTCGACGAGCACTACTACCGCAACCCGGCGTGGTTTGCCGACAACTTCCATAAGTACGACACCTACGACCGCCGTGGCCCGAAGATCTACGTCGGCGAGTATGCCGTCACCGACGGCTTCGGCGACTTGGGCAACATGAACGCCGCCCTTGGCGAAGCTGTCTACATGATGGGTATGGAGAACAACAGCGACATCGTGCCGCTGAACTCCTACGCCCCCATATTCGTCAATGAGAACGATGCCCGGTGGCGTCCCGACATGATTCGCTTCAACTCCAGCCGCGTCATGGGCACACCTTCTTATTATGTACAGATGCTCATGCCCCGCAACGTGGGCACACAGGTGGTGAAGGTCAGCCAGACGAACCCTTACGAGGGTGCCGCCTTCAGGAAGCCCGTTACGCCGCAGAAGAGTCGCGTGGGTTATGCTACCTGGGGCACCAAGGCATCGTACACCCACATGGATCCGCTGCCCAAGACCGGCAAGCCGGAATACGTGTTCGGCGACTGGCAGGTCACCGATGGCGTGCTGAGTCAGACGAGCCTGCGTGAGCAATGTGTGGCACTGTGTACCGCCGAGGTGGGCGACCACTATACCGTGAAGTGCCGTGCCCGCAAGGACGATGGCCGCGAGGGCTTCATCATTGTGTTCAACTACGTCGATCCGCAGCACTACTGCTGGGTGAACTTCGGCGGCTGGGGCAACACGCAGCACGGTCTGGAGCAGATCAGTGGCAGCGGTAAGTCGCAGACGGCTACGAAGCGGGGCCGTGTGGAGGCTGGCCGCTGGTATGACGTGACGTTGACCGTCAGCGGCGACTCGGTGAAGGCGTGGCTCGACAACGACCTGGTGTTCGACACCGTGCTGAAGCACGACACGTCGACAGGTGTCTTCTCGAGTGCCACCATCGACGACCAGACGGGTGAGCTCATCGTCAAGGTTGTCAACTCGCAGGCCGAGGGCACTACCGCCCGCCTGAACATCAGCAACTTCGCGGTAAAGAGCGCCAAGCTCATCCAGCTGCGCGCCAACACGGGTTACGACGAGAACACCCTGCAGCAGCCCACCAACATCAGCCCCACTGAGCACGAGCTGTCGCCAGAGTGCAACAGCATCGACGTGGAGTTGCCCGCCTATTCGCTTAACATTATCAGAATCAAAAAATAAGCTATGAGAAAACTACTCTTATCTTTATGCCTGCTCGCCGCAGCCGCTGTGCAGGCGAAGCAGTGGACGGCAGACCAGGTGAAGGACGTCATCCGCAAAGTGAACACCTACTGGCAACAGAACAACAAGGCAGAGGTGCGCTCCTTCTGGGACAACGCCGCCTACCACACCGGTAACATGGAAGTATGGAAACTGCTCGGTGACCAGCAGATGCTCGACTACAGCATACGCTGGGCAGAACACAACGAGTGGAAGGGTGCCAAGGAGGCCGACCCTGCCAAGTGGAAGTACAAGAACTACGGCGAGGGTCAGGACTACGTGCTCTTCGGCGACTGGCAGATCTGCTTCCAGACGTACATCGACCTCTATAACATCAATAAGGACGAGAAGCGCGTAGACCGTGCCAAGGAGGTGATGGGCTACGAGGCCGACTCGGAGGCCAACGACTACTGGTGGTGGGCCGACGCCCTCTATATGGTGATGCCCGTGATGACGAAGATGTACAAGTTGACGGGTAACAAGAAGTACCTCGACAAGCTCTATGAGAACCTGCTCTACTCCGACGGCATCATGCTCGACCCCGAGACGGGCATCTACTTCCGCGACGGCAAGTACGTCTACCCGAAACACAAGTCGGCCAACGGCAAGAAGGACTTCTGGGCACGCGGCGACGGCTGGGTGCTCGCCGGACTGGCCAAGGTGCTGCAGGACATGCCCGAGGAGTATGTGCGCCAGCCGTTCTTCGTCAATAAGTACGTGACGCTGGCACGCGCCGTGGCCAAGCTGCAGCAGAAGGAGGGCTACTGGACGCGCTCGATGGCCGACCCCGACCATGCCCCCGGTCCCGAGACCTCGGGCACGGCGTTCTTCACCTACGGTATGCTGTGGGGCGTGAACCACGGCTATCTGCCGAAGAAGGAGTTCGCCCCCGTCATTGCCCGTGCCTGGAAATACCTGACAGAGACTGCCCTGCAGCCGTCGGGCAAGGTGGGCTATGTGCAGCCCATCGGCGAGCGTGCCATCCCCGGCCAGACCGTCGACCAGAACAGCGAGGCCAACTTCGGCGTCGGTGCTTTCCTGTTAGCCGCTTGCGAATACGTAAGATATCTGCAAGGTCATTAATATTACCTGTCAAGATACTGGAAGCGCTTCCTTGCTGTCATCGCTTTTGTCAGCAAGGAAGCGATGTTTTTAAAAAAAAATATTCGCAATCATTGCAATGTTTTTCCATCTTGTGTGTATATATAGGTAGAAGACAAAGTCAAAATGGAACAAGATTCAACCATCCTGATCAGCAACCTACGACAGCGCAAGCCTGCCGCCTGCCAACGGCTACTCACGGAGTATGGTCCGGCGGTGTTTCGCATGGTACAGCGCATCGTAACGCGCCGTGAGGATGCCGAAGAGGTCTATCAGGATGTGTTTGTAAAGGCCCTGCGCGGCATCGAGGGGTATAATCCCCGTCAGGCGTCGCTCGCCACATGGCTGGGTCGCATTGCCTACCACGAGTCGCTCAACTTCGTGCGCGGCAAGAAGCCCGACATCGTCTATATGGACGACAGCGAGCTGGGCATCGACACGCTGGAGGCCCCCGACGATGCCCCGCCTGACGAACAGACCATCCGTCAGCTGGAGCAGGCCTTGGCAATGCTGCCGTCCCATGAGCAGGCCATCGTCAGCATGTTCTACTACGACAATATGAGCCTCGCTGACATTGCATTCGTCACAGGCTCAATTCCCTCTACCGTCGGCTCCCAGCTGAGCCGTATCCGCAAGAAACTCTACCGAATCATCAAAACGCTCTGAACAATGAACGACATCAAAAACGACAAGAACCTGCGCGAGGCTGTCAGCCATCGGGAGCAGCAACTGCCGCCTTTGCCTGACAATCTGAATGAAAGGGTGATGAAGAGCCTCGTGGAGCCCGAGACGGCTCCAAAGTCTCGCCGACTGTGGGTCTATGCCGCCGTAGCCGCTGCCGCCAGCATCGCCATGCTGATAGTTTTTAACTGGGGCAAGCAGCAGAATCCGCAGGAGCCCGTCGTGGCACAGCAGAGTCCGCGACATCTAGCCAGCCCAGTCAGCCCAACCATCGTCCAACCAAAGGTCGTGCCCGACGAGCAGCCAAAAGAAAAGCCCGTATCGGCACTCAGCGAGGATGCGCCTCAGCAGGCAGAGCCGGCATCGAAGGAGGATGTCAGCTCCCTCCAATCTCCCCTCGAAGGGGAGGTTCCCCCTCTTTGGGAGGGGACAGGAGGGGAGGCTGAACCCTTTTTCATTGCCTCCACATCCAATATGGTCACGCATAGGAGCCACAGAGACGGCCTTACCACGTCGGAATCTGAGGATGGTTCCGCTTTCCAATTATCGACGAAAACGGTATCACAGAACCGCCCCCAGAGACCCCAGATCCCCCTTCGTAAGCTGACGAAGAAGGAACGGAAACAGGTGGCTGTGCTCGGTGCCATTGCCACGAAGCGGTGGCATATCGACATCACTTCGATGAACACCCTGCGCTATGGGTCGCGAGCAGTGACGTCTGACTTCTATCTGGAACTGCGAGGCGACACACTGCGTAGCTACCTGCCCTATCTCGGTGATGCCCATATGCCGACGATGTCGCCGTCGATAGGCCTGAACTTCGAGGAGCCTGTGCTGACCTATAAGGAGAGCAAGCCGAAGAAGTTCACGCAGATTGACATCGACGTGAGGACCCGTGAGGACTCCTACCACTATGTGATTGAAATGTACGACAATGGTCAGGCGTATATCCGTGTACGCTCGATGAACCGCGACCCCATCAGCTTTGACGGCACATTGGAAATCGAATAACTAAATACCAACCGACCTATGAAGAAAATACTGACCACCATCGCGCTGGCACTCATCGCCAGTCTCGCCACAGCCCAGACGGGCGTCACCTTTGTGGTCGA
>CAMHHO010000114.1:0-8840 GCA_946184965.1 uncultured Prevotellaceae bacterium | reverse complement strand
TGCACATCACATACAGCTCATCAACAACGGCATTGCCCAATGGCGTGCGCTCCACTCGCGCCTGCGAAGGGTCGTTCTGAGGTATCACCAACGTGCCCAGCAACGGCTGGCGCGACGGTACGGTCAGCGTGATATGATAGATGCCGACGCCCCTCCAGGCCGTTCCCGGTTCCTGCCATTGCCATTGGTCTTCTGTCATACTATAATTCTGCTCCTTGATGTGAAACAGCTGCAAAAATACGAAGAAAAATGGTAAAGGCCGCAGATTTTGGCAAATTTTTTATTTCCCCGAATAAAATTCGGGGGGAACTGACAAAGTATGCGCCGCCTATTCGTGGTCATTTGGTCATGGTCATTTTGGTCAAAATCGATTTCGGAAATGCGGTTATTTGCTCACTATATATAAATATTAAAATATTTATATATAGTGGCTATTATGACACTGTCAGTTTTCGATTTTGACAAATGACCAAATGACCAAATGACCGCAGCACCCCGGTTTTTTTGTGCAATAATGAAAAATAATCGCCTCGCGATTCGTAGAGCGCAATGGAAATGTCGTATCTTTGCAACGTTAACAGTGAAGGCAGAGACTCAGGCGTGCTACCCCGGGCACCTGGCACAAACAGCTGAGGAACTTAGCCGGAATAACTAACTTTTCGATTTACAAGTAAAGAAAAACTATGGCAGTAGCAAGACAAATTCCAATGCTCGTCGACTGTGTGAAGAACATGAACACCGCGAGCAAGACGTACGGACAGTACTACCCGCGCATCTTCAAGCGCGACGGACTGAACCTGAAGGGCTTCGCCCGACATATCAGTGAGCACGGCTCGCTGGTGAAGTATGACCTCGCAGTGCTGGTGCTGCAGAACATCGTCGAGTGTCTGAAGGAGATGATGGTACAGGGCGTTCCCGTGAAGCTCGACGGACTGGGCATCTTCTCGCCCGGCATCGAGGGCTCGCCCTGCGCAGCTATCACCGACTTCAACTGCGACGAGCTCGTGAAGGGCATCCGCATCAACTTCCGACCCGAGGGCTCGGGCGACGAGGAGGACAAGCTGACGAAGAAGGCGCTGAAGGACCTGGCCGTGTTTAAGGCCAACGACTACGTCGACATCAAGCACAAGACGGTGAACGGCAAGGACGTGACCTACCAGGAGCGCACCCCTCTGAGCCACTGGGGCATCCGCCAGGCGGAGGATGAGCAGCCGTGATGGGTGATGGGTGTTAGGTGATGGGTGTTAGGTGATGGGTGTTAGGTGATGGGTGATGAGGAGGTATCGGAATTCTCCCCCTGAGTCAGGGGGAGTTAGAGGGGGTCTGAACCCGCGGCCGGTCTGGTTGTTCAGACCACCCCTAGCCCCTCCTAACTCAGGAGGGGAATTGTCCGTTATCTCCACAGGTCAGAGACCTGATAACTCCTGATAACTCCCGTTAACTCCTTCCAAAAAACCATGAAAAACAAGCGACTGATTGAGCTGGCGGTGAAGGTTGTAGTAGCCGCGCTCACGGCATTCCTGACGGCACTGGGGACGACCTCGTGCATGGGCTACGGCCCGCTCTTCTGACGTACGGACAAAGCCTGCCTGTTCATAATAGGAAACGGGCAGGCTTTTTTCGGATATTCGCCGCCGTTAACGTAAAAAAGACTTAAAGTTTCTGAAATCCTGAATTTTTTGTGTACCTTTGCAGCCACCAATCGCGTATTAGAATAAAACGAAAAAACGATAACGATATGAAAAGACTGACTTTCGTACTGCTGCTGCTGGTGACCGCCGTCGTCACGCAGGCGCAGATGGTCGACCCCGTTCACTTCAAGTCGGAACTGAAGACGAAGGAGGGCTCCGACGTGGGCGAGATTGTGTTTACGGCCACCATCGACCCGGGGTGGCACGTCTACAGTACTGACCTGGGACAGGACGGCCCCATCGAGGCCACGTTCAACGTGGTGAAGATGGAGGGCGTGGAGAAGGTGGGCAAGCTGACGCCTCGGGGCAAGGAAATCAAGAAGTTCGACGAGATGTTCGGCATGGAGCTGAAGTTCTTCGAGCAGTCGGCCACGTTCGTGCAGAAGGTGAAGTTCACCAAGCCGCAGTACGACATCGACTGCTACCTGGAGTTCGGCGCCTGCAACGACCAGAGCTGTCTGCCGCCGACGCAGGTGGAGTTGAAGAAGAAAGGAGAAGTGAAAGCCTCCCCAAGCCCCTCCAAAGGAGGGGATGTTCAATTACCCAACAAGCCCGAGACCGTCGTCAGCACGCCAGACACCGCCGCCGCCAACGCGCCCGACACCGCCGCTATAGGAAATCAGACACCCCCTCCTTCGGAGGGGCTTGGGGAGGCCCTTTGGCAGCCCGTCATCAGCGAGCTCCAGGCCTTTTCGAGCAGCAAGCCGCTGACCGACCACTCCTTATTCTATATCCTGCTGATGGGTTTCGTGGGCGGCCTACTGGCCGTCTGCATGCCCTGCATCTGGCCCATCATCCCGATGACCGTCTCGTTCTTCCTGAAGCGGGCCAAGACGGATAAGCGCAAGGGCATCAAGGACGCCATCACCTACGGCCTCAGCATCATCGTCATCTACCTGGGACTGGGGCTGCTGGTGACCGCCCTCTTCGGAAGCGACACGCTGAACGCGATGTCGACCAACGCCGTGTTCAACATCCTGCTGTTCCTGCTGCTGGTGGTCTTCGCGCTGTCGTTCTTCGGCTGGTTCGAGATCAAGCTGCCCGACTCGTGGGCCAACGCCGTCGACTCGAAGGCCTCGGCGACGAGCGGTCTGCTCTCGATATTCCTTATGGCCTTCACGCTGGTGCTCGTCTCGTTCTCGTGCACGGCGCCCATCATCGGACTGCTGCTCGTCGAGACCACTACCAGCGGCAACTGGGTGGCTCCGGCCGTCGGCATGTTCGGCTTCGCGCTGGCGCTGGCCCTGCCCTTCACGCTCTTCGCCCTGTTCCCCTCGTGGCTGAAGCAGGCGCCGAAGTCGGGCTCGTGGATGACCACGCTGAAGGTGGTGCTGGGCTTCATTGAGCTGGCCTTCGCCTTGAAGTTCCTCTCGGTGGCCGACCTGACTAACAACTGGCATCTGCTCGACCGCGAGGTGTTCCTCTCGCTCTGGATCGTCATCTTCGGCCTACTCGGTGCCTACCTCTGCGGCTGGCTGAAGTTCCAGGAGGACGAGGTGGGCGGCGACCTGCAGAAGCCCAAGCCCGTGCTGTGCATCATGGGCGGACTCTGCTCGCTGGCCTTCGCCGTCTACATGCTGCCGGGACTCTGGGGCGCTCCGTGCAAGGCCGTCAGCGCCTTTGCCCCGCCTATGAACACGCAGGACTTCAACCTGAACACCCATACCGTAGAGGCCCGCTTTACCGACTACGACCTGGGCATGGCCGCCGCCCGCGCCGAGGGCAAGCCGGCATTCATCGACTTCACCGGCTTCGGCTGCGTGAACTGCCGCAAGATGGAGGCTGCCGTGTGGACCGACCCGCGCGTGGCCGACCGCCTGAACAACGACTACGTGCTCATATCGCTCTTCGTCGACGACAAGAAGCCCCTGGCCGAGCCTATGGAGGTGACCGACGAGCAGGGCAACAAGAAGACGCTGCGCACCGTCGGCGCGAAGTGGAGCTATCTGCAGAGCCACAAGTTCGGCGCCAACGCCCAGCCCTTCTACGTCATCGTCGACCCCTCGACGGGCAAGCCCCTGAGCGGCAGCCGCGCCTACGACGAGGACATCAACGCATTCATAAAATTCCTTGACAGATGATTGACAAGACTACACGCGAGCGCATCATCGCGCTGATGCACCAGGAAGTGGTGCCCGCCATCGGCTGTACCGAGCCTATGGCCGTTGCACTCTGTACGGCCAAGGCCACCGAGCAGCTGGGCTGCCGCCCCGAGCGCATTGAGGCCCTGCTGAGTGCCAACATACTGAAGAACGCCATGGGCGTAGGCATTCCCGGCACGGGCATGATAGGACTGCCCATAGCCATTGCCCTCGGAGCCCTCATCGGGCGCAGCGAATACCAGCTCGAGGTGCTGAAGGACCTGACGCCCGAGGCCCTGGAGGAGGGCAAGCGGTTCGTCGACGAGAAGCGCATTGACATCAGCCTGAAACAGGGCAACTGCGACAAGCTCTACATCGAGGTGACCTGCACCGCCGGCGGGCAGAGCAAGACGGCCATCATAGCCGGCAGCCACACCCACTTCGTGGCAGGCGACGCCAGCTACGGCCGCTCATCGGCCCAGGACGGCGACGACGACGGCGAGATAGCCCTCAACATGCAGATGGTCTACGACTTCGCCTCGACCGCCCCGCTCGACGAGATACGCTTCATCGAGGAGGCGCGCCGACTGAACATGGACGCCGCCCGCGAGGCCCTGAAGGGCAACTACGGCCACAACCTGGGAAAGACCATCGACCGGCCCCTGTCGAAGGGCATCTTCGGCAACACCATCTTCGCTCACATCATCTCGCGCACGGCCTCGGCCTGCGACGCCCGCATGGGCGGTGCCATGATTCCCGTCATGTCGAACTCGGGCAGCGGCAATCAGGGCATCTGCGCCACCAACCCCGTCTGCGTCTATGCCAAGGAGAACGAGAACACCGAGGAGGAGCTGCTGCGCGCGCTCACCCTGAGCCACCTCACCTCGATCTATATCAAGCAGTCGCTCGGCAAGCTGTCGGCCCTCTGCGGCTGCGTCGTGGCCTCGATAGGCTCCAGCTGCGGCATCACCTACCTCATGGGCGGCGACTACGAGCGCATCTGCCGCTCGGTGAAGAACATGGTGGCCAACCTGACGGGCATGATCTGCGACGGCGCCAAGCCCTCGTGCTCGCTCAAGATTACGAGCGGTGTGTCGACGGCCCTGCTCTCGTCGCTGCTCGCGATGGAGGGCAAGTGCGTCACGTCGGAAGAGGGCATCGTCGACGACTGCGTCGACAAGACCATCCACAACCTGACCAGCATCGGAGCCGACGGCATGGGCACGACCGACGCACTGGTGCTCGACATCATGACGTCGAAGGGGTGCTGAAAAAATAAAAATATCATAAAAAACGGGGCTGGCGCTTGCAGTCTCGTTTTTTTTGCGTACCTTTGCTCACAAACCACGACAAAATACTTAATAACCCCTAAAACAACAACACGTATGAAAGACTTACAAATGTACATCAACGGCCAGTTCTGCGAGAGCTCGAACGGCCAGTGGATTAACGTTCTGAACCCCTCGACCGAGGAAGTGATTTCGCGCCAGCCCGAAGGAACCATCGCCGACGTGAACCGCGCTCTCGACGCCGCCCGCGCCGCCCAGAAGGCCTGGGCCAAGACGCCCGCCATAGAGCGTGCACAGTATCTGCTGAAGTTTGCCGAGGGCATCAAGAAGCGCGAGAACGAATTTACGGAAATCATTATGCGTGAGCAAGGTAAGACGCGCGCATGGGCCTCGATTGAGGTGGGCGCCACCATTGCCTACTTCGAATATATGGCCACCTTCGCCCGCCACATCGAGGGCGAGATAATCCCCAGCGACCGTCCCAACGAGACCATCCTGCTGACCAAGAAGCCCATCGGCGTCGTGGCCGGCATACTGCCCTGGAACTTCCCCTTCTTCCTCATTGCCCGCAAGGCCGGCGCAGCCCTCATCGCAGGCTGCACCATCGTCATCAAGCCCTCGCAGCTGACGCCCGAGAACTGCACCGAGTTTGCCAAGGTCGTAGCCGAGGCCGGACTGCCCGCAGGCGTCATCAACATCGTCACCGGCAAGGGCTCGGTCATCGGCAACGAGATGGCCGGCAGCCCGAAGATTGACATCGTCTCGGTCACGGGTTCCGTCAGCGCCGGCGAGAGCATCATGGCTGCCGCCTCGAAGAACATCACGAAGGTCAGCCTCGAGCTGGGCGGCAAGGCGCCCGCCATCGTCATGAAGGACGCCGACCTGGAGCGCGCCGCACAATGGATTGTCGACTCGCGCATCGGCAACAACGGCCAGATCTGCAACAACGCCGAGCGCGTGTACGTACAGAAAGAGGTGAAGGCCGAGTTCACCAAGATTCTGGTCGACAAGATGAAGGCCGTGAAGGTGGGCGACCCCTGCCAGGACGAGAGCGTCGACATGGGTCCGCTGGTCGAGCAGCGCGCCCTGGAAAGCGTTACCGAGAAGGTGGAGCGTGCCATCAAGCAGGGCGCCAAGCTGCTCTGCGGCGGTCACCGCGTAGGCGAGAAGGGCTAC
Source organism: uncultured Prevotellaceae bacterium (assembly GCA_946184965.1). GTDB lineage: Bacteria > Bacteroidota > Bacteroidia > Bacteroidales > Bacteroidaceae > Prevotella. The sequence goes on along the minus strand of CAMHHO010000114.1, from coordinate 2,603 downwards.
TTCTACGCCGCTACCGTTCTCGACGACTGCCGTCAGGACATGGACATCATCCACGAGGAGACCTTCGGCCCGGTCATCCCGCTGATTGAGTTTGCCGACATCGACGAGGCTATCAAGATGGCCAACGACTGCGAGTACGGTCTGGCCAGCTCAATCTTCACCAAGGACCTGAACATCGCCGTCAAGGCCTGCCGCGAACTGGAGTTCGGCGAGACCTACATCAACCGCGAGCACTTCGAGGCCATCCAGGGCTTCCACGCCGGCATGAAGAAGTCGGGCATCGGCGGTGCCGACGGCAAGCACGGCGTCGACGAGTACCTCGTCACCCACGTCACCTATCTTGATACTTACGAGGACATGTAACCTTCGAAGCATCGAAACTTCGAAACTTCGAAATATCGAAACTTCGAAACATCGAAAAGAGGCATCCCCCGCGGACACGGAGGATGTCTCTTTACACAAAAACTAAATTATGAGAAAGACCGTTTTGACAATGCTGGTGCTGCTGCTCGCAATGGTGCAGGGCACGTGGGCTCAGTCCGCCTTCGGCAACGTGCCGGAAACGGTGGACGCCGCCGATGCTACCATCACGAAGATGGGGCACCTGACGATGACCGTGGAGAAGGAGGTGACCGTCGACCCGCTAACCCAGAAGACCGACACGCTCGTCAAGGTGAAGAACATAGAGTGGGACACCGAGACGGGCACCGCCCAGGCACGCCAGGCACGCCGCCAGGCGCCGGCACGAAGGTCGGGCTTCGACAACAAAGACTCCGACTGGTGGCTCGACATGTGGCATCTTCCATCGTTTTCTTGTTAGACTATGCAAAAGTAATAACCTATTCTTAAACTGCCAAATTATTCGGACGAAAAATGATCACAGAACCGTCCCCGCGACTCCTCATTTCACAAACACTTTCTTAACAATTCCATTATTCATCCGAAGGATGTTCAGTCCTCGCTGAACTTTGGGAAGCGACTTGCCATCGATGGCATAAGGTTTTATGGTATTGTCTACTGCAATTAGACGGTTAACTTTTGTTGGTTTGGGGTCTTCATCTGTTAGTGCAACGATGCTGCCGAAACCAGACCATCCTTTTGCCGTCCTGTAGTCCTCAATCGAGGACATTGGCAAATGCAGAGTTGCATTTTTTATATAATTTGATCTGAAAGGAGAAAGGGATTTTGCCTTCGGGGCTTTCTCTGCATAGCAATAAAAATCCGTAAGATTTTCACAATATCCAAAAGTCCAATTGCCAACTGTTTCCAGGGCACTGCCAACAATAAAGGTGCCAATTCCAGAACAACCTCGGTAGTGGTCTTACGAGTGTGACCATCCCCAATTCCGTAACGAGCTTCGGTAGTTCTGCGTTCCGAGGTTGAAAGCATTATCACCGATGCTGTTAACGGAATTGGGGATGGACACACTCGTAAGACCACTACAACCCTGGAACGTATAACAGCGGGACGGTTCTTTTGTTACATTATCTATTACCAAGGTTCTGGCTCATGCACTTTCTCCGTCTTATCCCAAATATCCTGGAATGCCGTCTGAGTTATCAGTTCAAACGAGACGGAATACTCCAGTCGGTCGTAGTCGCCAGTCACGATGTCCCACATTCCAATGTCAAACTTCAACTCATCTGAGAAATCAAATCGCTCATAACCATTCTCGCCCATAATGACGGCACGACGCGGATACCACCACATATTGCCTTCAAAGTAGCATACGTCATCATTGTACTCAGACTTGAACCAGACAAGGCTTTCGTTCGGAACTTGTTCGCTGTGTAGCTGCAGGACTACATCCCTCAGTCGTTTCAGTTGCTCGTCAGAAACATCTGCCACAGGAATTGTCACTTTTATCTGCATAGAACCTAATCTGCTTGGTTCGTATGCCTCAATTGTAGCAATATTCTTTAGAAAGTCCAGCCTTGACAATCGCTTTCTGTAAACCGACGTCACATCCTGAGTATAAGGATTGACGAACGTGTTTATCCGAAACTGTATGACTTTGTTCTCTGTGTCATAGTCCCCTGAGAAACCATATTCCTCACTAAACTGATCAAAATCACCCGCCGGAGCAAATATGGATGTTATTCTTTGAACCAACGTCGTGACATCATCAGCGGCAGTCAATTCCATATTATCTGCTTTGGTGACTGCTTTCTCGGTCTTTTCTGTTTCAGAGGTTTTACGATTCGATTCTTCTTGATAAGGATATTTTAAAGTTCCTTTATCCCATTCTTTCAAGATTGTCATAGCATCGGAGCCGTGAATGTTACTAAACTTATTTGAGATATCTAACAGTACAGTTTTACATAAATCTTCGTATATCGGCAATAGAGCGTAAGCAGCAAAAGACCTCACTCCAACATCTTCATGATTAAGAAAATTTTTCAGGTCAGAGAGATGGCCTTGTTGGTAAAGATAGGTCAACGCCTTCATCTCTTTGTCAAAATACTTATTTCCTAGTTTATAATCACCAGTTTCTGTTGCCCTTGACTGAGCAGCAGCACTTTCCTCTATTACTCTAATTGCTTCTTCAATACTTTTCATATGTATTTCTTTTGTTCGTATTACCAATGAAAACCTTCTTGATA
>CAMHHO010000113.1:0-8990 GCA_946184965.1 uncultured Prevotellaceae bacterium | reverse complement strand
GGCTTCGGCATCCTCATCCTCTTGATGGTCGTGGCCAATCTCAACGACATCCTGCGCTGGCTCGGCTATATGTAGTATTATTCCAGAAAAGCCCTATTCTGGTTTTGCCTGAGTGTATTTGATGGCGAGCATGGTGAGATCATCGCTTTGCTCGGTGTCGCCGACAAACAGGTGAACGGCGGCGGTCATAGCCTCAATCAACTGCTGGGGAGAACCGGTAAAGGGGCTGACGACGTCGGTGACGCGCTGTTCACCGAACTGCTCATGCCGTGTATTCTCTGCCTCGGTCAGTCCGTCGGTGTAGAGGAATATGGTGCTGTTTGGCTGCATCATGGCTTCCTGCTCGGTAAAGCTCCAGTCAGGTTCCACGCCGATGGGAAGATTTGAGTCGCAGGGAAGCTTGGAGCCTTGAATGTAGGGAGCGTCGTGCCCGGCATTGCAGTAGCTGAGGTGGCCCGTCTTCAGGTCGAGCACGCCGATGAACAGCGTGACAAACATATTGTTGTCATTACCCTCGCAGATGGCCTCATTCATAGCCTTTACAATGAGCTTTGGCTCTGCGTTGTGAGCGGCAACGTTTCTGAACAGCGTACGGCTGACGGCCATGACCAGAGAGGCAGGAACACCTTTTCCCGACACGTCGCCGATGCAGAAGAACAGCTTCTCGTCGCGGATGAAGTAGTCGTAGAGGTCGCCGCCGATGGCCTTGGCAGGATTCTGTATGGCGTAGAGCTCAATGTCGTCGCGGTGAGGGAATGGCGGGAATATCTTGGGTAGCATCGACATCTGGATGCTGTGTGCAACGTTCAGTTCACTCTCTATTGAGGCTTTCGCTGCGGTCGACTCCTTCAGTTCCTGCACATAGCGCGTCAGCGACTGCTGCATGGTTTCAAACGAGTCGCGCAGCTGGGCTATTTCGTCTTGATACTTGAACGTCGGCAACGGGGTGTCGAAGTTTCCATGGGCCACCTCTTGGGCCGAATCGGAAAGCGTATGCAACGGTTTGATGGCACGCTTGATGCTGCGTCCGGTAAAGAAGAAAATGACGATGCCACCAAGGGTCATGAAGAAAAGGATGATGATTCCCATCCTATATCCGTTCAAAAAAGCAAAGTCTTGATGCAGGGCTACAACAACAATCCAGCCCGTACTGGCGATTCGCTTTGAACTGAAAAAATACGATTCGTCATTGATATTGGCTCTCTGGAAGCCTGTACTGTCCATCTCCAGGATGGTCTTGAGCGTCTTTTCGTCGAATTCTTCTGAGCCCACAATCTTCTTGCCCTTGCTGTCAAGGACTTGGATGAAGAACTGTTTTACATCACCAGGATTATCCGGGTCATCGTCCAAGAATTCTCTCTCCTTGATTTTGTTCTCCTCCTCTATGACAGTTTGCTCTATCCAATTGAGGTTCAGGTCGATGCCAAAGACACCCGCCAGACGGCCCTGACCATCGAAGAAGGGCGTCAAGTAAGTGCTCAGCAGGCATTTGGCGCCGTCCTTGTCGAAATAGGGGTCGGTCAGGTAGCCTTCGCCTTTCTTCAAACCTCGCCCCTTGACAAACCACTCCTGGTTAAAATAGTCGTGCTCGGCCGAGCCTATCTGCTTACGCTCGACATGGGTGCTATCGGTCATGGTGACGTATGGCTCGAACCAGCGTCCCTTACTGGCAAAGTAGTCGGGCTCGAAGCCAATGCCAAAGCCAAGATAGCGGTTGTTCTTCCGGAATTCCTGTTCCATGGCATCGTATAGTTTCTCCGGGCTGCTCAGGTTGGCCTCAAACTCTGCCAGACAGTTTGTTGCCGTTATTTCTGCGCCGTCCAGGACGGCCGTCAACTTGCCGTCGATTCTGTCAATCATGTATTGAGCGCGCATCTCGCTCTCAACTTCCGACATGGCCAGATGGAATATGAACACAGCTCCAATGATGAATACATTGAAGATGACCATAATCAGGATGACACGCCATGTGATGCGGCGGGCTAACTTACTCTTTTTCACATTCTTATCGACTGGTATAGAAATCGGTGATACGGCGGATGGCGCGGTCGCAGACGGGGCAGAAGTGTTCGGCCTCGTTAGTTTTCATGCGGCAGTCCTTCGATGGGCGCCAGACGCCCTTCGACTGGTAGCCGCCGCCCTCGAAGAGTCCCACGCGGCCAGTGGGGTCGGGCATCATGTCGGCCCACTTGTGCTCAAAGTCCACCTTCGTCGTCAGGTTTGGTTCCCACGGCTCGGTGTCGGCGGGGTAGGAGGTCTCGTAGGCGTCGTCGTAGAAATACTCGTCGCCCAGACCAGCGTAACTGTGGCCAAACTCATGGACCAGCACCTGGCGGAACGTCGGGTGGTCGGAGGTGGAGACAAGCACCTGATTGTAGATGCCCCCGCCGCCGTAGATGCTGCTGTTTACCAGCACGATGATGTGTTCGAAGGGCACGCATGTCAGCACGTCGTACAGCCGGTGGATGTCCTGCGTCATCAGGTAGCGGTCGCTGTAGAACGTGTCGTAGTGGGTGCCGACGGGCGTGCGGCTCCATTGGTGGTTGCGCGGCACGCTGGCTCCGCCGTCGAGCGATTTCGGGGCGACGGCCACGACGTTGAAGCGGCTTTTCAGCGTTGTGAACGGCTCGTGGGCGAACAGCGCGTCGACAGCCCGCTGGCAGTCGTTGTAGAACTTGTCGGCCTCGGCCTCGGTGTATCCTTCGGCCACGATGGCCAGGTCGATGCAGCGCGTCAGGTCGGGCACGCTGTCGGGCGACCATATATAGCGGTGGGGAATGCCGTTGTCGCCGATAGGGCGGATGAGGATGTCGGCGGGGTTGATAGTGTGGGTCAGTTGCCCCACCACCTGACCGTGGACGTTGGTGAGGGTGATGGTGATGTCGACCGGCTGTTTGGGGAAGGGCACGTTGTAGCTTGTCTCGAAGGCTTTTTGCACCTTCGTGGCCTCCTCGGTGACCTGCCATTCCTGGAAGAGCGTCGAGAAGGTGTGGACGTAGAGCAGCTGCCCCGTGGCCGGGTCGTTTACCTTCACCTGTCCGTTACCGCGCAGCGGCATATCGGCCAGTCGGCTGCGGCGGCCAGCCCAGCGCGGCGTTACGTAGGCCTGTTCGAAGAAGATGTGCTGCTCGCGGTTATTGCCGGCAAACACGTAGTCGAGTCTCAGCGTGCGGTCCTCGAAGTAGTCGTCGAAGGCGATGCTGCCTTGTGCGAATGCCTTGCCGGCAGTCATCAGCATGATGACAAATAGAAGTCTTCTCATAGTCTGTGTTCTATTGTTGTTTCTGGTTCAAATACAATCCGGGTTCCGTTCCCGTCAACCTTCAGGCTGACGCGGCAGCCTTCAACCATCGGGAAGTTATAGCCGCTGTGGTGGCCGGCGGGGAAGTCGTAGCAGACGGGTATCGGGTAGTACTGCAGGTACTCGTGTAGCATGTCGTACATATTGGCAAAGCCGTTCTCCGGACTTTTATACTTCGAGAAATGGCCCACGATGATGCCCTTCAGCTTCGGCAGGATGCCGCGTATCTCGATAAGGTGGAGCATGCGGTCGACCTTCGTCATCGACTCCTGCGTATCCTCGATGAAGAGTATCAGTCCCTCGTCGGCACGGTTCAGGAAGTCGTAGTCAGAGCCGGCCAGTCCGCAGAACACCGACATATTGCCGCCCACCAGCCGGCCGGTAGCCTCGCCGTGCTGATTGAGCGGATGGGCAGGAACCGAATAGCTGGGCAGCTCGCCCTGCAGCAGCCGCTGCATGATGGCGTTCACGGAGTCGCGCTCGCCACGGGCGGCAATGCCGTCGCACATGGAGCCGTGGATGCTCATCACGCCTGCCGCGACTTCGGCGCTGTGGAGTGCCGTCACGTCGCTGAAGCCGATGATCCACTTCGGATACCGGGCAAAGACGTCCAGCGGTATGCGGCGCAGCACCTGTACAGCCCCGTCGCCGCCACGTGTACACATGATGGCGCGTACCGTAGAGTCCTGCAGGGCCCAGAGCAGGTCGGATGTGCGCTGGTGGGGCGTGCCGGCAAAACCGTGATAGCGGCTGAGGGCGTGCGGGCCGACGACGGGCACATAGCCCCACTCGCGAAGTGCGTCGCAGCCTTTCTCCACCGTCTCGGCATCAGGCGTGCTCGAGGGCGACAGCACGGCTATTGTGTCGCCGGCCTTCAGGGCGGGCGGCATGACCATCGGGCGTTGTGCCGTCGTGGTCAGTCCCAGGCATGCCGACAGCAGCAGGAGTAGAACGGCTCGCATCTTTCTCGGGTGTAAAGGTAAAAATGTTATTTGATTGCAAAGGTAAGCATATTTTCTCACTTTTTGTTGCGCCGTTGACAAGTTTTTACTATTTTTGCACTCGCTATCTATTCATTATCAAAGAACGCATTATGAAAAGACTACTTTTTGCCATCCTGATGGCGGTCACCACGCTGACCGTCGGTGCACAGAACAACCAACAGCCTGAGGCTCCCCAGTTGGAGTTTGCCCTGCAGCTGAAAGTGACGCTCGGCGAGGCGTTTTCCATCAACAACACCCAGCACGGGCGCCGCACCGTCATCCCCATCACCGGCGGCACCTTCGAGGGCCCGCAGTTAAAGGGCACCATCATCAACGGCGGCGCTGACTACCAGCTGGCAAATGCCGACGGCCGTACGGAGCTTGAGGCCATCTACTGCATCAAGACCGACGACGGCGTGTATATCCACGTGCGCAACCGCGGCATCATCTGTAATACGAAGGACGAGCATGGCCGCCCGTCGTTCTACTTCCGCTGTGCGCCCCAGTTTGAGGCTCCCGCCGACAGCAAGTACGGCTGGCTGAACAACTCGCTCTTCCTCTGTGCCCCCAGCTTCTCGCAAGGTTTCAACGGCATCGTGCTCAACGTCTGGAGGATCAAGTGATGGAGTTGGAACAGCTTACCCGTTCCGTCTGCGATGTGGCGCGGCGGGCCGGGGCCTATATTGCTGAGGAGCGCAGGAAGTTTCAGGAAGAAAAGGTAGAGCGCAAGCACGCCCACGACTACGTGTCGTACGTCGACAAAGGCTCTGAGCGGCTCATTGTCGAGGCACTGCGCGAACTGCTGCCTGAGGCGGGCTTCGTCACCGAGGAAGGGTCGGCCGTCTATCACGACGAGCAGTACTGCTGGGTAGTCGACCCGCTCGACGGCACGACGAACTTCATCCATGAGTATCCGTCCTACTGCGTCAGCATAGCCCTCTGCCGTGGCCATGAAATTCTGCTTGGCGTCGTCCATGAGGTGACTTCCGGCGAATGTTACTATGCCTGGCAGGGTGGGGGAGCGTGGCTCGGCGGTCGGCTGCTGCACGTCAGTAGCCATTCCATCGGCAAGGCGCTGCTTTGTCTGCAACTGCCCTATAACAGCGACGCCTACCGCCCCGTCATCCACCGTCTGATTGACGCCTTCTACGGCCGTGCAGCCAGTGTCCGCATGATTGGCTCGGCGGCTCTTGCGCTGTGCTATGTGGCGGCAGGTCGGCTTGACGGCTATGTCGAGAAGTACATCGGCCGTTGGGACTATATGGCTGGGGCGCTGATTGTGCAGGAGGCTGGTGGCTGCGTGACCGACTATGACGGTCAGGCCGACTTTACGCAGGGCAACTGCGTCGTAGCTACCAATGGCATTATACATGCCGATTTGCTTGAAGAAGTGCAGAGTGAATAGTGAGGCGACAATAGCGTTTATCCGACAAAATGCCGATGCCGACGTGCGGCAGCTGGCACTTCGGGGAACGAAAGACCCTGAGGTTGACCTGCCGTTTGCCCTCGATCAGATAGCGGGCAGGCAGACTGCGCGGCATAAGCTGCCCTCGTGGGCAGCCATCGATGGCATCGTCTATCCGCCGCACCTCTCGATGGAGCAGTGTTCCAGCGAGCAGACAGCGCGCTACAAGGCCAGCCTTATTGGCTCCGGCGGCACGATGGTCGACCTGACCGGCGGCTTCGGCGTCGACTTCTCGTTCCTGGCGCGTGGCTTTCAGCGTGCCGTCTATGTGGAGCGCCAGGAGCAGCTCTGCGCCATTGCCCGCGAGAACTTCCGGCTGTTGGGGCTCAGCCAGGCCGAAGTGGTCTGTGGCGACAGTACGGACTATCTTCAGGCGATGTCCCCGGTTGACGTCATCTACGCCGACCCCGCCCGACGCGACAATCACGGCGCCCGGACCTACGGCATCAGCGACTGCACGCCCGACGTGCTGGCCCTGCGCGACCTGCTGCTGTCAAAGGCCAGACAAGTGCTCCTGAAGCTCTCGCCGATGCTCGACTGGCGCAAGGCCGTCAGCGACCTTGGCGAGCAATACGTCCGCGAGGTGCATATCGTCTCGGTAGGCAACGAGTGTAAGGAGTTGCTGCTGCTTTTGGGCAGCGGCAGCGGACAGCGCCTGCTCTGCGTAAACGACGACCAAGTGTTTGAACCCACCGCCCAAATCGCCCAAGCACCCCAAACCGCCCATTCTCCCCATTACCTCTACGAGCCCAACGCCTCGATTATGAAGGCCGGCTGCTTTACCGAGCTGTCGCAGCATTACGGCGTGGCCCCCATCGCCCACGACAGCCACCTCTTCGTCTCGGCCGACCACGTCGGCGGTTTCCCAGGCCGCTCTTTCCAGATTGACGCCGTCACGACCATGAACAAGCGCGACCTGAAGGAGACGCTGCAGGGGCTGACGCAGGCCAACATCACTGTCCGCAACTTCCCCCTTTCGGTAGCCGAGCTGCGCCGCCGCCTGAAACTAAGCGAGGGTGGCAGCACTTATATCTTTGCTACCACCCTCGCCACTGGCGACAGACGACTGTTCGTCTGCCATAAGGTTGTTTAGTACACTTCTTCTACCACTTCGCGGGTCACCGTCTTCTTCACCTTCTTGGTGGTCACCTTGGGCACTTCGTACTCCTCATAGGTCGTCACCTTGAATGTTCCCTCGCCGGTGATGATGACGCAGCGGTTCTTGTCGTTCTCTTCGAACGGCTGTACGGTGTCGCCCTTCGAGTCAGACTTAATGCGCGAAGCATCGATGCCATGCTCGTTGATCAGCTTGTTGGTCACGTCGACGGCGCGGCGCTCTGCATACATCTTGTTGAGCTGGGCGTTACCCGTGCCCTTGTCGGCATAACCGGTAACGGTGAACATAGCGTCGTTCGAGGTCTTCATCAGGTCGGCCACGTCCTTGATGGCCTTATCGGTACCCTGTGCGGCGTTGGAATCGCTCTCACGAATCTGGAAGAAGATGACTTCATTGATCTTCTTCTGCTCCTCCTTCACGATGGGGCGCTTCTCCTTGACCATGACGGTGTCGGGCACGTCAACCCAAACCTCTTCCTCTACCTGGCGAACCACCTGGCGGGGCTTGGTGTTCTTGTAGCCGAAGCGGAAGCTCAGACCAATCATACCGCTGATCATCCAGTCGTCGGCGTCGTTGATCTTCGAGTTGAAGCGGTCGTCCATGCTGTTGGCGTCAATCTCTAACGAGAGTCCCAGGGGCTTCGTCACGTTGGTCTCCAGACGCAGTCCGGCGCGCAGGTTGTGGCTCAGGCGGTTGTCGCTGGTCCATGCCAACGGAGCCAGTCCTGGATTGGCCTGAACGAGGGCCTTCATGTCGTCGTTCTTCCAGGCGTTTGACAGTCCGATACCTCCCACGAGGATGACGTTCAGCGGGTGGCTGTAGTTGCAGCAGCTGAAGAGGTTGCTGAGGTTCAGCATCAGGTCGGCGTCGGTGGTGATGAAGTTCCACTTGTAGTCCTTGTCCAGACCCTCGAAGCGGCCCTTGGCCTGCAGTCCCGAGACGTGCAGACGTGCACCCACGACAGGCGAGAAGTAATGGCCGAACGAGACGGCTCCGATGGGCGAGAGCAGCTTGTCAATCTTGGCATTGGTGGTGGTCCACTCCATACCGCCCTGCACTTCGACGTAGTTGTAAGACTTCAGCTTCGGACCGTTTTTACAGTGATCCTGTGCCGTCACGGTGGTGGTTAACAGCAGCGAGAGAGCTGCAAGCGATAATAGTTTTTTCATACTTGATAGCGATTAGTAATTATTGTTTTTTCTGCTTTTGCTTGCAAAAGTAGTTTAACTAATTGAAAAATCCAAATTTTTCTTTTATTTTTTGAAAAAAAAGGTGTAACTTTGCCACATATTTGTACGGGAACAACATTATTAAGCTAAATAAGATGACATCGGTAGTAATAAAAAAAGTTGAAACAAAGAAGGATTTGAAGGACTTCATCGAGTTGCACTACGAGTTATACAAGGGTAACGCGTACGACGCGCCCAATCTCTACAGCGACGAACTCAACACGCTGAGCAGAGACCACAATCCGGCCTTTGAGTTCTGCGAGGCCGAGTATTACCTGGCCTATAAGGAGGGGCGGCTCGTCGGTCGCGTGGCAGCCATCATCAACCACCGCTACAACGAGCAGTGGCAGCGCCAGGCCGTGCGCTTCGGCTGGATCGACCTCATCGACGACCTCGACGTGATGAAGGCGCTGCTGGAGGCTGTCGAGAATTACGGTCGCCAGAAGGGCATGACCGAGATTATAGGCCCGCTCGGCTTTACCGACATGGACCCCGAGGGCATGCTCATCGAGGGCTTCGACCAGCTGGGCACCATGGCCACCATCTACAACCACCCCTACTACCCCCGCCTGATGGAGCAGATGGCCGGTTACGTGAAGGACAACGACTACGTCGAGTACAAGGCCTTCGTGCCCAAGGGCGACATGCCCGAGAAGTTCTCGAAGGTGGCCCAGATGGTCCAGAAGCGCTACAACCTGCATTGTCCGCAGCTCAAGCGCAGCCAGGTGTTCGGCCCCGATGGCTACGGCCGCAAGGTGCTCGAGGTGGTCAACAAGACGTTTGGCAACCTCTACGGCTACTCGCAGATGACCGACCGCCAGATCGACACCTACGTCAAGGAGTACTTCAAGTTCTTCTCGATGGACATGCTCTGCGTCATCGAGGACTGGAACAC
>CAMHHO010000112.1:0-9107 GCA_946184965.1 uncultured Prevotellaceae bacterium | reverse complement strand
GGTTGCAGAGGATGCGGCGGAAGTACTCGTGGCGCGGATAGCTGAGGAACGAGCGGCTGTCGGTGAGCATGCCCACGAAGCGCGAGAGCAGGCCGAGCACCGAGAGGGCGTTCATCTGGCGGATCATGCCGTCCATCTGGTCGTTGAACCACCAGCCCGAGCCGAACTGAATCTTGCCGGGCTCGCCGCCCTGGAAGTTGCCGAGCATGGTGGCGATGACCTCGTTGGCGCAGGGGTTCAGCGTATATAATATGGTACGCGTGAGCTTGCCCTTCATGTTGAGGTTGTTGAGGAACTTCGACATGGCGCGGGCGGTGTTGAACTCGCCGATGCTGTCAAAGCCCGTATCGGGGCCCAGCTGGTTGTACATGGCGGTATTGTTGTCGCGGATGGCACCGTAGTGGAACTGCTGGGTCCAGCCGGCGTCGGCGTCCATCTCGGCCATGACGGTCAGGAAGCAGTTCTTATACTGGCGAACCTCGTAGGCCGACAGCTGCTGGCCGCGCATGGCCTTCTCGAAGATGGTCTCAATCTGCGAGTCGGTGTACTCCTCGTCGTAGAACTCCTCGATGCCGTGATCAGAGAGTTTCGAGCCCTGAGCCTCGAAGAACTCGTGGCGCTTCTTCAGGGCATCGACCATATCGGCGAACTTCGTGATGCTGACGCCGCTGACATTAGACAGCTGCTCGACGTACTTGGCAAACTCGGGCTTCTCGATGTTCATGGCCTTGTCGGGGCGCCAGGCGGGAATCATGATGGGATCGTCCTGTGCCTTGTGCTTGGCATACTCGATGTGGTTGTGCAGGTCGTCGACGGGGTCGTCGGTGGTGCAGACGCACTCTACATTGTAGTGCTTCATCAGGCCACGGGCCGAGAACTCGGGCTGCTTCAGCTTCTCGTTGCACTCGTCGAAGATTTCGCGGGCGGTCTTGGGGCTCAGCAGCTTCTCAATGCCGAAGGCGGTCTTCAGCTCGAGGTGGGTCCAGTGGTAGAGCGGGTTGCGCAGCGTATAGGGCACGGTCTCAGCCCACTTCTCAAACTTTTCCCAGTCGCTGGTGTCCTTGCCCGTGCAGTAGCGCTCGTCGATGCCGTTGGTACGCATGGCACGCCACTTGTAGTGGTCGCCGCCGAGCCAGAGTTCGGTGATGCTCTTGAACTGATGGTCGTTGGCCACCATCTCGGGGATGAGGTGGCAGTGGTAGTCGATGATGGGCATCTTCGATGCGTGGTTGTGGTACAGGTCCTGGGCAATCTCAGTCTCCAGGCAGAAGTTCTTGTCGTTGAATTGTTTCATGTGTTTCTTCGTTTTTATTGTTTAAGTTTTAGTTTGTGCAAAGTTACTACTTTTCCTGCCGACTACCAAACAAACTGCGAGGAAAATCTACGTAAACGATTGCTAAACGCTTGGTGGTTTCAATTCTTTTCATTAACTTTGCAGCCGAAATCAATAATAAACCTACATTCAATATGAAACGTTCATTACTATTATCTTTTCTAATCATTCTTTCGGCGATGCAGACGTTCGCCTATAAGAAGCAGTCGATTAACATCACCGTAAACGGCAAGCAGCGGAACATGGTGGTCTTCACGCCTAATACGCTGCCGGCCAAGTCGCCCCTCTTCATCGTCACCCACGGCATGAACCAGGACCCGGAGTACCAGTATGGCTCTGACAAGATGTACGAGATGATCGACACGGCAAAGTTCGTCATCACCTACCTGCGCAGCGACGGCAACACGTGGGACATCGGCGGCACGAACGACCAGAACTTCGTCATCAAGACCATCGACGAGATGGCCACCCGCTACGACATCGACAAGGAGCGCGTCTACTGGTCGGGCTTCTCGATGGGCTCTATGCTCATTCACCACTGCATCGCCGCCATGCAGACTAAGATTGCGGCCTTTGCACCGACCAGCGGCATACAGTTCTCGGAGCAGCCCTGGAACAACTGCAAGAAGCCCGTCAACCTGCTGGAGTGCATAGCCTACGGCGACGACGTCTTCGGCTATGAGCAGTACGGCATACATGACTACATACAAAACTACGCCAAGCACGACAAGCACACCAATTATAGCAAGACGACGGGCTATAAGCCCATCAGCAGCAGCTGGTATAACGGCGACTTGGAGAAGTGGACGGGCGGACCTAACGGCGGCGAGGTGTGGCTCTACTCCTACAACAACGGCGGACACTGGCCCATGGACCTGAACCGTCACCTCATCTGGAACTTCTGCAAGCGCTTCTCGCTGAACATGCCCACCGTACGCATCACGCAGCCTGCAGGCGAAACCACCTGCCTCTGCATGGCGCCGCAGGGTGAGGCCATGTTCCCCGACATCACCATAAAGGCTACGGCCAAAGCCACCAATGCGAAGGTGGCAAGGGTGGATTTCTACGACGGAAAGAAATTCATTGACTCGCTGAAGGCCGCGCCCTTTGAGGCAACGGTGACGGAGCCTGCATCGGGCAAGCACAACCTGCGTGTAACCGTGACCGACGAAAACGGCAAGACTGCTGAAGCCACATGCCTGGTGAACTACGTCAAGACGCAGCTCTCCTATAACCTGCTTCAGAACAACAAGGTGGAGGGAGCCATTCCACAGAACTGGTACGTGTCGAACGGTTCAATAAAGCGCGTTGGCGGCGGAATGCCCTACGCCGACGGATGCCGGATTCTGCACTTCACCAATTCAACGCGGGCCTTCGAATACGGTCTGCTCGTCCAGAACGCCACAACCAGGGAGAAGGCGGCATTTGCAAAATTCGGCACGAGCCAGGGCCGCTCCATTCTGTCGCTCTATCCGGGACACTACGTGATAAAGTATAAGGTGTGCAACTGGAATCAGCCGGAGTTTACGCCTGTCACCGTAGCCATAGAAGATTCCGAAGGACAGGAAGTGGCATCGGAAACCGTCACCCCTACCGTCAACATCGGCAACAACACGGGCAACAAGTTCACTGGCGTTCAACAGCAGGCTTTCGAGTTTGACATTGCTGAGCCCGGCGACTATGTCGTCGCCTTCTATACCGGCGGCACACGCAACGCCGACTTCGTGCTGGGACAGCTCACCATCATCCCCAGTTCATTCGTTTCAACAGGGATTGACGAGAACATCAACGTCAACGAGAACCCAAAGCGAGGAACATTCGACCTGAGCGGTAGGCGGTTGTCAGCTGACCAGCTGAAGCGGGGCATCTACATCATTGACGGCCGGAAGACGGTCGTCAGATAACGTCACTTAGAATTCATACCCGAGGTTCAGGTATAAGTACGGCTTCTTGGTGCGGTTGCTGTAACCGGCAGTGACGCCAGCAGGCCCGAAAAGCGTATTGTAGAAATAGGCAATCTGCCCGCCGATGAGTGTGCGGCGGTCCAAGAGTTCCTTCACGGCATCAGCATGCTGGCCGACGGCGGCGCGCAACAGTACGTAGCTGTTGCCACCTATACGCTGCTGCGCCTGAATCTGGGCAGCTACGAACTGGTGGTCAATGTACTCCATATTGCCAATGCCAGCAAAGGGCATCTGCTGCTCAACGTAATGGCCAAACCAGTCGCCGCCAATGGTATTGCCGAAGGCGGGGGGAACAACGGTGCCGAAGAGCAGTCGCCCGTAGACCATAGGCTGGAGCGTGAAGCGGCTGTTGAGTGAGAACGACATACGCCAGTTGGCGTTGACATCGCTCATGCCGGGCTTGCCGTCGAGCTTGGCGAAGTTATCGGTCAGGTAAGAATACTCAGCCTTGAAGCGCGCACCACGAGTGGGGAATTGCCAGTCGTCCTCGCTGTTATAGTTAACACGGGCGTGGTAGCTGTAGAAATGCTCGTTGTTGAGTGTCCCCTGAATGCCATCCTGTGTGCCGAGCATATTGCGATAGTGCATATAGTCCCAACGCAGGCCGTACTGAATGTTGAAGTAGCGCAGGTCGTGGTTGATGGGTATAATCTCGGCCTGGAACTGGTTGTATCGGATGTTATAGTCGCGATCGCCCTGGGAATAGATATCTATGTCGTTACGATGGAAGGCATAGACGAGCGTGGGACGGGAGATGCTGAACGGATGGATGGTCAGTTCGCCACGCGCCATCATGCGCTTGCCTAATCGCAGCGTGATGTCGGTGTTCATAGGTATGGCAGTCTTGAACGGTATGTCGAGTCCCAACTGCAAGGCGGCATATTCCTCAGTGTCGTAACGTACACCGGCATGCAGCTGTACTGACTTACGGTTACCGGCTGAGAGACACACATGCACGCCGTCAGACTCTTCCCACTCCTTCTGCTTCTCCGGCCAGATGCCGTGAATGACTGCTCGTCTGGAAAGCTCATCTATGGGCAACTTCTCGGGCACCATACGGCACTCGGCAGTCTGGTAGAACAAGTCGACACGCATCGACGTGGTAATCTGCTGTGCCAACTTGGCATCGATGCTGTCAATCTTGTTCAGGTTGAACTTCTGGCGAAGGAAGCGCTCATCCTGCGGCGTCATGTTCTCATAGGTAACGTTCGTGATGTAATGCTTCTCAGTCATTACCTTCGGGCGCAACGGATAAAGGATTTCGCGGTGATAGGACTCAGGGACGCCAATGAGCGACTTCAGGGCGATGATGTCGTCCCAATGGCGCATGGCCAGCTCCTCACCGCGACGGATGAGCGTATCGATGGCTGCCTGCGAGAAACTGGCCGAGCCGTAGCCCTTCGTGTCGACTTGCAGGTGCAGGTCGGTAATGGCGAGGTTCTCGTCGTACTTGTTCTTACAGTTCACGTCGATTATCTGGCTCAGAATACTCATCGTGCCGCCGATGTCCTCGGCCACCTTCGGTGCGCCCTGAACGGTGACGCCGATGATAACCTCAGCCCCCATCGCGCGAGCCACGTCGGCCGGATAGTTGTTCTTCATGCCGCCATCAACCAATATCATGTCGCCGATTCTCACGGGCGAGAAGGCAACAGGGATAGCCATCGAGGCACGCATGGCCTGCGGCAGTTTCCCGCTGTGGAAGACCACTTCCGAATTGTCCACGATATTTGTTGCCACACAGGCGAACGGTATGGCCAGGTCGTTGGTGAAGTCGAGCGAATCGGTAAATCCCGTACAGAGTTGCTGGAACAATTCGGCCAGGTTCTTGCCTTTGATGAAACCGCCGGCATTCAGGTTGCGCTTACCGATGGTCATGCCTGTACTGTAGACGTAAGTGTATTGCTTACGTCGGTCGCTGAGGCTCTGGTTGCGCAAGTCTTCCTTATCGGTAATGACGTAGCTCCAGTCCTGGACTCGTACCATAGAGTCGAGGGAATTGGCGTTATAGCCGATAGAATACAGTCCGCCAATGATGCTGCCCATCGACGTGCCGGTAATATAATCAATTGGGATGCCGGCCTTCTCAAGCACCTTCAGCACACCGATGTGGGCCATGCCCTTGGCACCGCCACCACTCAGGACGACGGCCACCTTTTTCCTTTTGGCATCTATACTGTCATTCTGTTCTGCACTCACATGGCCAGCCATCAGAATAGCGGCAACGGCCATTAACACCAACCTTTTCATATCTGTAACTTTATTACCTTAATTTAAATACTATAACCGCAGGCCGAAGAACGTGCGGACACGCCATTTGATGTTATGCACGGCCAAGCTCTCCTCATCGCCGATGTTGGTGAAGTTAAACACCATCGAAAGGCCGGCAAACTTATTGCGCCACTGATACACTGCGGCCCCGCGACCGGTGATGATGGCTTCGGGGAAGTGGTAGTGCAGGGGCACGCGGTTGTCGCCGAAAGTCATCGACGTCTTGCTGTAGACGATGAACGTAGGCAACGCCGAAATGTGCAACAGCCAGCCCTGTCGGGGCACGTAGTTATAGCCATAGCCTGCACCGATGCCGATGTTCGTCACCTTCAGCTGCATCTCCTGTTCCCAGTCAAGCGTGGCATGCTGCCCCTGTCCCGACGCCGCCAACAGGAAACTGCCGGCGGAACGACGTTGGATATAGCTCTGCGAGAAGGCGGCAGGATAGGAGAAACGGCTGCTGTTGAAGACATAGAAGGCGTTCACGTTCAGCGTCTTCACCTTCAGCATGTCAGCAGGCAGCTCGATGCGCTCCATGCCGTCGTGGTCGTGCCAACCCGTGAAGTTCTTGGCATTCTGATAGATGATGTCAAAGCCGAAACGCTTGCCGTAGGAGTTGAAGTTCAGTTCGTAGTCGCGATACTTGCCCATCAGCTTGGCGGGATTGAGTGATGCGCTGAGCGAGAGACCTAAATAGCTGACGGCCACGCTCAGTGTCGACTTGTAGTCGGCCTTCATCTCCGAGTTGAAATGCAGTCCGTTATCAATTCCCTCGGTCTCAATCTTCGCCCCCGACACATTGATACGCCCTACGACAGTCCACTTCGTTTGTGGTCGCAGGATGTAGGCCGTGTCGATGCCCTTGTTACGATTGTAACGAGAGGTAAGCGCACTGTCCATCCGCTCCCTCCTTTCGGATTGGGTCAGCGTCTGGGCAGTGGCTTCACTCACAAGAGCGAGAAGGGCGACAATCAGCAGCCAACGGCTATTCACGATTACTCTCATTCAGGTGTCTTCCTTAGGAATGTCGATGCCGCACGCCGTCAGTCCACCGACAACTGTAGCAATAGCTACAGCCCATGTCATTGCATTTCCCTTTTTCATGTTGTTTGTCATTATTTTAGTTTTATTCATTTTCATCTTGCAAAGATACGACATTCCCACCGAACAGCCAAATTTTTCTGACATTTTTTCCAAGGAAAAAACGGGGAGCGAAGGTAACAGAAAAAGTAAAATGTAATTTGTAATATGTAAGAATCGCCGCTTTCCCCTGTATTTATCGGGGAAAGCGGCGATTTCCAAAATGTAAGACTTTGTAAGAATCAGAGCGTCAGCGGGCCGAAGCCCATACACGAGGTCGTTCCCAGTGCCGTGAGGGCGGCAGTGGCGGCTGCGATGAGGATGCGCAGCGCGACCTCCCAGAGCGAAGCGTTTTTCATCTTCATGTCTCAGTCCTCCTCACGGTTTAGGGCTCGGGCTCGGGATCGGTACCGTGCTCCTCGTTCCACTCGTCGATGACCGACTGGGTCAGCGAGGTGAACTTGAAGCGGGCGTCCTTGTTCAGCTCGGAGCGGGTGAACTCTCCGGTCGACTGTGCCAGGAGCTTGACGTTCTTCACCTGACCGCCGTTCTCAACGAGGGCGGCCTTGAGCTTGCCGGGGTTGGCGGCAGGGCTCGACTCGACGGAGCACGAGAAGAGGGCCAGGTCGGGAATCTTGATGGTGATGCCGCTGAGGGTGAGCTCGCGGATACACTTCACCATGTCGGTGAGGATACCCTGGATGGTTCCCTTCGAGAAGGGGGTGTTGTGTTCCGACATGTGCTGCGAGAGGTCGGAGAGTCCGTAGACCTGCTTTGCCTCCTTGCGCACGTAGTACTGGCCATAGGTCTTCGAGGCCGTGTTCATGTTCTTGTAAGCATTAAGTTCAATCATACGTTTTTCAAGGTTTTAAAGGGTTAATACTAAGTTGGTTAGTCGTTCGCGATTGACTACACAAAGATACAAAAAAAGCCCCGTATACGTATGCGCATACGGGGCTTTTAACAGTTGTTTAACACTCTTTTCCCCTCCTGAGTTAGGAGGGGTCAGGGGTGGTCTGAACAGGGGAAATACTGTTGCACATTCAACTGACTGCAGATGTCATCAGCCATGGCGTTGAGAGCCACGCACTCAGCACGGCTGACGTGACGCTTGCTGGCGTCGTATTCCCAAGGGCTAAGCATGAGTAGACGCCCTGAGGCACAAGCGTCGAACAGTCCATCAACAGGCTTGTAGTATTCGCTGAAGCCATTGGCCATGAGATGTACAAACGGCCGCTGCTCGCGCAGCAGCACCAGCATCACCTGCTTTTCCTGCGGAGAGATAAACGGCGAAACCATCACCACTCCCTGACGGGCCGCCAGAACACAGGAATTCATGTAGTCGCGCAGCGGCCTGTCATCACCATGTTCAGCCATTTTAACCATCACGCTCCGCACATGCACCGTCGCAAAACGTTCTGACATCAGCAGCGTCGTGTTTCCCACGCCATAGTAGCTTCTGACGCCTATGGCAACGCCTTGCTGCACACGGAAGAAGCCCGGCTTCAGACGTTTGGTCGCCAGGCGCTGAGGATTCATGTCGATGTAGCGGATGGTATTGGGGAGTTGCGATCTGTGAACCATTGGCCGAATGAACGGAATCTCCGTGAAGACGGGCGCAAGGCGGTAATAGGCCTCCTCGCCCATTTCCGCGCGCAGTGAGGCAGCAAGCGCCTCCATCCTCGCCGTCTGCTCACGAAGGCCTTCTTCCCCGTTACCCCGAATGACATTCGGGGCAGACGAAGAAGAGGCCGACCACGCCCGCCCCAGTTTCTTCGCTGCCTGCCAGAACCCGCGCACCAGCGCCCTGATGCCCGAAGGCATCGTGTGCCTGACATACAAAACGGCATGTAGGTGGTCGGGCATCAGGCAGAAGTGCAACACCTGAACCTCAGGGTGGTACTTCGGAACGCTCATCAGGCAATCGACCAAGGCATTCCCCAGTGCCGTCCGTCTAACAATAGCCTTAGCAGGGCTGTTGTCAGGGATGTCAAGCATACCCAGCAAAGGACGGCGGTCAGGGATTGTCAGCGTAATATGATACAAGCCAACGCCCTTCCAGGTGGTGCCCGGTTCCTGCCATTTCCATTTCTCCTGTTCTGCCATCTTCACACAAAAAAGAACCCTTTTGTGCAGTTCTTTCTTGCAAAGATACGACATTCCCGCCGAACTTCCAAATTTTCAGCCGATTTTTCTATATAAAAGCGAAAGGGGGGGGAAACTTACATTTTCATTTTAATGTAAAAATCGCCGCTTTCCCCGATAAATACAGGGGAAAGCGGCGATTCTTACAACTTACAATTTACATTTTACTATTTTCTTCGGCGATAGTAGCAAAGAGGTAAATTATATATATATTATTATAATAATATATATAATTTAAATTTTCCACCTTCTGACTTGGAAGAACAAAAATGTAAGTTGTAAGTTTGTAAGTTTCTCCCCCCCCCTGTCTCGCA
>CAMHHO010000111.1:0-9153 GCA_946184965.1 uncultured Prevotellaceae bacterium | reverse complement strand
AAGCACGGCTTCCGTGAGAGAATGGCCACGAAGAATGGTCGCCGCGTGTTGGCTTCACGCCGCGCAAAGGGCCGCAAGAAGTTAACTGTTTCTGACGAGCATCACGGAAAGTAAACAACCCGTCTCGGAAAGAAAATGAAAGAAAAACAGAAAGAAGTAGAGAGAATTCTTTGCTTCTTTCTGTTTTTTCATTATCTTTGCAATCGAAAAGTGAATCGTCGATGAAAACAAAGGAATTCTTCGGTAAGTTTTTGAGTACCTACTTGTGGGGAAATCTTCTGGCTATGGTGCTCGTCATTATAGCTCTTGGCTTTGGAGTGAAGTATGGGCTGGAATTGTATACCCGTCATGGTAAGGAGGTTACGGTGCCTAAACTCGTCAATATGTCGAGCAAGGATGCCCGTTTGATTCTTGATGAGAACAAACTTGAGATGATGGTTACCGACTCAGGCTACAACAAGCGTCTGCCTGCCGGGTGTATCTTGACACAAACACCGTCGCCCGGCATGAAAGTCAAGCCGGGACACATTATCTATGTGACAGTCAACTCACCGTCTTCACCGACATTTGCTATCCCCGACGTTATCGACAACAGTAGTTATCGTGAGGCAGAGGCTAAACTGAGAGCGATGGGTTTCAAACTGCTGCCGCCGAAGCGTGTTGTCGGCGAGCGCGACTGGGTGTACGGCATCATGAGCCGTGGCCGTCGTGTCAGCACGGGTGACCGTATTTCGATTGAAACCCCGCTGACTTTGCTGATTGGTAACGGCCAATACAGCAATGATGATGACATTAACTACACCGAGCCTGAACCAGAATTTACTGACGAAGAAATGGACGGCCCAGACGAGTTCGAGGAGGTAGAAGAAACAGAACCGGTCATCGAAGAAGTTGAACAGACTGAAGAGGAAGGTGAGGTAGTAGAGTAGGGTATGGATAGTGAAGAGCTGATACTTAGCGACCAGGAACTGGACGATGACGACCAGCAACTCTACGAGCACTTCCGTCTGGAGGTGGACCGCGGGCAGGAGCCGTTGCGCATTGACAAGTTCCTGACCGAGCACATGCAGCACTCTACCCGCAACCGCATTCAGCAGGCTGCCGATGCGGGTTTCATCCACGTAAACGACCGCCCTGTAAAAAGCAACTACAAGGTGCGCCCGGGCGATGTTATCACATTGATGCTCGACCGACCGCACTACGACTCCACCATCGAACCCGAAGACCTGCCGTTAGACGTTGTGTATGAGGACGACCAACTGATGGTTGTCAACAAGCCCGCCGGACTGGTTGTTCATCCCGGCGTGGGCAACTTCCACGGCACGCTGGTCAACGCCATCGCCTGGCATCTGCGCGAACTGCCCACCTACGACCCCAACGACCCCTCAGTGGGGCTGGTTCACCGCATCGACAAGGACACCAGCGGGCTGCTCGTCGTTGCCAAGACGCCCGAGGCGAAGACTCATTTGGGCAAGCAGTTCTTCGACCATGACACCCATCGCTCATACAACGCTTTGGTGTGGGGACACTTCACCGAGGATGAAGGACGCATTGAGGGAAACATAGGTCGCGACCCGCGCGACCGCCAGCGCATGGCCGTCTTCCCGCCCGACTCCGACACGGGTAAGCCCGCCATAACACATTGGCGCGTCATGGAGCGCTTTGGCTACACCACGCTGGTGGAATGCCGTTTGGAGACGGGGCGCACCCACCAGATACGTGCCCACATGAAGCACATCGGCCACCCGCTGTTCTGCGACGAGCGCTACGGCGGCACCGAGATTCTGCGCGGCGAGCGGTCGTCCACCTATAAGGCGTTCATCCAGCACTGCTTCAGGCTGTGTCCGCGTCAGGTGCTCCACGCCCGAACGCTCGGCTTCGTCCATCCCGTGACGGGCCAGCAGATGGACTTCACTTCAGACTGGCCCGAGGACATGGCCGCCGTCATCGACAAATGGCGCAACTATTTTCGTAACATCGCAATAACGTAATAACGCAATAACATGAAGAATTTGAAACGCAACATTGCCATCGTCTGTGGTGGCGACTCCTCCGAGCACGACGTCTCGCTGCGCTCGGCACAGGGACTTTACTCCTTTTTCGATAAGGAACGCTATAACGTTTACATCGTCGACATCAAGGGACAGGACTGGCACGTCGAGCTGCACGACGGCACGACGGCACGCATCGACCGCAACGACTTCTCGTTTGTTGAGGACGGTAAGGCCTGTCTCTTCGACTATGCCTACATCACCATTCACGGCACACCCGGCGAGAACGGGCTGCTGCAGGGTTACTTCGACCTTATCGGACTGCCCTACAGCACCAGTGGCGTGCTTGTCGAGGCCATGACCTTCGACAAGTTCGTGCTCAACCAGTACCTGCGCGGCTATGGCGTCAGCGTGGCTGAGTCGCTGCTCATCCGCAAGGGCTATGAGGAACTGGTCAGCGACGAAGAGATAGAGCGCCAGATTGGGATGCCCTGCTTCGTGAAGCCTGCCGCCGACGGCTCCAGTTTTGGCGTTACCAAGGTGAAGAACGTCGACCAGCTGGCTCCGGCCATCCGCAAGGCCATGATGGAGAGCCCGGAAATTATGGTGGAGTCGTTCCTTGAAGGCACAGAGATTACGCAGGGCTGCTACAAGACCCGCCAGAAGAGCGTCCTGCTGCCCATTACCGAGGTAGTCACGTCGAACGAGTTCTTCGACTACGATGCCAAGTATAACGGTCAGGTGCAGGAGATTACCCCTGCCCGCATCAGTCCTGAGGTTGCCGAGCGTGTCGGTAAGATTACCAGCCACATCTACGACATTCTCCACTGCAACGGCATCATCCGCATCGACTACATCATCTCGCCCGAGGGCAAGATCAATATGCTCGAGGTGAATACGACGCCAGGCATGACCGCCACCAGCTTTATTCCCCAGCAAGTGCGTGCGGTAGGTCTGACGATGGCCGACGTGCTGACAGACATTGTTGAAAACCAATTTGTATGAGTGAGTTCGACGAGATACGGCCTTACGAGCCGGAGGAGATGAAGCAGGCGTTCGAGGACCTGATTAACGACCGCCAGTTTAATGTCGTCATGATGGGCTTTGCCCCGTGGCTGCCGAAAGGCATCCGTAACGGACTGCTGCGGCTGGCCTTCACTGGCGTGAAGACGCCCCTCGACTTTCAGAAGCGTTTCATGAAGCCCGTAGTGAAGTACATCATCCGCAAGCATACCGACGGCTGCTCGTTCGACGACGCCCTGCTCCCGCAGGACAAGTCGCAGCGCTACACGTTCATTTCGAACCACCGTGACATTGTCCTCGACTCCGCCTTTCTCGACGTGATGCTTGTCGACAAGGATTATCCCACCACCGTCGAGATCGGCATCGGCGACAACCTGCTCATCTATCCGTGGATTAAGCGACTGGTACGCATGAACAAGGCTTTCACCGTGCGCCGTGGCCTCTCGCTGCGCGAGACGCTTGCCGCCTCACAGCTGATGAGCCGCTACATACACTACGCTGTCACCCAGAAGCACGAGAACATCTGGATAGCCCAGCGCGAGGGGCGCGCCAAGGACAGCGACGACCGCACGCAGGATGCCGTGCTGAAGATGCTCTCCATGGGCGGAACTTTAAACGAATTGAACATCGTTCCGCTGACCATCAGCTACGAGTACGACCCATGCGACTATCTCAAGGCGCAGGAGATGCAGCAGAAGCGCGACAACCCCGCGTTCAAGAAAAGCCGACAGGACGACCTCGATAACATGAAAACAGGCATTCTCGGCTACAAGGGTCGCGTCACCTACCGTGCTGCCGCACCCGTGAATACGTGGATAGCCGACCTCGACAACCTTCCCCGTCAGGAGTTCTTCGCTGAGGTGGCGCATCGCATGGACCATGAACTGCATCGAGGCTATGAGCTGTATCCTTGCAACTACATCGCCGCCGACCTTCTCAGTGGCGGTCGTGAGTATGCCGCTCATTACACAGCTGACGATGAGCAGCGATTTTCCCGCTACCTCGACGGTCAGTTGGCCAAGGTTACTATCGCAGACCCTGACCAGCCTTTCCTTCGTGAGCGCATCCTTACGATGTATGCCAATCCCTTGAAAAACCATCAGGCCGCCTTATGAGAAAGTTGCTGGTGAGTGTTCCTGTGGTTCTCTTGGCGCTGCTTGCTGCTTGCGAGCAGGAGGTCTATGAGAAAGGTGACGGAGAATTGTCTTATTTGCGGGCTGATTTCGTCGAGGCCTTTGTCAATGCCGATAAGAAAGTAAGCCGTGTGCTGACCGACAACGACGACGAACTGACGCTTACCACACCCTATATAGCCGACTGGATTAAGAGGCCCGACACCACTTACCGCGCCGTTCTTTATTATAATAAGGTGGAGAACCGGGCAGAACCTTTGAGCCTTGCGCGTGTCACAACGCTTACCCTGCGTAATGACTCGAGCGCCGTCAGCAAATGGAATCCCGACCCGATTGGCATGGAGACCGTCTGGGTTGGCCACAACCTCCGGTATCTTAACTTAGGACTGGTTCTGAAAACAGGAGCAACTGATAAGGATGCTAAACCACAGTCTATTGGCATGCTTCATGGTGGCATTACCGTAAATGAAGACAGCACGCGTACCCTTCAGTTGTTGTTCAACCACCATCAGGGCGATGCTCCCGAATACTATTCCCAGCGTGCCTACGTGAGCCTGCCCCTCAGTGGCCTGACCGTTGATTCGGTACGTCTCACCGTCGTCACTTATAACGGCACGGTCGTCCGTACCTTCTCCATCCAAGAGGAGAGTGACTATTAGCCAATCACCGACTAGTTATAATCCGCGTTCTGCCCAGTCGCCACGGTCGAGGTTTCGGTAGCCGATGGCTTCGGCAATGTGTATGGATTGCACTTTCTCTGAGTTGGCAAGGTCGGCAATGGTGCGGGCAACCTTGAGAATGCGGCTGTAGGCACGGGCAGATAGTTTCAGTCGCTCCATGGCCATGCGAAGCATCTCGAGCGAAGTTGCATCAGGCTCAGCAAACTGGTGGAGCATCTTCTCGGTCATCATGGCATTACAGTGGACGCCCTTATAGGGACGGAATCGGTCTTCCTGAATTTTGCGGGCGGCAATGACGCGCTCACGAACCTTCTCGCTGGGCTCTCCCGGCTGCATCTGCGAAAGTTGTGCAAATGGCACGGCCTGTATCTCGCAATGGATGTCGATGCGGTCAAGCAGAGGACCGGAGATTTTGTTCATGTAGCGCTGAATCTGCCCGGGCGTGCAGACACAGTGGTGAGTGGGGTCACCGTAGTAACCGCAAGGGCAGGGGTTCATCGAGGCAATCATCATGAACGAGCAGGGATACTCAACGTTGTACTTGGCTCGGCTGATGGTTATCTTGCGGTCTTCAAGTGGCTGGCGCAGCACTTCGAGGACAGAGCGTGACAGTTCAGGAAGTTCGTCGAGAAAGAGGACGCCATTATGGGCCAGACTGATTTCACCGGGCTGAGGATTCTGACCACCGCCGACAAGGGCGACCTGCGAGATGGTATGGTGAGGGGCGCGGAAGGGGCGTTGCGAGATGAGGCTGGTGTCGCGGCTCAGCTTGCCAGCCACGGAGTGAATCTGCGTGGTCTCAAGGCTTTCAGCCAGTGACAGCGGGGGCAGAATGGAAGGCAGGCGCTTGGCCAGCATCGACTTACCACTACCTGGCGGGCCTATCATGATGAGGTTATGTCCGCCGGCAGCGGCAACTTCCAAAGCGCGTTTGACGTTTTCCTGTCCACGAACGTCGCTGAAGTCGAGGTCGAACTGGTTCTGCTGTTCATAGAACTCGCGGCGGGTGTCGATGATGGTAGGCTGGTAGGAGGTGTCGCCGTTGAAGAAATTGATAACGTCAGTCAGGTTCTCCATGCCATAGATGTTGATATTGTTGACAACGGCGGCCTCGCGGATGTTCTGCTGTGGCACGATGAGTCCCTGATAGTGCTCGGCACGGGCACGGATGGCGATGGGCAATGCACCGCGGACGGGCTGTAGCCGACCGTCGAGTCCCAGTTCGCCCACCAGCATGACGCTGGCTAGGCGCGTGCTGTCGACCTTGCCATTAGCGGCGAGAATTCCCACGGCGAGCGGCAGGTCATAGCCTGACCCTTCCTTCTTGATGTCGGCAGGAGCCATATTGGCGGTTATCTCTGCCGTCGGGAACTTAAAGCCTGTATTCTGAAGTGCGGCTTTGATGCGGTCAATACTCTCGCGGACAGCCACATCGGCCATTCCCGTAAGGTGGAACATCGTGCCACGGGAGATGTTTACCTCGACAGTGACCGTCTGAGCTTCCAAGCCCATAACGGCCGCGCTATAGGTCTTGACAAGCATAGGCGGTTATTTCTTTAGCTTTTTCTCTATTTCCTTCTGAAGTTCTACCGCAGGCAGTCCACGCGCAATGATCTTTCCGTTCTTGTCGGTAACAATATTATCAGGAACGGCATTGATGCCCAACTGGCTGATAATGGGCGTCTGCCACATCTTGCCATCACAGATAATCGCCCACGAAATGGAGTCGCGCTTTGCCGTCTGCTTGTGCTCGTTGGTGTTAGCGTCAAGACAGATGCTCACCAACTGCAGGCGCGAACCGAACTCCTTGCGCAACTTGCGCAACTGCCGCTGAATGTTCTGCGAATCGTAGCTCCATGTGGCCCAGGTGCTGATAACGTTGACATCACCCCAGAGGTCGGCCTTCGTTATACGGCTGCCTGTAGTGGTAACGGCTGTGAAGTCGGGCAGCACGCTGCCGACCTTCAGTGATTTCAAGCCCTGAACCTGCTTCTTCAACTGGGTGAACTGTGGATTCCCGGGATTCTCCTTCAGCATGACGTCCAACAGTCCCGAGACCTTCTTGTAGTCGGGGTAGGTCTTCAGGAGGAAGTAGCGGTTTAAGAGATACAGACAACCAGGCGATGCAGGGTTTTCTTTTATAAAATCAGCTGCCTCCTTCTCAGCTTCAGGCGGGGTCTTGTCGGCAACGCGCAACCTGAAGTCGGTAAGCCGGTCGTTGTCCTTGGTGCCTGTGACGGTAACCTCACGCAGATGTGTGGCATCGCCAGCCATCATGAGATTGGCACCAGGCGTGGCAATAACGGGAATTTCGGAGAAGTTAGGGAATACAACCGAGAGAAGAGCGGTGTCTTCCTGCAGGATATCGTAGGTGAATTTTCCTTCGGACAGCCTGACGGTGTCGATAACCCCGCGGCCCATCAGGTTATAGACATACAACTCGCCCTGATTAAAGTTCTTGAACTTTCCCTTCAACACGAAAATGTCGCTGGAATTAGAACAAGATGCTGCAATCAGGGCGAGCAGTATGTATCCGAATGATTTCTTCATCAGGCGTTTACTTTGCCACGTTCTTCAGCTCAAGGTCGTTGGTAGCATACTTGGAGTAGCTGGGGTCCTTGGCAATGGCTGCACGGAGTGCCTGTGTGGCATCGGCAGTGTTACCCATACGGGCACCGAGAATGGCCTTCAGGTAGTCGGTCGTGGCATCGGGATTCTTGATGTACTTCAGCGTGACGGCAGCCGAAGCGTAGTTCTTGTTCAGAATCTGAGCCAGGGCGGCGCTGTTGGAGTAGACATCCTTGAAGTCCTGCTCAGCCTGGGCGTAGTTGCCCTTGGCGAGGTTCAGGTTGCCAAGCACCTCGGCCAGTCCGTTGGCACCGGTAGCCTTTGCGATGTAGTTCTCAGCTGTCTGGAGGTCGCCCTGCTGCAGAGCGATGAGTCCTAAGTTGGCAGCTGCCTCGGGCAGGTTGGCGCTCACCTTCTGAGCCTGCTCAATGTACCTTTTGGCAGCGTCGATATTGCCAGCGGCGTACTCGAGGGTGGCCAAGTTGTTGTAAGCACGGGCATCCTGAGGATAGACCTGTGTGGTCTGCTTGTAGATATCCTGCTTGGACTTGTTGTCGTTAACCAGCGTAGCGGCGTAGAGCATCTCCTCGACATTCAGCTTCGAGGGGTCGGCCTTCAGCTGCTGCTGAATCTGCTCGTCGCTGCGGCCAACGGTCTCGTAGTTGATGATCATGCGCGAACGGCGCAGCTGGGGCAGGATGCCGTCAGCCAGCTCGCGGAAAGCGCTTGAAATATTCTTAATCTGCTGTTCGCGCTCCTGCGGGTCCTTATACATAGAGAGCACACGCAGAATGACGTCCTTATCCTGAATGTTCGAGGCCTTCACCAGCTCCTGGAAACCATCCCAGTCCTCAGCGGTGTACTTGGCATCAACGGCAGCGCCAGAAAGGTTTGACTTGCGCAACTGCTGCTCGACATACTGCTGAGTGTTCTTCTGACGCTCCAGAGCCAGACGGTCGTTCAGCTCGAAACCACCGTCGGGCGATGCATAGGCCGACACCTCAACATCATTGAGCTTCAATCCCTCACGGTCCTTGTTAATCTGGCTGAGCAGCTTGACAAACTCCTGCACAGAGTTGTTCTTCAGCTCGCTCTGACGCAGCTGGGCCTGCTGGATGAGGAACTTGATGGCAGCCTCCTGCTTCTTGGCATTGATACGCTGGAAACCGTCAGGACTGATGGCAGCCTGAGCCGACTTCAGGGTATTCTTATACAGTTCGCTGGTGGCGATGATACCGGTAGCCACTTTCACGTCAGGAACTTTCACTGTCTTGGAACCAACACGCGCACCAAAGGTAAGATACATGTCGGCCTTGTTGCAATTCAGATAGTCGAATGCCGTTTTGATGTTGTAACGGCCACCGACCTGATAGAGAATGGTCTGGGCGTTGCCCTGCACCTTCTCACCCTGGAACGTGGCGCTCTGACCCTTGGCCACCTGACCGTCGGCATAGCGCAGTTCGGGTGTGACCGTTACTACGGCCTTCTTCTTCATATACTTCTCGGGGAACGTGCCGTTGACGGTGGCAGGCACCTTGCCGGCATGAGTCTCTAAGGGATTGGGCGTCACTGTGAAGTTGTCGGCTGAGAGCGCACCAAGTTTGCCTGAACATGATGTCAGGAGCAGAAGTGATGCGGCTGACAAAAGAACAAAATAATTTTTCTGCATTTTGAAAAAGTACATTTAGGATTATAATCTTAGTGTGCCGCGAGCGGGACTCGAACCCGCACAACCATTACTGGTCAAGGGATTTTAAG
>CAMHHO010000110.1:0-9511 GCA_946184965.1 uncultured Prevotellaceae bacterium | reverse complement strand
ACCACGGCATAGCGGCCGAGGTGAGAGTTGACAATGATGGGCTGCGGGTCGGTGTCGCTGATGACGCCCAGTCCCTGATGACCGCGGAAGGAGTCGAGCTCATCCTCGAAGCGGGAGCGGAAGTAGTCGCGCTCAAGCGAGTGGATGCTGCGGTTGAATCCCCGTTCCGGGTCGAATGTTACGAGACCGGCACGCTTCGTGCCCAAATGAGAATTGTAGTCTGTGCCGTAGAACAGGTCGTTCACACACTCTTTGTTGGCGATACAGCCGAAGAAACCTCCCATATCTGTATTATTCTTTACGTTTGTCTATAAATTCCCAGTCACTGTATTGGCTGCGGGGGAAGACGAAGATGTTGTCGTTGATTCCACCCGACTTGAAGTTGCTGATTTTGACCGTCGTCCAGATAAAAGCCACCTTGATGCGCATTCTGACAGGCTCATATCCTTTCTTCGTCACCCAGGCCTTGACAATCTTGATTGATCCCTTGGCATGCTTCTTCTGCTTCAGCGTCAGCAGGAACATTCCGTCGTCCTCGCTGATGCTGTAGTCGAAGTCCTCAGGATGGAACTTGAACTTGCCGCTATACTTGTCTTTCTTGTCTGAGTTGGCGTTGTGAATCTGCACCTCCTTCTTCTTACGGAAAGCCATGTAGGCCGTTACGCCGTCGTTCCAGGTGTTTACTTTCTCGTCGACGAACTTCTGCTTCTTGCCTTTAAACCAGATGGTGCCGCTGGTCTTATAGACGCCCACGATGTTCACGTCGTAGTGTAGCGTAGCCCCCTGTTCGCCGAACACCTGGTCGTAAGCCTGGTTAAAAATGCGGCGTGCCTGTTTCCCATTGGCCGTCTGCTGGGCACCGACAAGGGCGGTCTGCAGGGCCAATAATATCAGCAAAACAATCTTTCTTCCCATAAGCGGGTGCAAAGGTACAAAATAAATTAAAGGTAAAAAAGTAAAAAGGTAAAAAAGTAAAGACCGCATCTTCATTTTTTCACCTTTTTACCTTTTACCCTTTTACCTTTTTACCCTTTTACCTTTTTACCTTTTTACCTTTTTCAGTTCCTCAATCATCTTGTCGATCATCATCAGCTCGCGGGGAATCTTGATGCCCTGCGGACAGTGGGGCTCGCACTGGCCGCACTGAATGCAGTGGTCGGGCTGGCGGTCGCGGGGCACTACGCGGTCGAGCGAGATGAGGTACTGGCGGCGGTGCTTGCGATACTCCTTGTCGCCCACGCCCATGGGCAGTGAGCCCTCGTTCTTGCATTTATTATAATGTACGAAGATGGCCGGGATGTCAATGCCGTAGGGACAGGGCATGCAGTACTTGCAGTCGTTGCAGGGGATGTTCTTCAGACCGACAATCTTCTGCGCTACTTCGCCGTGCAGGTATTCCTGCTCTTGTTCAGTCAATGGTTCCAACGGGCAGTAGCTCAGAAGGTTATCCTTCAGGTGCTCCATATAGGTCATACCGCTGAGCACAGTGAGCACACCCTCGGGCGTACCGGCATAGCGGAAGGCCCACGAGGCCACCGACCGCTCAGGATTCTTCTGCTTCAGTTCGGTCATCAGATACTGCGGCAACTTTACCAGTCGTCCGCCGAGCAGCGGCTCCATGATAACGGCAGGAATGCCGCGCTTCTCAAGTTCGGCATAGAGATAGCTGGCGTCAACGTTGCCGTTGTTGATTTCGTCGGCGAAGTTCCAGTCCAGGTAGTTCAGCTCTATCTGCACGAAGTCCCAGTGGTACTCGTCCTGGCGGGCCATCATCTCGTCGAACACCGACTTCTGACCGTGGAACGAAAAACCGAGGTTGCGTATGCGGCCTGCCTTGCGCTCTGCCTGCAGGAAGTCCATGATGCCGTTGTCAACGTAGCGGCCGTTGAACTCGTCCATGCCGCCGCCGACGGCGTGCAGCAGGTAGTAGTCAAGATAGTCCACCTGCAGCTCCTTCATCGAGTTGCGGTACATCTCGATGGCCTTCTCGCGTGCCCAGTAGTCGCGGTTGAAGTTCGACAGCTTCGTGGCCACGAAGTATTCCGACCGCTTGTGGCGGCTCAGGGCGATGCCCGTGCAGCGCTCCGACTGCCCCATGCAGTAGACGGGGCTTGTGTCGAAGTAGTTCACGCCGTGCTCGATGGCATAGTCCACCTGACGGTTAATCATCTCCTGGTCGAACTCCTGGTCGTTGTCCACCTTCGTCGGCAGGCGCATCATGCCGTAGCCCAGCAGCGACACCTTCTCCTTCGTCCTCGGGTTCTCGCGGTAGGTCATCTTCCCCACAGGCGGCTCCACCTGGTTCTTGTACTCGTCGGTCACTTCCTGGCTCACCTTATCCTTGCAGCCAGCCACGACGGCAGCAGTGCCCACGGCCCCCGCGCCGAACAGCTTCAGAAAACTTCTTCTCGATATATTCTTACTCTCCATAAATCGAAAATTGAAAATCGTAAATAGAAAATAACTTAGATTTTCCTATGCACCTCATGCCCCTCAACGATAATCGCTGAGAACGGACGGGCGGGACAGACATACTCACAGGCACCGCAGCCGATGCAGGCCTCCTCGTTGACGGCGGGCACCCAGGGCGACTCGTCGTCATCCTCACGGAGCGCCACCAGCTCGATGGCGCCCGTCGGACAGTGGCGTTCGCAGTTGCCGCAGTCGACGCCGTCGGTCACGGCCACGCAGTTCTTCTGGATAAACACGGCGTGACCAATCTGGATAGACGACTTCTCGGCCTGGTCAACCAGTTTGATGGCCCCAGCCGGACATACCTCCGAGCAGCGCGTACACTCCGGACGGCAGTAGCCGCGCTCATACGACATCTCGGGCAGCATCAGGTGCATCAGGTCGGTCGTTGGCCGCAGCACGCCGTTCGGACACTCCGACACACAGAGCTGACAGCCCGTACACCGCTTGGCATAATAGTCGAACGACAGCGAGCCCGGCGGCGTCAGCGGCGTCTGCCGCTCAGGTGCCACCTTATCCTCCAGTTCAGCCAGTCCACCATCCATCAGCTTCTCCTTCTTCTGGGCCATCGCGGCGGTAGTAACAAGGGCTGCACCAACGAGGAACGAGCGACGCTCCGAAGATGTTTCCTCACTTTTCACTTTTCGTTTTTCACTTCCATATTTCAGCGCCCCAAACTTACAACTCTCAATACAGTTGCCGCAGACCACGCAGCGCGAGTAGTCCACCGAGTGGGTCTTATAGTCGATGCACGCCGCCTTGCAGTTCTTCGAGCACATTGAGCAGTTGCGGCACTTCTCCTCGTCGAACCGTATCTTCAGCCACGAGAAGCGCGCAAGGAACGACAATACCGTTCCCACCGGACAGATGGTATTGCAATACATACGGCCGCCGCGCCACGCCAGCACAGCCAGCACTATCAGCGTCGCCACGGCCACGATAAGCACCGGCAGCGACTTCATCCACACGTCAACCGTATAGAAGGCATAGCTGTCGGCCCGCTCGGCCAGGAAGCCCAGCACGTTGTTGCCCAGCATCCACAGCGGCTGCAGCACCATCGTCGCAATGCGACCGAAGGCACTGTAGGGCGCCAGCAGCTGGAACAGCGAGCCGATGCCGGCCACCGCTGCCACGACACCCAGCACCAGCATGGGATAGCGCAGCCAGCGCACCTCCTTCGAATAGCTGTACTTGTTCTTCTTACGGCGCAGCCGCGCCAGCACGTCCTGAAGAATGCCCAACGGACAGATGACCGAACAATAGATGCGGCCGAAGACGAGCGTCAGCACGGCCAGCGCCACGATGACCACCACGTTCAGCGCCATCACCGCCGGCAGCAGCTGAATCTTCGCCATCCAGCCCAGCCACGTGTGCAGCGTTCCCGTAAAGTCAAGGAACAGCAGCGTGATGCCAACGAACATTACAGCAGCCAATACGATTCTGATTTTTCTCAGCATAAATGAACTTGTTTTTAGTTTTGTGTGCAAAGATACAAAAAAAAACTCCGATACTCAAAAGAATATCGGAGAAATTTTATTTCCCCTACTGTATTATCAATCGCAGAAAACAACCTGCACTTCTTGCACCTCCCGCACCCGCGCATATGTAAAAAGTGCAAGAAGTGCAGGATATAAAGAGCAAATGACTTATGGTAAAAATGGCAGAAGAATGCAGCAAAACAGCATTTTCTTTCATTGCGCATGGCTTTTGCACCGACCAAACGCCCCCTTTAGTCGGAGCAACAGTCGGGTTTACCCGGAGGCAATCTTCATAGAATACATATCGGTGGCAACTGGCAATGATAACAAAACTTAGAACACAAGAAATTATTCTACTAAAATAACTTTTTCAGAATAATTTGGCGTTCTCTCAGAAAAGTTTTGTATCTTTGCAGCGTTGTTTAAGATTTAAAGGCAATGGCAAAGAAAGAAAACCCATTTATCGTTTCAGGCAAGATACCTGATCAATATTTCTGTGACCGTGAACAGGAGACAAAACAGCTAAAGGATTTCCTGAAAAGTGAGGAAAACGTAGTGCTTATGTCGCAAAGGCGAATGGGAAAGAGCAAACTCGTAGAACACTGCTTCGATAGTGAAAGGATGGGCAGCGACTATCTGTTTCTTAATATCGATATACTACATACCACATCATTCCGTGAATTCATCCAATTGTTTGGGGCAGTGGCCTTTGATGCTATTGCCAAAAGGAATAAAAGAATGATGAAGCTGTTTACTGCCACATTGCGCTCTCTAAGTGCTAGTTTTGGCTATGATCCTGTGCAAAACACACCGACATTTAACATCCGACTCGGCGACATCACAATGCCCGACTATACGCTGAAAGAAATATTTCAGTATATAGAAAAGGCAGACCGACGGTGCATCATCGTCATTGACGAATTCCAGCAAATAACCAGATATCCGGAGAAAAACGTTGAAGCCCTTTTACGTTCACATATTCAGCAACTCAGCAACGCCAACTTTGTGTTCGCAGGCAGTCAGCGCCGACTAATGGAAGAAATGTTTTTCTCGGAAAAGCGGCCATTTTTCATGAGTACACGCAGCATCGTCCTGAATCCAATTCCTTTTGATGTCTACAAGGATTTTGCCTATAACCATTTCCTGTTAGCTGGCAAGAACATTGACGAGGCAGCCATCAAGTTGGTATATGATACGTTCTTGGGAGTGACGCTCTACTTACAACGAATTATGAAGGACACCTTCAACCTGGCCTTGCAAGGAGGGAAATGTAGTGTCGAAGCCGTCAAGCAACTGATTGATAATTATGTGTTGGAATGTGAACCGAGACTCAGGGAACAACTGGCTTTTGTCAGCGACACACAGAAAGAATTGCTCTATGCAATCAGCGAAGAGAACGCGCCCGTCAAAAGCATTACGTCTGCTACGTTCATCAAGCGTCATAAGATGAAGTCTCCAAGTGCAGTACAGGCAGCCGCAAAAAAACTGTTGGATTATGACTTACTGACTCGCCAAGAAGGAATGTACACCATAGCAGATCCCCTTATGGCAATATGGCTAAGTTCTAAAAGATTCTAATACAAAGGCTACTTTTTCGCCAATCAACAAAAAAGCTTCCGAACCGCTGAACGATTCGGAAGCTTTTCAGTTATCACTTTTTCACTCCTTACAGTTCCTGGTTCTCAGGACGCAGCTTGCGGACGGTCTCGCCGGCGCGCCACATCTCCTGATTGCGCATGGCCTCGAGCTCCTTCTCCAGGCCGGCACGGTAGTCGGGCTTCGAGTTGGCGTCGATGGTGATCTGTGCCTCGTTGCCGGTCTTCACCGAGTAGTAGAGCCACTCCATGACGGGCTTGATGGCGTCGTGGAAACGGGGAGCCCAGTCGAGGGCACCGCGCTGAGCGGTGGTCGAGCAGTTGGCGTACATCCAGTCCATTCCCTTGGCACCGAAGAGCGGGCCGAGGCTCTGGGTGAGCTCCTCGACGGTCTCGTTGAAGGCCTCCGAGGGCGAGTGGCCGTTCTCGCGCAGCACTTCGTACTGAGCCAGCAGCAGGCCCTGGATGGCACCCATCAGCGAGCCGCGCTCACCGGTGAGGTCAGAGGTAGCCTCGCGCTGGAATGTTGTCTCGAACAGATAGCCGGCACCGATACCGATACCGAAGGCCAGCGTCTTGTCCTTGGCCTTGCCCGTAGCGTCCTGATAGATGGCGTACGAGCAGTTCAGGCCGCGGCCCTCGCAGAACATGGTGCGGAGGCTGGTGCCTGAGCCCTTAGGAGCCACCATGATGACGTCGACGTCCTTCGGGGGTATGACGCCCGTGCGGTCGCTCCAGTTAATGGCGAAGCCGTGGCTGTAGTACAGTGTCTTGCCGGGCTTCAGGTATTTCTTGATGGTGGGCCACTGCTGAATCTGACCAGCGTCGGAGAGCAGCATGCAGAGGATGGTGCCCTTCTCGGCGGCCTCTTCAATGCTGAAGAGCGTCTTGCCGGGCACCCAGCCGTCGGCCACGGCCTTGTCGTAGGTCTTGCCTGCGCGCTGTCCGACGATGACGTTGAAGCCGTTGTCGCGCAGGTTGCAGGCCTGTCCGGGCCCCTGCACACCGTAGCCGATGACGGCGATGACTTCATCCTTTAATACTTCACGTGCTTTCTCGAGTGAGAACTCCTTGCTGGTGACTACAGTTTCGATAACGCCACCAAAATTCATTTCTGCCATAATAGCTAAATAATTAAAATGTTATACTTATCCCTTGTGTACCATGCCAGCCCTAACCCGAGAGCCGTCGTTTTGTCAGTCCACTCCCACCCTACACGAGGGCACGACGAGGGGTTAACTTAGAAATCGGATGCAAAATTAGCAATAAGCGGGGACACTACAAAATAAATTAGGATTTATTTGCATCCTAATGCGTGAACACCACCTTGCTGCGACAGCACTCAGTGCCGTCGGTGCGGACAATGCGAATGGAGTATTCGCCGTCGGCACCGTCCTCGCGATAGAACGAGAGGCGGTCGCCGGCATGAGCCTCAGCCACGTAGGCAATCTCGAAACGCTTGACGGCATGCTCGCGATACCAGTCCATCGGCCAGAGGTCGAGTACGTGCTCGATGTACTTCACCGAGTTGATATGGCCGTTGATGTCGACGTCGTTGTAATAGGTGTCGATGGTGCGCACGAGCTGGGCATCGTCCGACATCTTGACGCGGCCGCCCTTGTCGATGGGGCACTCGCGGTCGGCTACTATCCAGTTCTTGATGGCGCCGTTGTCAATCGAGTAGATGTCGGTCGGCTGGCGCGTCTCGGTGTCGATCATCGCCCAGATGCTGCAGCCGTAGCCGTAGATTTTGGGTGTTGGGTGTTGGGTGTTGGGTGTTGGTTCTTGGCCGATGACGGCGAAGCTACGGCTGGTGAAGTAGCGCATGGCCGACTCCACCCACGTCTCGACGTTGAACTTCGTGTACATCGGCGGCATTTCTGTCATCTCGATGGCCAGCCGCGAGAGCACCCACGAGCGCTGAATGCCCAGCAGATACTTCATGCCGAAGCCGCGTGCCGAAGAGTGGAAGTCGGCGGCGTTGAGCAGGTGGTTGCCCAAGTGCCCCATGAACAGGCGGCCCGAGAAGTCGCAGTGGAACGGCTCGGCCATAAACTCGTAACGTCCTACCTTATCCATGATGCTGCTCTCTTTCCTCTAAGAATGCACTGACCTGCTCCTGCTTGCCACGGGTAACGGCGATGCGGCCCGAGCGGGTGTACTGAAACACACAGTCGAAGGCATCGAGGGCACGGAAGAGCTCGATAATCTGCTCCGTCACGCCGTACATCATCACGATGGTGTACGTGGGGTTCACCTCGATGATGCTGGCACCGAAGCGGCGTATGGTGCGCGAGATTTCCGGGTTCTCAAGCACTTTCTCCGTCGACAGCTTGTAGAGTCCCGTCTCGCGGATAAACAGCTGTTCGTCAGTGAAGTAGTTGGCCTTCACCACGTCGATTTTCTTCTCTATCTGGCGCGTTATCTTGATAATCTGGTCCTCGTCGCTCCAGGCGGTGATGGTGTACTTATGCACGCCGGGAATGCTCGATGCGCTGACGTTCAGACTCTCGATGTTCACCTGGCGGCGCGTAAACACAGCGGTAATCTGGTTCAGGATACCCGCCACGTTCTCAGAGTAGACCAGCAGGGTATAGAGTTTCTTCTCTTCCATTTTACTTTTTTACCTTTTTACTTTCTTACCTTTTTACCCTTATCAAATCTCCAACATCATATCATCGACATTCATGCCCGGCGGCGTCATCGGCAGCACGTTGTCCTCCTCCTTGATGGCGCACTCCATGATGAACGGACCGTCGGTCGTCAGCATGCGCTCAACGGCGGCAGCAAGCTGGCTGCGGTCGGTAACGGCCGCGTAGGGAATGCCGTAGCCCTGGGCAATCAGCTCGTAGCAGGGGTTCAGCATCTTGGTGAACGACTTGCGGCGCATCCAGAACATATCCTGCCACTGGCGCACATTGCCCAGATAGTGGTTGTTCATCAGAATCATCTTCACCGGCGCCTTCTGCTCCATGATGGTGCCCAGCTCCTGGATATTCATCTGGAAGCCGCCGTCGCCCATGAAGCAGCACACCTGCCGGCCGGGGGCAGCAAAGGTGGCACCGATGGCTGCCGGCATGCCGTAGCCCATCGTTCCCAAGCCGCCGCTGGTGCAGATGCTGCGCTTGTGGTGATACTTGAAGTAACGGGTTGCAAACAACTGGTTCTGACCGACATCCGTCACAAGGACAGCATCGTCCTGAGCCCGCTCGGCAACGGCATTGACCACCTCGCCCATCAGCAGCGGGCCCTCCGTCGGATGGATGGCCGGCTCGATGACCTTCGTGCGTTCTTTCTCGTCTAAAGCCTTGAACGACTCACGCCATTCCGCATGCTTGTTCGTATGGAGCAAGGCCGTCAGGGCGGGCAGCGACTCCTTGCAGTCGGCCACCACGGCCACGTTGGTCTTCACGTTCTTGTCAATCTCAGAGCGGTCGATGTCGAGATGGATGATCTTAGCCTGCTTGGCGTAGGTCTTCACGTTGCCCGTCACGCGGTCAGAGAAGCGCATGCCGATGGCAATCAGCACGTCGCACTCCTGCTCCTTCAGGTTGACGGCGTAGTTGCCGTGCATGCCCAGCATGCCGACGTTCAGCGGATGGTTCGACGGCAGCGCCGAGAGTCCGAGCATCGTCCGGCCAGCGGGGATGTCGGCCTTTTCTAGAAAAGCCTTCAGCTCCTCCTGGGCATTGCCGAGCTCTACCCCCTGCCCCACCAAGGCCAGCGGGCGCTGGGCGTTGTTAATCAGCTCGGCAGCCTCGCGGACGGCAGCCTCGTCAAGTTTCGGATAAGGCACGTACGAGCGCACGAAGTCCACCTTGCGGGGCTCCCAGTCAATCTCCTCGACCTGAGCATTCTTCGTGAAGTCGAGCACCACAGGGCCGGGACGCCCCGTACGGGCAATGTAGAACGCACGGCTGACGGCCCACGCCACATCCTCGGCGCGCCGTATCTGGTACGACCACT
>CAMHHO010000109.1:0-9551 GCA_946184965.1 uncultured Prevotellaceae bacterium | reverse complement strand
TCAGCGACCGTCCGCAGCTGCTTTTCAATTACTTCCGCCAGCAGTTCGCTCAGGTGACGAATCCCGCCATCGACCCTATTCGCGAAGAGTTGGTGATGTCGTTAACGGAGTATATCGGTGCCGTGGGCACCAACATTCTGACACCCGACGCCTTGAACTGCAAGATGGTTCGCCTGCCTCAGCCTGTACTGACTAACACGCAACTCGATATACTCTGTAATATAAGGTATAAGGGATTCAAGACGAAGAAGCTTCCTATCCTCTTCGATATCGAGAAGGGTGAAGAGGGACTGCGTCAGGCAATAGACTACCTCTGTAATGAGGCAGAGCGTAGCGTGGACGAAGGTGTTAACTATATTATCCTGACAGACCGCGATATTGACAATGAACATGCGGCAATCCCGTCGCTCTTAGCAGTCAGCGCCGTTCATCATTATCTGATTTCAGTGGGCAAGCGCGTGCAGACAGCACTCATTGTGGAGAGTGGTGAGATACGCGAAACGATGCACGCTGCATTGTTGCTGGGCTATGGTGCCAGTGCACTGTGTCCGTACATGACCTTTGCCATTCTCGACGACCTGGTTAAGCGCGGAAAGATACAAGAGGAATACGCTACGGCAGAGAAAAACTATATTAAGGCCGTGGACAAGGGGCTGAAGAAGATTATGTCGAAGATGGGCATTTCGACCATCCGCTCGTATCGTGGCGCAAAGATTTTCGAGAGCATCGGTTTGAGCGAGGACTTGCTGCGCAGGTACTTCGGCACAGAAGTGAGCACCATCGGTGGCATCGGGCTAAAGGAGATTGCGAGGGATGCTATACGTCTGCAAATAGCTGCTCAAGAACAATCGCTATTGAAGAACCACGGACAGTTCTCATGGCGCAAGGATGGCATCAAGCATGCTTGGAATCCAGAAACCATAGCGAATCTTCAGTTGGCCACCCGATTGGGCAGTTATAAGAAGTTCAAGGAATGGGAATATCTTGTCGATGAAAAAGACTGTCCCATCTTTATCCGAGATTTCTTCGGTTGGAAGAAGGCGGCAAAGCCTACGCCTATTGATGAGGTGGAGCCTGTAGAGTCTATCGTGAAGCACTTCGTAACGGGAGCCATGAGTTTCGGAGCCTTGAGCATCGAGGCCCACGAGGCTCTTGCACTGGCCATGAACAAACTTGGAACTCGCTCTAACACAGGAGAGGGCGGTGAAGACAATGCCCGCTACCACTCAGAGGTTGACGGTGTATCGCTGTCGAGCAAGACCAAGCAGATAGCCAGCGGACGTTTCGGAGTAACAGCAGAGTATCTGGTGAATGCCGAGGAGATACAAATCAAGGTGGCACAGGGCGCGAAGCCCGGCGAAGGCGGACAGCTGCCCGGCTTCAAAGTAAACGAGATTATTGCCAAGACGCGCAATGCCATCCCCGGCATCTCGCTCATTTCACCGCCGCCTCACCACGACATCTACTCTATCGAAGACTTGGCACAGCTCATCTTCGACCTCAAGAACATCAACCCGACGGCAGCTGTCAGCGTGAAGCTGGTAGCCGAGAGTGGTGTGGGTACGATTGCTGCTGGTGTTGCCAAGGCTAAGGCCGACCTCATCGTTATCAGCGGTGCCGAGGGCGGTACGGGGGCATCGCCTGCCAGCAGTATGCGCTTTGCGGGCATCTCGCCGGAGATTGGTCTGGCCGAGACGCAGCAGACGCTGGTGCGCAACGGCCTGCGGAACCAGGTGCGCCTGCAGACCGACGGTCAACTGAAGACGGCGAAGGATGTCATCATCATGGCGATGCTCGGTGCCGATGAGTTCTCATTCGGCACGCTGCCTATCATCGTCTTAGGCTGCGTGATGATGCGCAAGTGCAATACCAATACCTGTCCAATGGGTGTGGCGACGCAGAACCCGGAGCTTCGCAAGCACTTCGAAGGCCGTGCCGAGTATGTGGTGAACTACTTCACATTCCTTGCCCAGCAGGTGCGCGAATACCTTGCTGAAATGGGCGTACACAGCCTGAAGGAAATCATCGGACATACCGAACTCATCGAGGTGAACACTCAGAATGCCACTGACAAGCAGAAGACCATCGACTTCGGCCGTCTGCTGCACAAGCCCGACACAGAGAAACCACTCTATTGGGATCGTGGTGCCTATACGAAGGTAACGGGCGTCAAGGACGAGGAAATCATCAAGGCTGCTCAAAAAGCCATTGACGAACAGGAGGAAGTGACGCTTGACTATGCCATCAAAAATACCGACCGTGCCGTGACGACGATGCTCAGCGGTGCCATCGCCAAGAAATATGGCGAGGCAGGCCTGCCCGATAATACGATAAACATCAAGTTCAAGGGTTCGGCGGGCCAGTCGCTTGGAGCATTTGCCGTGCGCGGACTCAACCTCAAACTCGAA
Organism: uncultured Prevotellaceae bacterium; assembly: GCA_946184965.1. Lineage (GTDB taxonomy): Bacteria > Bacteroidota > Bacteroidia > Bacteroidales > Bacteroidaceae > Prevotella. The sequence continues at coordinate 7,143 of CAMHHO010000109.1, read as the reverse complement.
GGCGAGTGTAACGACTACTTTGGCAAGGGGCTTAGTGGCGGACGCATCAGCATCCTGCCTCCAGCACGTCGCAGCGAGGACTTCAAGGCCGAAGACAATATCATCGCCGGTAACACTGGCCTGTATGGTGCCACCTCCGGCGAACTCTACATCAATGGTAAAGTAGGCGAGCGCTTCGGCGTGCGCAACTCAGGAGCCATCGCCGTCATCGAGGGTGCTGGCGACCACTGCTGCGAATACATGACCGGCGGACGTGTCGTGGTACTCGGCGAGACAGGGCGCAACTTCGCGGCCGGCATGTCGGGCGGACTGGCTTACGTCTATGACCCCAAACATACGTTTGACTACTTCTGCAATATGGATATGGTGGAGATCAACCTCGTCGAGGACAGCGTCTCGCGCAAGGAACTCCTGGAGCTTGTCCGTCAGCACTATCTGCATACAGGATCGGCACTGGCAGGGCGGATGCTCGACGACTGGTCGCGCGTGGTCGAGGACTTCGTACAGGTGGTCCCCATTGAGTACAAACGCGTGCTGCAGGAGGAACAAATGAAGAAACTACACGAGAAAATAGCTGACATACAGCGAGACTATTAGGAAAAGGTAAAAAAGTAAAGATATGGGAAATCCGAAAGCATTTTTAGAGATACACCGCCAGGAGGCGGGCTACCGTCCGATTCACGATAGAATCCACGACTTCGGCGAGGTGGAGCAGACACTCAACACGCATCAGCGCCGTGAGCAGGCTTCGCGCTGCATGGACTGCGGCGTGCCCTTCTGCCACTGGGCTTGTCCGTTAGGCAACAAGGCCCCCGAATGGAACGATGCGCTGTATAAGGGCGACTGGGAACTGGCCTTCCGCCTGCTCACGAGCACCAACCCCTTCCCAGAGTTCACCGGCCGCATCTGTCCGGCCCTGTGCGAGAAGGCCTGTGTGCTGAACCGCTTTAACCACGAACCGACAACCAACCGCGAGGATGAGTGCGCCATTATCGAGGGCGCTTTCCGTGAGGGCTATATCCAGCCCCAAGTACCAATTAGAAACGGCATGAGCGTAGCCGTCATCGGCGCCGGCCCTGCCGGCCTCGCCGCCGCCGACGCCCTCAACCAGATGGGCTACACCGTCACCGTCTTTGAGAAGAACGAGGCCGCCGGTGGTCTCCTCCGTTATGGCATTCCCAACTTCAAACTTAACAAGGCCATTATCGACCGCCGCATCAAGATGATGGAGCAGGAGGGCATCGCCTTCCGCTATGGCGAAGCTATCCCGTATGCTGCGATATCATCGCAGCTCGCGCCGCAATACTCCGCTGTCGTCCTCGCCACCGGTACCCCCACGGCCCGCGACCTGATGGCACCAGGCCGCCAGCTGAAGGGCGTTCACTTCGCCCTCGAACTGCTGTCGCAGCAGAACCGCGTACTCGCCGGCATCGAGTTTAGTAAGGATGACCGCATCACCGCCCATGGCAAGGACGTACTCGTCATCGGTGGCGGCGACACTGGCTCCGACTGTATTGGTACGGCTCATCGCCAGGGTTGCAAAAGCGTCACGCAGATTGAAATAATGCCCCGTCCCGTGGAAGGCCCTGACGACCCGCAGAACCCCTGGCCAAACTGGCCGCGCACGCTCAAGACCACCTCAAGCCACGAGGAGGGCTGCACCCGCCGCTGGAACATCAATACCCTTGAGTTCCTTGGCGAGAACGGTCGTCTCACAGGCGTCAAGGTGCAGGAGATAGATTGGAAACCTAATCCCGACGGTGGTCGTCCTATCATGGTGGAGAAAAGTGAGCCCTTCATCATCAAGGCTGAGCTTTGCCTACTGGCCATGGGCTTCCTCAAGCCAGAGCATCCCGAATTCCCCGCCAACGTTTTCATCTGCGGCGATGCCCAAAACGGCGCCTCGCTCGTAGTCCGCGCTATGGCTAGCGGCATCGAGACAGCCAAGAAAGTAAACGAATATCTATCCAAATGAGGATTCCATTTACCAAAATGCACGGATGCGGCAACGACTACATCTACGTCAATGCCATGCAGCATCCCATAGCCGACCCGCAGACCTGCGCCATAGTGTGGAGCGACCGTCACAAAGGCATCGGCTCCGACGGCCTTGTCCTCATCGACCGCAGTCCCGTCCCCGAGGCCGATTTCTCTATGCGAATCTTCAACGCCGACGGCTCCGAAGCCATGATGTGCGGCAATGCCAGTCGCTGCATCGGCAAGTATCTCTATGAAAAAGCCATCACAGGTAAAACGGAGATTCGCTTACTAACGCAGTCAGGCATTAAAACGCTCATATTACACCTAACTGGCAGTAAGGTTGAATCCGTTACGGTAGACATGGGCGAACCTATACTGGATGATGAATCACTGTTTGTGGGCAATAGGGGAATGTGCAAGGGAATCTTTGTCTCGATGGGCAACCCTCACTACGTCATCTTCACCGACGACGTCAATCAGGTGGGCGTAACGGGGCCTGTCCTTGAACGCCATCCTGCCTTCCCCCAGCGCTGCAACATCGAGTTTGCCCGCATTCAGTCCGACGGCAGCATCAGAACACGTGTTTGGGAACGAGGCAGTGGCATTACGATGGCCTGCGGCACTGGCGCCTGTGCAACCGCCGTCGCTGCCTGCCTGTCAGGACGTGCGGAAAGAATAAGCGACATCGTGATGGACGGCGGCACCCTCCACATTGAGTGGCACAAATCGAACAATCACGTATACATGACCGGCCCCGCTGAATTTGTCTTCGACGGAGAAATAGAAATGAAATAAAGTAAAAACGATATGGCATTAGTAAACATCCACTTCCTGAACCTACAAAACAACTATCTGTTCGCCGACATCGCCAAAAAGGTCAACGCCTTCCGTGTGATGCATCCCAAGGCCGACGTCATCAGCCTCGGCATCGGCGACGTCACCCAGCCCCTCTGCCCCGCAGTCGTCGAGGCCATGCACAAGGCTGTCGACGAGATGGCCACCGCCGATGGTTTTCGGGGTTATGGTCCCGAGCAGGGCTACGACTTTCTGCGCGAGGCCATCCTAAAGAACGACTTCGTGCCGCGTGGCGTCCGACTCAGCATCGACGAGGTCTTCATCAACGACGGTGCCAAAAGCGACACCGGCAATTTCCAGGAACTGCTCCACTGGGACAACTTTATCGGCGTCACCGACCCAATCTATCCCGTCTATATCGACTCCAACGTCATGATAGGCCGCTGCGGTACCTACCGCGACGGCCGCTGGACCAACGTGCGTTATATGCCTACGACAGCAGAGAACGGTTTCATACCCGAGTTACCCAAGGGACGCCCCGTCGACGTCATCTACCTCTGCTACCCCAACAACCCCACGGGCACCGTCATCACTAAGCAGGAACTGCGCAAGTGGGTGAACTACGCCTTGAAGAACGACGCCCTCATCCTCTTCGATGCCGCCTACCAGGCTTACATCCAAGACCCGGACATCCCGCACTCTATTTACGAGATTCGCGGCGCCCGCAAGTGTGCCGTTGAGTTCCGATCGTTCTCTAAGACCGCTGGCTTCACTGGCGTCCGCTGTGGCTACACCATCGTACCTAAGGATGTCAGCGTCAGCACCTTCGAGGGCGAACGCATACCCCTTAATCAGCTCTGGCTGCGCCGCCAGTGCACTAAGTTCAACGGCACGAGCTATATCTCCCAGCGAGCCGCCGAGGCCATCTACTCGCCCGAAGGCAAGCAGCAGGTGCAGCAGACTATCGACTACTATATGCAGAACGCCAAGAAGATGCTCTCCGTCCTGCGCAACCTTGGTTTCGAATGCTACGGTGGCGAAAATGCCCCTTACATCTGGATGCGCACGCCCGACGGCATGAGTTCCTGGCAGTTCTTCGAAGCCCTGCTCTATGGTGCGAACGTCGTCTGCACCCCCGGCGTCGGTTTCGGTCCATCGGGCGAGGGCTATGTCCGCTTCACAGCCTTCGGTAGTCACGAGCGCACCGAGGAAGCGCTGCAGCGCATCGAGAAGTGGCAGCGGGGCGTACAATAGGGGGATATTTACTTTTTCCTTGATGCTTTTTGTTTCGGCATTGGGAGTTCCTTGCACGTCTCGCTGACAAGCTGCGACAGATAGTCGCGGTCATCCACGTCGGCAATGTAGAAGTAGTCCTTGGCACCGTCGTAGGGTGGGCGCATATCCACAACCCGCAACAGTTTGCGCCCCATCTCTGTCGGCTTCAGGTAGAAACGGTCGTCGCAAATGAGTCCGAAAATCTTACCGTCGCAATAAATACCATAGTCGCCAAACATTTTCTTGGTGACTATCTCGCCAGCTCCGCTGCACTGGTCTGCAATGTATTGAACAAAATCTGCGTTGCTTGCCATGTCAATTTGATTTTTTCGCGCAAAGTTACTATAAATAGTCCAAATCAATTGATGATTTCCCCAAAAACTGCTCCCTTTTGACACTTTGTAACAAAGAAGCATGTTTTTGAGCTAAGAAGAAAGCAATTTGACGTCTTTGAACGGCCCAGACTTTACAAAATGATATAATACGAAACATTTCTTGAACAATCTGCTATCAAAGTTTTTGATTTTACTGTCATTATGCGTACCTTTGCAGCAGATTTGCAGACAAATAGTAAGCAAAAGAGTATAAACTAAATTAGAAAGACGATTATGGAAGCATTAAGATTTCAGGTTGTCGGCGAGGCCTTCAAAAAGAAACCTCTCGACGTAAAAACACCCAGTGACAGACCCGCGAAGTATTTCGGTAGCAAGGTCTTCAACCGTGAGAAAATGTACAAGTACCTGCCCAAGGACGTGTACGAAAAGATGATTGACGTGATCGAGAACGGTGCACGGCTCGACCGCGACGTGGCCGATGCCGTTGCTGCCGGCATGAAACAGTGGGCCACGGAGAATGGTGTAACGCACTACACCCACTGGTTCCAGCCGCTGACTGAAGGCACTGCCGAGAAGCACGACTCGTTTATCGAGCACGACGGCAAGGGCGGCATGGTCGAGGAGTTCACCGGCAAGCTGCTCGTCCAGCAGGAGCCCGATGCCTCATCTTTCCCCAGCGGTGGCATCCGTTCAACGTTCGAGGCCCGTGGCTACTCGGCCTGGGACCCCACGTCGCCCGTCTTCATCATCGACGACACGCTCTGCATCCCCACCGTATTTATATCGTACACGGGCGAGGCGCTCGACTACAAAGCTCCGCTGCTTCGTGCGCTGCATGCCGTTAACGTGGCTGCCACGGATGTGTGCCATTATTTCGACCCAACGGTTAAGAAGGTGACCTCCAACCTCGGCTGGGAGCAGGAGTACTTCCTCGTTGACGAGGGGCTCTATTCTGCCCGTCCTGACCTGCTGCTGACGGGCCGCACCCTGATGGGCCACGACTCGGCCAAGAACCAGCAGATGGACGACCACTACTTCGGCTCCATCCCCGAGCGCGTCGCCGCTTTTATGCGCGAGCTGGAGATTGTCGCACTCGAACTGGGCATTCCCTGCAAGACGCGCCACAACGAGGTGGCACCCAACCAGTTTGAGCTGGCCCCCATCTTCGAGGAGACCAACCTGGCCGTCGACCATAACATGCTGCTGATGTCGCTGATGAAGCGCGTGGCCCGCAAGCACGGCTTCCGCGTGCTGCTTCACGAAAAGCCCTTTGCTGGCATTAACGGCTCGGGCAAGCACAACAACTGGTCGCTGAGCACAGACAACGGCGTACTGCTCCACGCCCCCGGCAAGACGGCCGAGCAGAACCTGCGATTCGCCACATTCATAGTTGAAACGCTCATGGGCGTCTGGCGCCACAACGGTCTGCTGAAAGCCAGCATCATGTCAGCCACCAATGCCCACCGCTTGGGAGCCAACGAGGCACCGCCCGCCATTATCTCGTCGTTCCTCGGCAAGCAGGTCAGCGAGTTGCTCGACCACATCGAGAAGGCCGACGTCAGAGACATCCTCGCAATAGCTGGCAAACAGGGAATGAAGATGGATATCCCCGAGATTCCCGAACTCTTCATCGACAATACCGACCGCAACCGTACGTCGCCTTTCGCCTTCACCGGCAACCGCTTCGAGTTCCGTGCTGTAGGCTCAGAGGCCAACTGCGCCTCGGCCATGATTGCGCTGAACAGCGCCGTCGCCGAAGCCCTTGCAGACTTCAAGAAGCGTGTGGATGCCCGCGTTCCCGAACTGGAGAAGAAACTAGATGGCACAGGCCACAGTGCCACGTTCCACGCCATCATTGAAGTGCTGCGCGAGGACATCAAGACCTGCAAGCCCATCCGCTTCGACGGCAACGGCTATAGCGACGAATGGGTTATTGAAGCTGAGAAGCGCGGCCTCGACGTAGAGAAGTCGTGTCCGAAAATCTTTGAGCGCTACCTCGACGATTCCAGCGTCAAGATGTTCGAGAGCCTTGGCGTGATGACCAAGAAGGAACTGGAAGCCCGCAACGAGGTGAAGTGGGAGACTTACACGAAGAAGATTCAGATAGAGGCCCGCGTATTGGGCGACCTCTCGATGAACCACATCATCCCCGTCGCTACCCGCTACCAGACGCAGCTGCTGCAGAATATCAGCAACATGGCTGTTGTCTTCCCCATCGACACCGCTGACAAGCTCTCAGCCCGCAACAAGAAAATCATCCAGGAGATTGCCGAGCGTACCAGCACCATCGAGAAAGGTGTTGAAGAACTGATTGAGGCTCGTAAGAAGGCCAACAAGATTGAAGATGAACACCAGAAGGCCATTGCCTACCACGACTCCGTGGAGCCGAAGCTCGATGATATTCGCTACGAGATTGACAAGCTGGAACTGATTGTTGACGACAGCCTCTGGCCACTGCCGAAGTATCGCGAACTGTTGTTCATTCGGTAAGAAACTGATATTCAGGTTAGGTCAGTCATAGTCCGGAATTGCGTTTCAGGCGCGTACAGCTGAACGGTCGTTTGCTTAAAGGCGAACGACCGTTTGCGGATTGGAGAACAATATGCAGGCGCTGTTGACAATCAGGCACGAAAAAAGGGAACCTGATTGATTCCCTTTTCATTAAAAAGCGGAGAGAGAGGTATCTCTCGCAGAAGGAGATGACCCTCATCTATTTGTTGTTTAATGAATTGAGTACCAATCATTTTGCATTTCCCAT
>CAMHHO010000108.1:0-9646 GCA_946184965.1 uncultured Prevotellaceae bacterium | reverse complement strand
GGACTGGCTGCCAAGTTCGAGGACGGCGGCTACGGCTTCGACTACCGCATGGCCATGAACATTCCCGACTACTGGATAAAGACTATAAAAGAGGTACGCGACGAGGACATCAACGTGACCAGCATCTTCTGGGAGGTGCGCAACCGCCGTCCCGACGAGAAGACCATCTCCTACTGCGAGAGCCACGACCAGGCACTGGTGGGCGACAAGACCATCATCTTCCGCCTCATCGACGCCGACATGTACTGGCACTTTGCCAAGAAGGACGTCAACGACCTGGCCCAGCGCGGCATTGCCCTCCACAAGATGATTCGCCTCGTCACCGCAGGCTGCATCAACGGTGGCTACCTCAACTTCATGGGCAACGAGTTCGGACATCCCGAGTGGATTGACTTCCCACGCGAGGGCAACGGCTGGAGCTATAAGTACGCACGCCGCCAGTGGAACCTCGTCGACAACAAGGACCTGTGCTACCACTGGCTCGGCGACTTCGACCGCCGCATGCTCGAGGTCATCAAGAGCCAGAAGAACTTCCAGGCTACGCCCGTCACCGAGATATGGCACGACGAGGGCGACAAGGTGCTCTGCTTCATGCGCGGCGACCTCGTCTTCGTCTTCAACTTCTCGCCCGACCGCAGCTACACCGACTACGGCTTCCTCGTGCCCACAGGCTCCTACGACGTCGTGCTCAATACCGACTCGAAGGACTTCGGCGGCAACGGCTTTGCCGACGACTCGGTGACCCACCTCACCAACTACGACCCGCTCTACGTGCAGGACAAGAAGGAGTGGCTCAAGCTCTACATCCCCGCACGCTCGGCCGTTGTTCTGAAGAAGAATTGAAGAATTGAAGAATTCTAAAATTGAAGAATTGAAGAATTCTAAAATTGAAGAATTAAAGGATTGAAGTGAACTATAACCGTACAGTCAAGAACGATAGCGCCGTGACCGTCCGCGTCATGTGCGCTGTCGTTTTCGTTGTCTTCACGTTCCTCTGGCTATACTTCTTCCAGGCCGACCTGCTCAGCGTCGCCCAGCACGTGTTCAGCGGCGGGCGCACCAGCTACAACCGGCTCACCGGCACCCTGCTCATCACCCTTTTGCTGATGCTGCTCCAGTTAGGCGTGTTCTGGCTCGTGCCGCTGCGCAAGTTCTTCCACGCGCTGACCTATTTCCCGTCGTTCCTCTGCCTGGCCATGCTCACGTCGGCAGGCGAGCGTGCCGACTGCCAATTCTCGCTCGGGCGCTGGCTCTGGCTGGCACCGCTGCTGCTTGTGCTCTGGGGCGGCCTTGTGTGGGTAGCCCGCTCGCTGCAGCTCTATGAGGCGCGCCACGCCACGGGCCTCTTCTCGCGCTGCATGTGGGTCAACATGCTCACGATGGCCTTCATGATGACCGTCGTAGCCATGTCGGCCAACACCAACGCCGTGTTCCACTTCCGTACCCACGCCGAGAGCGCACTCCTCAGCCGCGACTACGACGAGGCCCTGCGCGTGGGCAGCAGCTCGCACGAGACCGATGCCAGCCTCACCATGGTGCGCATGTATGCCCTCGCCCGCAAGGGCCAGCTTGGCGACCGCCTGTTCCACTATCCCGTCTACCCGTCGAGCGAGGCCATCCTGCCTACTGCCACCGGCGCCCGCATGCTCATGTACCCCGCCGACAGCGTCTACCGCTTCCTCGGAGCCGTGCCCCGCCGCCCCATGCAGCCACACGAGTATCTCGCTGCCATCGAGCGCTCAGGCCAGGCCAAGGCCCCCGCTCACGACTACCAGCTCTGCAGCTTGCTCATCGACAAGGACCTCGACAGCTTCGCCCGCCAGATAGGCCGCTACTACACGGTCAACGACAGTCTGCCCCGCCACTACCGCGAGGCACTCGTGCTCTACACCCACCTGCGCAGCAATCCCCACATCGTCTACCACGACCCCGTGCTCGACGTCGACTACGACGACCTGCAGACTCTCAAGGCCGACTACAAGGACTACGACGAGCGCAAGGGCAAGGTGCTCGAGCACTACCGCAACTCCTACTGGTACTACTACGAATTCATAAAACCCATTAATCATAAACAACAACAAGAAAAGAAATGAAAGCATTTGTTTTTCCCGGACAGGGAGCACAGTTTGTCGGAATGGGCAAAGACCTCTACGACAACAACGCAACAGCAAAAGATTTGTTTGAAAAGGCTAACGAAATTCTGGGCTACCGCATCACCGACATCATGTTCAGCGGTACCGATGACGACCTGAAGCAGACCAAGGTCACTCAGCCCGCCGTATTCCTCCACTCCGTCATCTCAGCTATCTGCATGGGCGACGCCTTCCAGCCCGCCATGACCGCCGGCCACTCGCTCGGCGAGTTCTCGGCCCTCGTCGCTGCAGGCGCCCTCTCGTTCGAGGACGGTCTGCGTCTTGTCTACGCCCGCGCTATGGCCATGCAGAAGGCCTGCGAGGCTCAGCCCTCGACCATGGCAGCCATCATCGGACTGCCCGACGAGCAGGTAGAGCAGATCTGCGCCAGCATCAACCGCGAGGGCCACGTCGTGGTCTGCGCCAACTATAACAACCCCGGCCAGCTAGTCATCAGCGGCAACGTCGAGGCCATCAACGAGGCCTGCGAGCAGCTCAAGGCAGCCGGAGCCAAGCGTGCCCTGCCCCTGAAGGTGGGCGGAGCCTTCCACTCGCCCCTCATGCAGCCCGCCAAGGACGAACTGCAGGCAGCCATCGAGCAGACTGAGTTCCTCGTGCCCAAGTGCCCCGTCTACCAGAACGTCGACGGCAAGCCTCATACCGACCCTGCCGAAATCAAGCAGAACCTCATTGCCCAGCTCACCTCCAGCGTCCGCTGGACCCAGTGCGTGCAGTCGATGATTCAGGACGGTGCCGACGACTTCACCGAGTGCGGTCCCGGCAAGGCCCTCCAGGGCATGATTGCCAAGATCAGCCGCGAGGTCAGCGCCCACGGAATCGAGGCATAAAGTAAGGAGTTGAAGAGAAAGGAGTTGAGGAGGTAAAGTAGATTACTCCTCAAGAACCCCTCTGTTACACACAACGATGTCCCCGCCTCTTCACAGCCGAAGGAGCGGGGGCGTTTTTTAGTCGGGGCAAACGCAGCGTCTGTTCGGAGCGGTGGGGGAGTCTGGACGGAGCAAATTTTTGTTGGACGACGGGCATCTATATTGCGATATTGCGTATTGATTTTGTTTTTTGCGACGTGAAGATATGAGAGGTAAAGTAATAATAATAGTAATATCATTATAATATATTAATAATCAATTACTTATATATAATTATTATAGTTATTCTTTTATCCTTCCTAATCTTCAAGAAAAAAAGTGAATTCAATACGCAATATTGCAATATAACTTTTCTCCCCTGACTCTTGGAAGGCTTTTCAGCGAGGGGGAGGCTTTTTATGTGCGTCAGTTCCTCCCCTGAGTCAGGGGAGGTTAGGAGGGGTCTGAACGGCCTCATGTCTTTTGCGCTTGTTCAGACCACCCCTGGCCCCTCCTGACTCAGGAGGGGAATTTTGTAGGCGGGGGATTCCTCTCAGCGAGAATTATCCGGCGCCTGGGCAAAAAAAGAATAATTCTTTTTGTAATTCTCACGACTTTTCGTAACTTTGCAGCTACTTATGGAGAAAGTCATTATTTATCAGATTTTTACACGCCTCTACGGCAATAGGAACACGACGCGGAAGCCGGGCGGCTCGATCGAGGAGAACGGCTGCGGCAAGTTGAACGACTTTACACCGACGGTGCTCAGACAGCTGAAGGCGATGGGCGTGAGCCACGTGTGGTACACGGGCGTCATTCGCCACGCCACGATGACCGACTACTCTGAGCAGGGCATTCCCCGCCAGCATCCGGCTGTGGTGAAGGGTAGGGCAGGCTCGCCCTACGCCATCGCCGACTACTACGACATCGACCCCGACCTGGCCGTCAACGTCAGTCAGCGCATGGAGGAGTTTGAGCAGCTGGTGGAGCGCACGCACAAGGCGGGCCTGAAGGTCATCATCGACTTCGTGCCCAACCACGTGGCGCGACAATACAAGAGCATCAGCAAGCCTGCCGGCGTCAGGGACCTGGGCGAGGACGACAACGCCGAGCTGGGCTTCGACCCGCAGAACAATTTCTACTACTGTCCGGGTCAAAGGTTTACGCCATACTTCGACCTCTATCACGGTGAGACTGAGCCATATATGGAGGAGCCCGCCAAGGCTACTGGCAACGACTGCTTCCACAATGCGCCAGGCAAGAACGACTGGTATGAGACGGTGAAGCTTTGCTACGGCGTGGACTACTACGCCGGCCGGGTGGGCCACTTCGACCCCATTCCCGACACGTGGCTGAAGATGACGCAGATACTGCTGTTTTGGGCTGCGAAGGGCATCGACGGGTTCCGCTGCGACATGGCCGAGATGGTGCCTGCCGAGTTCTGGGCCTACGCTACGGCTAAGGTGAAGGCCGCGCACCCCGAACTGGTGTTCATCGGCGAGGTGTACAATCCGGGCGAGTACCGCCACTATCTGGCCTCGGGCTTCGACTACCTGTACGACAAGGTGGGCATGTACGACACGATGTTCCAGGTGATTCGCGGACAGCAGTCGACGCAGGCCATTACCGGCGCCTGGCAGCAGACCGACGACATAGGCGCCCACATGCTCTACTTCCTCGAGAACCACGACGAGCTGCGCATCGGCTCCGACTTCTTTGCTGCCGACGGGCGCAAGGCGGTGCCGGCGCTGGTGGTGAACGCGCTGATGCAGCGCAACCCGTTCATGGTCTACGCGGGCCAGGAGTACGGCGAGCGCGGCATGGAGCAGGAGGGATTCAGCGGGCACGACGGGCGTACCACCATCTTCGACTACTGGTCGGTGGGCACGCTCTGCCGGGCTGCTGCGAAGAAGCTGACACAGGAGGAGAAGCAGCTGGCCGATACTTATAAGAAGGTGCTGACGATTGCCCGCAAGGAGAAGGCCGTCGTTGAGGGCGCGTTCTACGACCTGATGTACGTGAACCCCGACTGCCACCGCCAGTATATGTTCCTCAGGCGGGCGTCGAAGACGAGCCAGCTGCTGGTGGTTGCCAATTTTGACGACAACGACGCGACGGTCAGCGTCAGGATTCCCCAGCACGCCTTCGAATTTCTGAACATGAGCGAAGGCACATACACGGCCACCGACCTGCTGAACGGCGGCACGCAGGAACTGGCGCTGAATGCGTCGGAGGCGGCCCGTATCCAGGTGGCTGCGCGCTCGGCGGTAGTGCTCAAGCTAAAACTTCTCTGAGAGGACGTTCCACAGGAACAGCGGATTGCCCACGACGTAGCGGCGCCACATGCGGCGGGGCTCCTTTATCAGGCGGTAGAGCCACTCCAGCGAGTGGCGCTGCCACCAGAGGGGTGCGCGCTGGGCGGTGCCTGCGTAGAAGTCGAAGACGGCGCCGATGGTGCCCACGTGGCAATGGATGTTGAGCTGCGGCCAATGCTGGAAGGTCCACTTCTCCTGCTTCGGGGCGGTCATGCCTATCCAGAGCAGGTCGGGGTTGGCTGCGTTGATGGCGCTAATGATGGCGGCATTGTCGTCGGCGGTGAACTCGGGCTTGTAGGGTGGGGAGTAGGTGACGACGTCGAGCTGTGGATAGTCCTTGGCAGCGCGCTCGCGGATGAGCTGCAGCACGCGCTCGGATGAGCCCATGAACATGACTTTGCACTTTTCGCTCTTCGCTTTAAGGCGATTCATTTCGAATTCAAATAGGTCCCAGCCGGCAATGCGCTCCTCGGGTTGCGACTTGCCTTTCAGCCATCGGCAGGCCTTGACGACCGAGGCACCGTCGGGAATGAGATAGTCGCCTCCGGCAAGCGCCTGTGCAAAGAGGTCGTCCTTCTGGGCCACGTTGTAAGAGTGGGCGTTGATGGTATTGATGAGCACCTTCCCTTCAGGAATGTTGTTGAGCGCCTTGCGAGAACTGACCAGCTGTAATTCGGAAAGTTTTAACATATTGTTTCTGTCATGTTTCAAAACAAGCGCAAAGTTACGTATTTTTTTCCACTTTTCACCTTTCACTTTTCACTTTTCACTTTTTTTTTGTATCTTTGCAGCCCGTAAAGGCTAAATACCGTTTTTGAAATGGCTTCTAAACAGAACAACGACTACGAGATGCTTGAAGAGCGCGATGTGTCTTTCCCGCCTGCCCACACGGCTGAGCATTTGCTGAACCGCACGATGATTCAGCTCTTCGGCTGCGGACGCTCGTACAATGCCCACGTCGAGCGGAAGAAGAGCAAGATGAGCTTCCACCTCGACCATAAGCCCACGCGGCAGGAGGAGAAGGAGATTGAGCGCAGGATGAACGAGCTGATTGAGGCCGACCTGCCCGTCACCTTCGAGTTTGTCAGCCGCGACGAGCTGCCCGACGACGTTTCGACGGAGCGGCTGCCCGACGATGCCTCCGACACCATCCGGCTGGTGCGCATCGGCGACTACGACGTCTGCCCGTGCATCGGCAAGCACGTCCGCTCGACGGGTCAGATAGGGCGCTTCGAGATGCTGGGCACCAACTGGGACGAGCACGAGCGCTCATTCCGCGTGCGTTTCAAGATAGTGTGAGGAGTTGAGGAGTAAGGAGTTGAGGAGTAAGGAGGTAAAGTAGAAAAAAGGGAACTCTTGCGGGTTCCCTTTACTTTTTGGTTTCAATCTCCTCTTTCATGTCGATGAACTGGTGTTTCGAGTCGTAGAATTCGTACTGCAGGAAAGCCAGTTTCTGAGAGGGGACGATGCGTACTCCTAAGCCGTACTTCATCTGCCAGCGCAGCTTCAGCGATACCATTCCCTGATTGATGTAGGCTGCCACGTAGGGATGAACGTGCAGGTAGAACTTCCTGATGCCTATCTTGTTGACGAGGCAGTCAATCTTGCTCTCTAACTGGTCGGTGAAAAGAATCGACGACTTGATCTTTCCGGTGCCGAAACAGGTGGGACAGTCTTCTTCTACGTTGACATCCATGGCCGGTCGGACGCGCTGACGCGTAATCTGCATCAGGCCGAACTTCGACAGCGGCAGGATGTTGTGGCGGGCACGGTCTTTCTGCATGTTCTTGCACATGCGCTCGTAGAGCAACTGGCGGTCTTCGGCGAGATTCATGTCCACGAAGTCGACCACGATGATTCCTCCCATGTCTCGTAGTCGCAACTGGCGTGCCAGCTCGTCGGCAGCCCCTAAGTTGGTCTCCAGCGCATTGGCTTCCTGACCGTTTTCTTTCTTGACGCGAGTTCCGCTGTTGACGTCGACGACGTGCATGGCCTCTGTGTGCTCAATGATGAGATAGGCCCCGTGCTTGTAGTTGACGGTCTTGCCGAAGCCTGACTTGAGCTGCTTGGTGACGCCGTAGTTGTCGAAGATGGGGACGGTGCCCGTGTAGCGCTTCACGATGTCCTGCTTCTCGGGGGCTATCAGTCCGACGTAGTCTCTCACCTGGTTGTAGATGGTCTCGTCGTTGATGCAGATAGCGTCGTAAGTAGGATTGAACAAGTCGCGCAGCAATGCTACGGCACGGCTCTCCTCCTCAAACACCAGTTGCGGGCGCTGCTGGGTCTTCTGCACCTTCGTGATGGCCTCTTCCCAGCGTTTGAGCAGGATTTTCATCTCCTGGTCCAGCTCGGCGGCGCGCTTGCCCTCGGCCACCGTGCGCACGATGACGCCGAAGTTCTTGGGCTTGATGCTCTGAATGAGCTGCTTCAGCCGGCTGCGTTCCTCGCCTCGTTTGATTTTAGAAGATACGTTGACTTTATCGCCAAAGGGTATGAGCACGATGTAACGGCCGGCGAAGCTCAGTTCGCACGTCAGCCGCGGGCCCTTGGTGGAGATGGGTTCCTTGACAACCTGCACCATCACCTCCTGGCCTACCTGCAGCGTGTTCTGCACGCTACCGTCCTTCGGCAGGTCGGGCTGCCGCGTGGCTTTCTGGATGGGATAAAGTCGCTTTCTGTCGCTCTGTACCTGTTTCAGGTATTTCTCGTAAGAGCTGAATTGAGTGCCCAAGTCAAGATAGTGAAGGAAGGCGTCCTTCTCGTACCCTACGTCGACGAAGCAGGCGTTCAGTCCGGGCATCAGTTTCCTGACCTTTGCCACGTAGATGTTGCCCACCGAGAATGAAACCTCGCGCCGCTCGTTCTGGTATTCCACCAGCTGTTTGTCCTCGAGCAGAGCGATGGAAATCTCCTTCGGTTGCACATCGATGATAACTTCGCTTGTCATTCTTAGGATTTGTTTTGCTTGGGTGTGGTTTGTTGTTACGAAAAGGGGTGTGGCGCGCTTTATGGTTTTACGCAGCCACACTCCCTTCATTTCTTGTTCGCCTGTCAGAGCTTACTTGCTCTTATGACGGTTCTTGCGCAGTCTCTTCTTGCGCTTGTGAGTAGCCATCTTGTGGCCCTTCTTCTTTTTTCCGTTTGGCATAGTTCTTTAATGTTTATTATTATTCTGATTGTTGTATTACTTCATTTTCGAGATAAAGCTCTTGGCGGGCTTGAATGCGGGGAAGTCGTGAGCGTCGATGACCAGCGTCGTGTTCTTCGATATGTTGCGGGCCGTCTTCTGGGCACGGTGCTTCACGATGAAGCTGCCGAAACCACGCAGGTACACATTCTCCTTATTAGAAGCCAAGCTTACTCTGATTTCCTCCATAAATGCCTCTACGGTAGCGGCCACGTCCTTCTTGGCGATGCCCGTCTCATCCGAGATTTTGTTGATGATGTCAGCCTTAGTCATTTCCTTAAAAATATTATTTTTTATTACATTAATTGTGTTTACTTTCGATTTGGGAGTGCAAAGATACTGTTTTTCAGTGAGATATGGAAATTTTCTTGCGACTTTTTTTCAAAATAGTGCATTTTTCTGTCTCCCGGCATTAAATAAATAAGGTACGGGCGCGCGAAACTGCCTAAACCGGTATCTTATCAATGCGGCGCTGGTGGCGTCCGCCCTCAAAATCGGTAGCAAAATATTCGTCCATAATCTTGCGCGCCATCTCCTCGTCGATGAAGCGTCCGGGCATCACCAGCACGTTGGCGTTGTTGTGCTGACGAATGAGGTGGGCAATCTCGGGAATCCAGCACAGGCCGGCACGAATCGACTGGTGCTTGTTCAGCGTCATGTTGATGCCCTCGCCCGAGCCGCAGATGGCGATGCCCGGATAGACCTCCTCCTGCTCAATGCCGCGGGCCAGCGCATGGCCGAAGTCCGAGTAGTCGCATGAGTCCTCGCTGTAGGTGCCATAGTCCTTGTACTCGTATCCCTTCTCCTCCAGATACTTTTTCACGAATTGCTTCAATGCAAAGCCGGCGTGGTCGCTGGCAATGCCAACTGTCTTTACTTCCATCATTTTCTGGTTAAATTAGTTTTTATTGTGCAAAGGTACTGCAAACCTGACGAATAAACAAATTTTTCCTCCCTTTTTTTGGCAGATTGTTTAGTCCGTCGCTCATTTCCCCTAACTTGCCTACTTAGTCAGTCTATGATTATCGGTTAGCCGCGCCAGGTGGCCGGGTTAATGACGGTGCTGCGGTCATTTGGTCATTTGGTCATTTGTCAAAATCGAAACAGACAATGTCATAATCGACACTATAATATAAATATTATAAT
>CAMHHO010000107.1:0-9755 GCA_946184965.1 uncultured Prevotellaceae bacterium | reverse complement strand
TGTTGCTCAGGCACTTATAAATAATGTTAAACTATAGTGTTGCGGAATTAAGGTCCAAGAGAATCTGTTCAGGTTCACCGTTTGGCTGCTCCATATCATAGACCAAGAATTCAGAGAAGTTGCAGGTGACAATCCATCGTGGATGCTCTGACACCGGCAGGCTGACTACATAGCGGCGAGCTTGCTGGAAGGGGTTCAGCAACGAATTGTCGCTTTGTCGGATGCCAGCACGCAAATCCTTTCCCAAAGATTTCTGCTCTATCAGGACTTTTGTAGAGCGAATGCGGCCGTCTATGAAATTGGAGGCATCTACCATCCGATGGTCTTCAAAAGTGATGAAGCCATCCGATGGTGTTTCAATGCCAAAGACATTTGTCAGCAAGTCAATCCAAAAGGGTTGTGACTCGCCCCTCTCATATCCTCTGCCTTTCCACCGCTCTGCAAATTCTGCAGCTGCCATAGCCATTTGTTTCTCTGTCTTCATATTGCTTGACTTGGGTTTTTCAATTATAGACAAAAGCACACGGGTAGTGTTAAGACTGTTCCCATATGCGTGTGATGATATTGTTTAATCAATGTGGGTACAAAGTTACAAAAAAAATCCGAAAAGCAGGTGTGTTTGGAAGAAAAAATCATCAGCAATCAGAATAATTTTGTTTTCTGATAAATGGCGGCTCCATTCACTCCGTTTGGCGGCACTATTCGACCCGTTTGGCGGCACTATTCGACCCGTTTGTGGCCGGCTTCTTACAGAGGTCCCCGAGGGGTGGGGTAGTGGCCCCTCCCCTTAGGCCCCCCTGTAAAGGGGGCCGTAAGGGAGGGGGCACACTACACCCCCACCCGAGGGACTGAAAGACAGAAGCCGCGGGCGCGGCTGATTACAATCCATATAAATTTGGAAGATTGATAAATAATTAGTATCTTTGCATCATCAATTATCAGAACATCATGGAGCAGATCATTTCGAACGAGCAACGACGCTATCTCGGATTGGAACCGATAGGCAGCCAGTGGGAGGCGGTAGAATACTGTAACCGTCAGAATAGCAATGATCAGATTTATTTGCTATTTGATGGAGATGTCGTGCGTAGGAAAATCATCATCAATCCTTATAACTATCAGGAAGTGCAGTTAAATGTATTAACAACGGATAATCGGACTGTGGTCTTGCCGAAAACGAAACGGGGTAGGCCAAAGCCTCTGAACTTCACGTCTGCACAGGTGATGGCTGGTGAAGGGACCTACTTTTATGTCTGGTGGGGAGATAAAGAATGTTCTGTTGGTATAGCCAACTATACATCGCAACAGACTTATATTCATGAGGACTTTCAAAGCAGAGGTTCACTACGTGAGAGTGTTCAGACCTGGCTCCAACAATGGATTGCCGACACCTCGGAAAAGGACATGGAAGAGATTGAGCGATTCAAATTGGCCAAGCGTACTCATCAGCGTTACAAGGTTGGCGACTTCTTCGCATTCAAGATAAGCCGACGGGAGTGGGGATATGGTCGTATCATCATGGATGTCAGTGAACTGCGAAAAGACCCAGATTTCACTGCAAACAAGAACTGGGGCCTCGCCAATCTGATGGGGCGACCGCTAATAGTTCATCTATACCACAAAATTGGCTCGTCGCCCGAAGTGCCCATAGAAGAACTGTATCGTCTGGAGACGATGCCCTCACAGGCTGTCATGGACAATCGGTTCTTCTATGGTGAGTATCCTGTCATTGGTCATTTCCCTCTGTCTGCAGAAGAGTACGAACCGTTGATATCTTTAGGACGTAGCATCAGATACAACATAGATCCTGGGATGGTTTACCTGCAATATGGTCTTATTTACAGCGAGACGAGAGAGTGGCAGTTCCGCGAAAGATTCCCAGACATAAGTCTTGACAAATTCAGGAACGAGGGTATCGGCTTCCAACTTGATTTCTGCAGATTACGTCAGTGCATTGCAATGCAATCAAATGCACCTTATTGGCGGAATAGCACTTATTATGGTGATTTGCGCGACCCGAAGTATGCGGAGCTCAAGCAGCGTCTGTTTGATTTCTTTGGACTTGACGCAAGCAAAAGCTACGCAGAACTACTATGTATGCTTAAACCAGACAGAAGTCAAGTTCGCGAGCTATGAGCTCTTTGTCAAGGTGCTGGCCAATGAAGACGAGTTTCTGCATGCGGTCACCATACTGGTCGTCCCAGTCGCGGCGCAAGCTGGGCTGCTGCTCCATCAGTTCGGCAAGTTCATTCTTCGGCATCGTGGCATACCACTGTCCGGCGTTTCGAAGACTGACCTGACGACCGGCCTGTTCGAAGACATAGCAGACGTCGGGCTCGTCCTTGAACCAGCAGATTCCCTTGGCGCGGATGATGCCTGCGGGCCATTTGCGGGCCACGAACTCGTCGAAGAGTCCTAACTCGAAAGGACGGCGGGCGTAGTAGACGTAAGTGCCAATGCCGTATTCCTCAGCCTCACCTTCGTCATGATGGTGGTGATGATGGTGGTGATGGTGTTCGTGCTCATGCTCGTGTTCGTGTTCATGCTCATGTTCATGCTCGTGCTCGTCGTCATCGTCATCATCGTCATCATCGTCGTGCCGCTCTACTTCCTGAATCCAGGTAGCCGAAGTAGCGACTTCGTCGAAGTCGAACATCTGGGTGTTGATAATCTTGTCGAGATCAACGTCGCCATAGTTGGTGTCGATGATTTCGGCTTTGGGCTGCAGCTCGCGGATAATGCCTCGGATGCGGCCAAGCTCGTCGGCACTTACCTCGTCGGCTTTGTTCAGCAATACGATGTTGCAGAACTCTATCTGCTGAATGACCAGGTTCTCGATGTCTTCCTCATCGATATTGGGACGAGTGAGATTGAGACCGCTGCCGAATTCGTCCTTCATGCGGAGAGCGTCGACCACAGTGACGATGGCATCAAGTCGGGGCTGACACTCCATATCGGGCACCATCTGCGGAATCGAGCAGATGGTCTGGGCAATCGGGCCTGGTTCGCAAATGCCGCTGGCCTCGATGACGATGTAGTCGAAGCGCTGCATCTCGATGATGTCTTGCAACTGACGGACAAGATCCATCTTCAGCGTGCAGCAGATGCAGCCGTTCTGCAGGGCTACGAGCGAGTCGTCCTGCTGGTTGACGATGCCACCCTGCTGAATGAGGTCGGCATCGATGTTGACCTCGCCGATATCGTTGACAATGACGGCAAACTTAATGCCGCGCTTGTTGGTAAGAATACGGTTGAGTAGGGTAGTCTTGCCGCTGCCCAGATAACCCGTCAGCAGCAATACGGGAATTTCATTATTAGTCTTCATTTCTCCTTGTTTTTTCAAAGTGCCTGCAAAGGTACAAAGATTTTTCGAGTTTCGCTCCTGCAGTTCAAAAAATATTTGCCGATTGATATAATAAAATGTTAATAGTAGCGTTTATAAGATATAGTAACAAATAAATGTGTGCCTATGCAAATATCTACTCAACAAGTTTTCGATGCTGTAGCATCAATGAGCGAACGATTCAAGCCACGCGAAAAGACACTTCAGACCATCCGTCAGTTTGCCTATACTTATCGTGTGGAAAACGGACAAGCCTATTGTCTTAACTGAATGTAAATCGTAAATAGCAAATCGTAAATGACAAAGGTATCTCCATCGTTGCTCGCAGCCGACTTCCTGCATCTCGACCGCGACATTGAAATGATAAACCGCAGCGAAGCCGACTGGCTCCACCTGGACGTGATGGACGGTGTGTTCGTCCCCAACATTTCATTCGGTTTTCCCGTCTTAGAGGCTGTTGCTTCGAAATGCAAGAAGCCGCTCGACGTTCACTACATGATTGTAAAGCCCGAGCGCTACATTAAGCAAACGGCCAAGCTGGGTGCGATGATGATGAACGTACATCTGGAAGCCTGCGACCATCTGCACCGCACCGTTCAGGAGATTCACGATGCCGGCATGAAGGCGGGCGTCACGCTGAATCCATCGACGCCTGTGTCGCTGCTCGAAGACATCATCGGCGACGTCGATATGGTGCTGCTGATGAGCGTCAACCCCGGCTTCGGCGGACAGAAGTTTATTACGAATACGCTGAAGAAGGCACGCCAGCTGCGCCAACTCATTGCCGACAGCGGCAGCAGCGCCCTCATCGAGGTCGATGGCGGCGTACAAGGCGAGACAGCCCCGATGCTGGTCGAGGCCGGCGTCGACGTGCTCGTCAGCGGCAGCTATGTCTTCAAGAGTCCTACGCCCGAGGAAACTATTCGCAGTCTTCGCGCCCTTTAATACTCAAGGGCCAGCTCCATCTGGTGCTCCTTCGCCATCTTGCGAAGGTTCATCAGTGCATAGCGCATGCGTCCCAGCGCCGTGTTGATGCTCACGCCCGTCAAGTCGGCAATCTCCTTGAACGAGAGCTGCTGGTAGAAGCGCATAAAGACCACTTCGCGCTGGGCTGTGGGCAGGGCTTCCATCAGTCGGCGGACGTCCTCCATCACCTGGTCGTTGACCATCTCGCTCTCGCGGAATGAGTCTTGCACCTGCTCACCGCTGAGGTTGCTCAGGTCATTGTCGTCAGCCAGGTCGACGATGCGGTCGCTCTTCTGCGAGCGATACCAGTCCATGATGGCGTTATGGGCAATACGTGTGAGCCAGAACGTGAACTTCCCGGAGTCGGTGTAGCGCCCTTCCTGCAGTCGGGTAATCACCTTGACAAAGGTCTCCTGGAAGATGTCGTTGGCCACATCCTCATTACGTACCACGAACATAATGTACGCGAACAACTTCGACTGAGTTCTTTCTAATAACTCGTCAAACGCTCTATTGTTTCCTCCTACGTAAAGCAATGCCAACATTTCGTTGGACATTCCCTCAAATTCCTTCATATTCGGTTGTTATTTGTTATGAAGTAATTGTGTTTCGATAGGCAATAAAGTTTAATGTTTTGAGTTATTAAATAAATGTTTGCGCTGCAAAAGTAGAGAAAATAATTAAAATAACCAAACAAAAAGGCGGAAAAATGAAAAAAAATACTACCTTTGTACTCATAAAAGCGTAATTCAACCCCAAAATCACATCGGAAACATGAAATTATTCGTTCCGGGACGCCTCTGCCTTTTTGGCGAACATACCGACTGGGCCGGCCACTATCGCACCATGAATGCCGACATAGTGCCGGGAACTGCCATAGTTACGGGCATTGAGCAGGGGATTTATGCTGAGGTTGAGAAATCCGAGCACTTTGAGATGTATAGCACGGCGCCAGAGATACGCAATTTGTGGCAGGATTTCTCGTGCCGTATGGACGAAGAGGAGTTAAGGCGCGTTGCCAAATCGGGCTCCTTCTTCAGCTATTGTGCCGGCGTTGCCTCCTATATGCTCGAAAAGTATCATGTAGGTGGGCTTCGCGTCACCATCACGTCGATGACCCTTCCCATGAAGAGCGGACTGTCGTCAAGTGCGGCCATTTGCGTGCTCGTTGCTCGCGCGTACAATATTTTATATAATCTGAACCTCAATACGCTGAGCGAGATGAACATTGCCTATGTCGGCGAACTGCGTACACCCAGCCGGTGCGGGCGCCTCGATCAGGCCTGCGCTTTCGGCGTCAAACCCAGTCTCATGATATTCGATGCTGACGATATCGAGGTGCGGCCGCTTGTAGTTGGCAAGCCTCTTCACTGGGTTTTTGCCGACCTTGGCGGACAGAAGGATACGGTTCGCATACTCCGCGACCTGAACAAGGCTTACCCCTTTGCCGGCAACGAGCAGGAAGAGCGTTTGCACCATGTGCTTGGCTCCGTCAATCAGGATATTGTCAGGCGGGCGGTCAGCTATATGGCTGAGGGCGACGCAGAGCGTTTAGGGCTGCTTATGACCGAAGCAGAGAACATATTCAATGACGTTATAGCCCCTATGTCGCCCGAACAGTTGCAGGCGCCACGTCTGCATGCAGCCCTCAGCGACCCACAGGTTCAGCCCTTCGTCTATGGAGGAAAGGGCGTCGGCTCCCATGGTGACGGCTCAGTTCAATACCTGGCTCGTGACTCAGAGTGCCAGCAGCAACTGATAGACTATCTCAACGCCAAAGGCATGCAAGCTTATCGACTTACCATTCATACTACCCAAACCATACCACTTGAATCATGTATATAGCCATAGCTGGAAACATAGGAAGCGGGAAATCAACACTCACCCGTATGCTTGCCCGTCATTACCGATGGGAGCCGCACTATGAGGCTGTCGACCACAACCCTTATCTCGAGGACTACTACGGCGACATCAGTCGCTGGGCATTCAATCTCGAAGTGTTCTTCCTCAAGGAGCGGCTGCGCGACCTTATCAGCATACAGCAGGCCGACCATACCATCATTCAGGACCGCACCATCTTCGAGGGCGTCTATGTCTTCATGCAGAACAACTACGAGTCGGGCCGACTTAGCCAGCGCGACTATGATACCTGCATCGACCTGTTTGAGCAGATGCTGCAGACCGTCCGTCTGCCCGACCTCATGATCTATCTACGCGCATCAGTTCCCCATCTTGTCAGTAACATTCAGCGGCGAGGCCGCAACTATGAGCAGACTATCCAGCTCGACTATCTTGAGAATCTTAACCGTCGATACGACGAATTCATCGGCAGCCACTATCAGGGGCGCGTCATGACCGTCGATAAAGACACGCTCGACTTCGAGCATAACCCTCGTGATTTTGCGCAGGTCACCGACCGCATCGACGCCACACTCTTCGGACTTTTCTCACCTCTCACCTCTAACCCCTAAAAGCCATGCACATAGCAGTAGCAGGAAACATCGGAAGCGGAAAAACCACACTCACCCGCATGCTCGCCCACCGTTACGGATGGACACCACGATTCGAACCCGTCGACAACAACCCCTACCTGTCGGACTTCTACGCCGACATGAAGCGCTGGTCATTCAATCTGCAGGTCTACTTCCTCAGCAAGCGATTCAAGGAAGTCGTTGAGATTTCAAAATCCGACGACACCATCATTCAGGACCGCACCATCTTCGAGGATGCCTGCATCTTTGCGCCCAATCTTCACGGTCAGGGCATGATGAGCGACCGCGACTTTGAGACCTACAGCGACCTCTTCCAGCTGATGATGTCGCTTGTGCGGCTGCCCGACCTCATGATCTACATCCGCTCCAGCATCCCGACACTTGTAGCACAAATCCAGAAGCGCGGGCGCGAGTACGAGCAGACGATGCGTCTCGACTACCTGCAGGGCCTCGAGAAGCGCTATGAAGACTGGATTGCCACCTACAATGGTCAGCTTATCATCATCGACGGCGATAAATGCAAATTCGGCGAACAGCCGGAACATTTTCAGCAGGTCACCGATATGATTGATGCCAAGCTCTACGGTCTGTTCCCGATGGATGCGTGACAAATAGGACAATTGGGACAACGATTTTTACGCACTTTCCTCGCTCATCCTAACCAGGTTAGTTAACACTACTAACTAACTTACTAAATATTATTAACTAATATAGTTAATATATATTCACATTATTTGTATAAATATACAATAGAATTTGAGAAGCGTGCAAAAAACGCACTGTCCTTTGTCCTAATTGTCACAGATGCTGGCGTGTGATAGAAGAATAGCGGCCATCTCCTGTTGCAACTCCTGAGCCTTTTGGGCAGCTGCTTCAGCAAAGTCCTCGCCTTGGGATGCGTAGATGATGCCTCGGCTGGAGTTGACCAGCAGCCCGCAGTCGCGGTTCATTCCGTATTTGCAGACCTCCTGTAGCGAGCCGCCCTGAGCACCAACGCCCGGAACAAGCAAGAAGTGAGTTGGGGCAAGGCGTCGGATGTCCTCAAACATCTGGCCCTGAGTGGCACCGACAACGTACATCATCTGCTCATCGGAAGCCCACTGCTGTGAGCGGCGCAATACCTTCTCGAACAGCCTCTCACCGTCTGGCGACTCCGTCAGCTGGAAATCGTGCGAGCCCTTGTTCGAGGTCAGCGCCAACAGAATGACCCACTTACCCTCGTAGCCGAGGAAGGGAGACACCGAGTCCTCGCCCATATAGGGAGCAACGGTCAGCGAGTCGACGTCGTATTCTTCAAAAAAGGTACGCGCGTACATAGCCGACGTGTTGCCGATGTCGCCGCGCTTGGCGTCGGCAATGATATAGTGGTGTGGGTATTGCTGCTTCAAGTACTTAATCGTTTTCTCGAAAGCCACGAGTCCCTTCACGCCGAAAGCCTCGTAGAAAGCGAGGTTTGGCTTGTAGCTGACGCAGTAGGGGGCTGTAGCGTCGATGATGGCCTTGTTGAAGGCGAAGATGGGGTCGTCCTCAGCGAGCAAGTGCTGGGGTATTTTCTTCAGGTCGGTATCGAGACCTACGCAGAGAAACGACTGCTTCTCGCGGATTTGCTGTATGAGTTCCTTTCTGGTCATAGTTCTGATTCTTTCATTCGTTCTGCGTTCTCGGCAACGGTCAGCGCGTCGATCATCGGCTGAATGTCGCCGCCGAGGAAGCCCTGCAGGTCGTGAGTAGTAAAGCCGATACGATGGTCGGTCACTCGACCCTGCGGGAAGTTATAAGTGCGGATTTTGGCGCTTCGGTCACCGGTAGAGACGAGGCTCTTGCGGCGCGAAGCGATATCGTCCATATACTTCTGGTGCTCCTTATCATATATGAAGGTATAGAGACGCGATAGGGCGCGCTCCTTGTTCTTCGGCTGGTCACGCGTCTCGGTACACTCGATGAGAATCTCCTCGGTCTCACCCGTATTGGGATTCTTCCACATATAGCGCAGACGAACACCCGACTCCACCTTGTTGACGTTCTGGCCGCCGGCACCACTTGAGCGGAAGGTGTCCCACTTAATCTCGCCTTCGTTCACATGAACCTCGAACTTGTCGGCCTCAGGCAGCACGGCTACCGTAGCAGCCGAAGTGTGCATACGTCCCTGAGTCTCGGTGGCGGGTACGCGCTGAACGCGATGAACGCCCGACTCGTACTTCAGCGTGCCGTAGACATCGGCACCCGATACGGCGAAGTCAATCTCCTTATAGCCGCCGACGGCACCCTCAGAGACGCTGGTGATGGAGAGCTGCCAGCCCTTCGAGTCGCAGAAGCTCTTGTACATCTTGAAGAGGTCGCCGGCAAAGAGGCAGGCTTCGTCGCCGCCTGTTCCGGCGCGAATCTCCATCTGCACGTTCTTCGCATCCTCCGGGTCTTTCGGGATGAGTGCAATCTTGATTTCCTCCTCCAGCTTGGGCTGCAGTTCCTCGTTCATGGCCAGCTCCTCACGGGCCATCTCCTTCATCTCGGGGTCGTCCTCGTTGGCGAGTATGTCCTTGGCCTCACGAATGCCGTTCAGACAGGCGATGTATCGCTTGCGGGCGTCCATGATGTCGCCCAGGTCCTTGTACTCTTTGGTCAGCTTCACAAAGCGCTGCTGGTCGGCTATCACGTCGGGGTCGGTAATCAGTGTTGAAACCTCCTCGAAGCGGGCCTCCAGTCCGTCGAGTTTCTGTAGAATGCTATTGGTTGTTTCTGCCATAATCAATAATCAAATGTTCCGTATTCAGAAATGATGGTCAGTGAACGTGGGCCTTCCTCAATGAGTCCCACTACCTGAGCGTCGATGTTGAACGAGCGCGAGATGCTGATGACGTCTTCGGCCACTTCGGGACGCACGTAGATTTCCATGCGGTGACCCATGTTGAACACCTGGTACATCTCGCGCCAGTCGGTGCCCGAGCAGTCGTGAA
>CAMHHO010000106.1:0-9767 GCA_946184965.1 uncultured Prevotellaceae bacterium | reverse complement strand
CAGCTGCGGCGACGGCACAAAGTCGACCAGCGGCGGCGGAGGCGGCTGGGGCGGCTGGGGCGGCATGGGCGGCAGCACCAAGTGGACCAACGTCACAGGCAGCTACACCCAGGGCCTCAGCGACGGCACGGGCCCCGTGCTCACCGTTACGCAGACGGGGTCGGCCTACAGCTCGTCGTCGGCCAAGGCCATCAAGGCCATCTGCGCCGTCACCGTCTACGGCGGCCAGACCGAGGTCTACACCAAGACCAGCGGCGGCGAGGGTCTGGAGTCGAAGACGAGCATTGACATCAGGGGCGGCCAGCACTATTTCCAGTGCTACGACGACTGCATCAACTCGGCAGGCAAGATCTTCTTCAACGGAGGCGTCACCGTCTGCTACTCCAACGGTAACGACGCCGTCGACTCGAACGCCGGCTCCACCGGGGCCATCACCATCGGCAACGGCACGGCCTTCGCCTACTCGACGAAGGGCGGGGCCGAGGAGGGCTTCGACTGCGACAACAACTCGTACATACAGATTACCGGCACGGGCATCGGCATCAGCGCCGGCGGCAGCCAAGGCGGCGGAGGCGGCGGCGGACGTCCCGGCGGAGGCGGCAGCAGCAGCGGCGGCACCATCTCGAATGCCAAGCAGGGCTATGCCCTCCTGACCAGCAGCATCAGCTATGCAGCCAACCGCTACTACACGCTGGCCGACGCATCGGGCAAGAATCTGGTCACCTACTCCTTTGCAGGCTCATGCAACAGCAATCTGTCGCTGTTCACAGCCACCGGCATGGTGAAGGGCTCGACCTACAACGTGAAATACAGCACAACGGCTCCCACCGACGCTACCACGGCCTGGCACGGCCTCTACCTCGGCTCGTCGGCCGTGGGCACCAACAACGTCACGTCGTTCACGGCACAATAAAACGGTCTGTTCCTACGTTATAGAGCATGGATAGAAGAATCTGGATGAAGCAGTCGCGTCAGGAGAATCTGATTTACTTGGCAGTGTGGGGTGTGCTCTTCGCCACCCCGCTGCTGAGTGCTTATATCCGTACGGTCAGCGAGCCGAACGCCGTGTTCGACTGGGCGGAGGTGTTCTTCCTGTGGCGCCGGTTTGCCGTCTTTCTGCTGCTGTTTCTTATCCATAACTTCCTGCTGGCGCCCCTGCTGGTTTACGGACACCGGCGGGCAGCCTACTTCACAATCATGGCCGCCGTGATAGCAGGGGTCACGGTTTATCAGTGCAACAGCCGTCCCGACGGCAGGCGGCACAAGGGGTTCGGGCCGCCGCCCACCGAGATGCGCGACCGTCACCCGCAGCCGTTCGGCGACCGCCGGCATGAAGGGCCGCGCCACGACAGGTTCCGCCACGACGTTCCCCCACCCTTTTTCGGCGAGCGCGAGATACTGAGCATCGTAGTTCTTCTACTGATGTTCGGCGCCAACCTGGGCATCAAGGGCTACTTCCGCAGCAGCGACGACCGCAAGCGGCTGGCAGAGCTCAAGAAGCAGAACCTGGAGCAGCAGCTGGAGTACCTGCGCTATCAAATCAACCCACACTTCTTCATGAACACGCTCAACAACATCCACGCCCTGGTCGACATCGACCCCGCCAAGGCGCAGGAGACCATTGTCGAGTTGTCGAAGATGATGCGCTTCGTGCTCTACGAGGGCGACAAGCACGGCGTGCCGCTCACCCGCGAGCTCGACTTCATACGCACATACATCAGCCTGATGCAGCTGCGCTATACCGACAAGGTGAAAATCACGCTCAGCCTGCCCGACGAGGTGCCCGACAAGACCATCGCCCCGCTGATACTCATTGCCTTCGTCGAGAATGCCTTCAAGCACGGCGTCAGCTACCAGCACGACTCGTTCATCGAGGTGAAGGCCGGCGTCGAGGCCGACCGCCTACACTTCTACTGCCGCAACTCGAAGGCAGGCGACGGCACATCGGGAACGAAAGGCGGCGTGGGCCTCGCCAACGTCCGCAAGCGCCTGAACCTGCTCTACGGCCACGACTACGCGCTCCACATCAAGGACGACGCCAGCGTCTACAATGTTGAACTCGACATTCCCTTGGAGAAATAAAATGTTTTTCGTATCTTTGCCGCCAAGAAGACAACTCAACTGATTATGAAGAAGATAGCTGCCCTATTAATCGCACTGGCAAGTGTGCTCAACCTGCAGGCCGAGGGCCACTACATTTATCTGACCTTTGAGACAACTGACGAGGTGAAGGTCTCAGTTCCAACCTCGTCGCTGGAACTAACCATCAGCGAAACCACCCTGTCAGCCGGCTCGCAATCGTTCACCCTTACCAACCTCAGCAGGATGTTTTTCTCCAATACCGACGAGACTACCACGCCCCAACAGACTTACAACTATGACGTAAACAATGACGGCAACGTTGGAAAAGACGATGTCGCTTGCCTTGTCAATAAGATTCTGGGCTTCGCCGGCGAAACGAACGACGAGAGCTATACCTATGATGTCAACAACGACGGAACGGTGGACATTTCAGATGTTACCCAAGTGATTGGCCGAATTGCATATTTAACCCAACTGTCGACAGCAGCCGGGGTACAGACGCTGAACGTCAGGGTGGGCAACATCAACTACCAATTCCCTGCCGACAAGACAGGCGACATGAACTATGCCGACGGCAAGACCGTAACCATCATGGGCAAGACGTTCACGCTGGCTGACATCGACGCCATGACCGTCGACGAGACGGCTGTAAAGGACAACAGCGTCGACATCAGCTACAACGGCACGGCGGCCACCGTCAGCGTGGCGGGCAACGTGGCACAGTACGTCACGCCGACCGTCAGCGGCGGCCACGTCAGCATTGCGCAGAGCAACACCGCCGACGTCGACGGAGACGAGATAACCTACACCCTCAGCGGCACGACCGCCGACGGCGAGTTTGCCCTCGCGGGCTCGTACAAGTGTACGGTGGCGCTGGCAGGCCTGACGATGACCAACCCCAGCGGTGCGGCCATCAACATCAGCAACAAGAAGCGCATACAGATCAGTGCCAAGAACGGTACCGTCAACAGCCTGACTGACGGCGCCAACGGCTCGCAGAAGGCATGCATCTACAGCAAGGGACAGATTCAGCTGCAGGGCAAGGGCGCACTCACCGTCAACGGAAAGACGGCTCACGCCATCAAGAGCGGTGACTATGTAGCCGTCAAGAACCTGACGCTGAACGTCGAATCGGCTGTCAAGGACGGCATCAGCTGCAACAAGTACTTCCTCATGGAGAGCGGCACGGTCAGCATCAGCGGCGTAGGCGACGACGGCATCCAGGTGGAATTTGAAAGCGACGATGCCGTTACTGGGCAGACAGACAACCATGAAGACGAGAACTCGGGCAATGCCTACATTGACAACGGTACGCTCAGCATCACCACCACCGCAACAGGCACCAAGGGACTGAAGGCCGACTCCACGGCCATTGTCAACGGCGGCACACTGACCTTCAAGTGCAGCGGCGGCGTAGACACCAGCGGCGCTACCGACCCGTCGTATGTGGCAGCCGTCAGCGCCGGTAAGTTCGTGCAGAACGGCGGCACAATCACCGCCACCGTCACGGGTACGGCAGGACGCGGCATCAAGGCCTACGACATTGAGACCAACGGCGGCGAGCTGACCATTGTCAACAGCGCGGCACCCACCACCATCGCGAACGACGTGAAGTCGGCCAAGGGACTGAAGGGCCTGAACATTGCCCTTAATGCCGGTACCATCAGCATCACCATGAGCGGCAATGCCAGCAAGGCCATCAGCTGCGGCGACGGCACAAAGTCGACCAGCGGCGGCGGAGGCGGCTGGGGCGGCGGCATGGGCGGCGGCACCAAGTGGACCGACGTCACGGGCAGCTACACCCAGGGCCTCAGCGACGGCACGGGCCCCGTACTCACCGTCACGCAGACGGGGTCGGCCTACAGCTCATCGTCGGCTAAGGCCATCAAGACCATCTGCGCCGTCACCGTCTACGGCGGCCAGACCGAGGTCTACACCAAGACCAGCGGCGGCGAGGGTCTGGAGTCGAAGACGAGCATTGACATCAGGGGCGGCCAGCACTATTTCCAGTGCTACGACGACTGCATCAACTCGGCAGGCAAGATCTTCTTCAACGGAGGCGTCACCGTCTGCTACTCCAACGGTAACGACGCCGTCGACTCGAACGCCGGCTCCACCGGGGCCATCACCATCGGCAACGGCACGGCCTTCGCCTACTCGACGAAGGGCGGGGCCGAGGAGGGCTTCGACTGCGACAACAACTCGTACATACAGATTACCGGCACGGGCATCGGCATCAGCGCCGGCGGCAGCCAAGGCGGCGGAGGCGGCGGCGGACGTCCCGGCGGAGGCGGCAGCAGCAGCGGCGGCACCATCTCGAATGCCAAGCAGGGCTATGCCCTCCTGACCAGCAGCATCAGCTATGCAGCCAACCGCTACTACACGCTGGCCGACGCATCGGGCAAGAATCTGGTCACCTACTCCTTTGCAGGCTCATGCAACAGCAATCTGTCGCTGTTCACAGCCACCGGCATGGTGAAGGGCTCGACCTACAACGTGAAATACAGCACAACGGCTCCCACCGACGCTACCACGGCCTGGCACGGCCTCTACCTCGGCTCGTCGGCCGTGGGCACCAACAACGTCACGTCGTTTACGGCCAAATAACAGCAATATATGCAGTTAAAATCTTTGCAACACAATAGCAACGGTAAAACCATGATCAGAGTAATAGCCATCGACGACGAGCCACTGGCTCTGCAGCAGCTCGTCACCTATATTAACAAGGTGCCGTTCCTTGAATTGGCCGCCCAGTGCCAGAGTGCGCTTGAGGCACGCCGGTTCCTGGAGCACGACACTGCCGACGCCATCTTCTGCGACATCAACATGCCCGACCTCAACGGCATGGACTTCGTGAAGTCGCTCACCGCCCCACCCCTCGTGGTCTTCACCACAGCCTACTCGGAATATGCCGTCGAGGGCTTCCGCGTGAATGCCGTCGACTACCTGCTGAAGCCCTTCGGACTGCAGGATTTCATGAGGGCTGCCAACCGGCTGCGCGACCGGCTGGCCCCACAGCCACAGGACACGTCAGACGACGACACGCTCTTCCTGAAGACCGACTACCGCATGGTCAAGGTCGCCATCAGCGCCATCCGCTACGTCGAGGGCATGAGCGAATATCTGAAGGTGTGGCTCGACGGTGAGCCGAAGCCCATCATCACGCTGCTCTCAATGAAAAAGCTGGAGGAGCGGCTACCCGACTGCTTCATGCGCATTCACCGTTCCTACATCGTCAATCTGACTAAGATTCAGGAGGTTAACAAGAATCGCATCATCCTCGACGCCGACACCAGCCTGCCCATTGGCGACCTCTACAAAGAGGCCTTCCAAGCCTATCTCGATTCCAAATTCTTAGGGAAATAACGTTTAATCCTCCATCGGCGGCAGGGGGTGCTTCACGTCCTCCTTGATGCCCAGCTGCTTCATCTCGTTGGCCTTCTGCAGGATGCCGCGCGTACCGTCGACCGACTTCTGCATATCGGCAAAGTCAGTGGTCAGGGTGTCGATGTCGCGACCAATCTTGGCCGTACGCTCGGCAAACAAGCCGATGCGCGAGACCAGCTGCTCGGCCAGCCCCACAATCTTCTTCTGGTTCTCCGTCTGGTTGTGCTGTCGCCAGGCTATCTGAATCATGCGCAGGATGGCAAAGAGGTTCTGCGTGCTCGAGATAAACACTTTCTTATCGAAGGCCTCGGCCCACAGCTTCGGGTCGCGCGCAAGAGCCACCTGGAGGGCAGCCTCGTTGGGCACGTACATGATGACGAAGTCGATGGCCGTGCGGGGCGGCTGAATGTAGCGACTGTAGTCCTTCACGGCCAGCTCCTTCACGTGTGAACGCAGGCTCTGCACATGGCGGTCGAGCATTTGCTGGCGGACGTTCTCCGCCTGCTCGTTCACGTAGTCGTAATAGGCCTTGATCGAGACCTTCGCATCGATGACCACATCCTGATTGCCGGGATAGTGGAGCACGACGTCGGGGCGCATGGAGCGGCCAGTGTCCTCGTTGCGCACGTTGAAGCCGTCCTGGTCGGTGATGGTGTCCTGAATGTCGTAGTCGAAGCCCCGCTTGAAGCCCTGCGAGTCGAGCAGCTCCTGCAGCACCAGCTCGCCCCAGTCGCCCGCCTGCTTCGAGTCGCCGCGCAGGGCATTGGTCAGCTGCGTCGCCGTGCGGTCCATGCGCTCGGCCTGCTCGCCCACCTGCCGCAGCCGCTCGGTCAGTGAGGCAGCGGTCTTGGCGGCTTCGCGGTCGCTCTCAACGATGGCCTTCTGCAGCTCGGCAAAGCTGTCGCCGATGGGCTTCGTGATATGCTCCATCGCCTCGCGGTTCTCGTCCTTCAGGCGGTCGCTGGTCTTCGAGAGCACATTGGCGGCCAGGTTGTGGAACTGCTCGCGCACAACGTTCAGCTGCTCCTGGAACTGCTCCTGGCGCAGCCGCGTCTCGGCGGCGTTCTGCTCCTTCAGCAGGCTGATCTCGTTCTCCTGCGAAATGCTGAGGGCGTTCAGGTGGCGGTTCTCGGCCTGCAGGCTGGCCACCAGCTCGTTCTTGCCCTCCAGGTCGACGGTGGTATGGTGCAGCGACGTCGCCGTAGCCTCCGACATGATGCGCAGCGCCGTGTAGCGGCGGTTGGCCATGAGGTAGGCGGCCACCATGCCTATGCCGATGCCGATGATTGCTGCGATGATGATTTCAAGCATAAGATTCTTCTGTTTTCACGTTCTGGCTGCAAATTTACGGAAATTTTCTTAATTCCCTGCCGCTCTTCCGAAAAATATTTGTACCTTTGCACTACTTATGAAGAATCTGAAGACTATGACCACATCTTTTACATCCAAGACGCTGGCTGCCGCCATTGCCTGCAGCCTGATAACGCTTAGTTCATGCAGAACCCTCGAACAGCAGCAGCCGCAGCCCGTACAGCCACGGCCGAAGAGCATCGTCGTGCTCTATGAGAACGACGTCCACTGCAACATCGACGGCTATACGAAGATTGCCGGACTGCGCGACGCCATCAACCGCAGCGACACCGCCTACGCCGTTGCCGTCTGCGTGGGCGACTACCTGCAGGGAGGCACGTCGGGCGCCGTCTCGCGCGGACAGTACGTCGTCGACATCATGCGCCACGTGGGCTATAGCGCCATCACCCTCGGCAACCATGAGTTCGACTACGGCGTGCCACGCATGAAGGAGCTGCTCAGCCAGCTCGACGCCCCCGTCGTCTGCACCAACTTCGCCGATGCCGGCGCCTCGATGTCCTACTACCCCGCCTACGTCCTCTACCGCATAGGCGACAAGCGCGTGGCCTTCGTAGGAGCCGTCACGCCCGAGACCATGCTGCTCGAGAGCTATGCCTTCCACGACGACGACGGCAACGTCATCTACGACCTCATGCCCGAGGTGTTCTACAAGCTCATCCAGGATGCCGTCGACGATGCCCGCCGCGAGGGTGCCGACTACGTGGTGCTCATCTCGCATGTCGGTGAGGAGACGCAGTCCATGGGCTTCGACTCCCACCGCCTGATAGCCGCCACCAAGGGCATCGACGTCGTGCTCGACGGCCACAGCCACAACACCATCCCCCACGACACTCAGGCGAACCTTGTGGGCAAGCCCATCGGCATTACCCAGACGGGCACGCAGTTTGCCAACATCGGCAAGCTGATCATCACGCCCGACGGCCGCATGCAGACTGTCCTCGTTCCCGCCTCTGAGGTGCCTTATGAGAACCCGCGCGTGACGGCTGCCACCGACAGCATCAAGATGCTCATGAACCAGATTGTGAACCGCGTCATCAGCGCCAGCGACTACGACCTCGTGGTCACCGACGAGAACGGACAGATGCTCGTGCGCAAGGCTGAGACCAATGCCGGCGACCTCGTGGCCGACGCCTACCGCCAAGCACTTGGCACCGACATCGCCTTCGAGAACGGCGGCGGCATCCGCAACGACGTCCGCGCAGGCAACATCACCTACGGCCACATCGCCGCTCTCTCGCCCTACGACCAACACCTGGTGAAGCTCGAGGTCACGGGGGCTACCATCCTCGACATGCTGAAGAAGTGTACCGCCATCACGCCCGACTTCGACGGTAACTTCCCCCAATGCTCCGGCATCAGCTACACCGTCCACACCGCCAGCCACACCGTCAGCGACGTGCGTGTGCTCGATGCCGCCACGGGCCAGTACACAGCCATCGACCCAAACCGCAGCTACACCGTCGCCGTGACCACCTACTATAAGGGAGGTGGCTTCTACGACGCACTGAAGGGCAGCAAGGTGCTCAAGGAGGGAACCGACCTCACGCGCGACGTCGTTGCCAACTACATGGAGAAAGTGCTGAAGGGTACCACCGGCGCTGCCTACGCCAAGCCCCAGGGCCGCATCACCATCGTCAACGACTAACGACTATAAACAACAAATACCACAATAACTATGAACAGAAGCAAAACTTTACTGACTGCAATCGCGCTGGTGGGCTTCGCGCTGACTGCCACTGGCGCCAAGAAGAAGACGGCCGTACAACAGGAACAGCCGAAGGACCCTAACGAGATGGTGGCCTACCTCTTTACCTATTTTAATAGTAACGACCCGAAGGACGAGCAGATCTGCTACGCCCTGAGCGACGACGGCTATAACTACACGCCGCTGAACGACGGATTCCCCGTCATCGAGAGCGACACGATAGCCCTGACGCAGTGCGTGCGCGACCCCCACATCCTGCGCGGCGAGGACGGCAAGACGTTCTACATGGTCTGCACCGACATGCGCTCGGCACTGGGATGGTCGAGCAACCGCGGCATGGTGCTGCTGAAGTCGACCGACCTCATCAACTGGCAGCACTCGACCATCAACTTCCCCACACGCTACACAAAGACGTGGAAGAACGTCATCCGCGTATGGGCGCCGGAGACCATCTACGACCACAAGGCGGGCAAGTACATGGTGTTCTACTCGCTGCGCACGAGCGACCACGGGTCGTACGACAAGATCTACTACCAGTATGCCAACAAGGACTTCACCGACCTCGAGGGCGAGCCGAAGTGGCTCTTCGACGCCGGCAATGCGACCATCGACGGCGACATCGTCTACAACGAGGCCGACCAGCTGTACCACCTCTTCTATAAGCAGGAGTCGGGGCGCGGCATCTACCAGGCCACGGCCAAGCAGCTGACCGACAAATGGCAGATGCTCGACGGCAACGTGGAGCAGACGAAGGAGGCCGTAGAGGGCGTCGGCGTATGCAAGGCCATCGACGGCAAGTCATGGATCATCATGTACGACTGCTACGGCAGCGGCCACTACCAGTTCTGCCGCTCGGAGGACCTGAAGACGTTTAAGTTTGTGCAGAACACGCAGATGAAGGGAAAGTTCACGCCGCGTCACGGCACCATCATCCCCATCACCCGTGCCGAGAAGGAGCGTCTGCTCAAGGCATTCCCCAATTACAAGCAGCCCATCCTGCCGGGCTTCCACGCCGACCCGGAGGTGCTCTACTCCACCAAGACGAAGAAGTACTACGTCTACTCGACCACCGACGGTACGCCGGGCTGGGGTGGTCACGACTTCAGCGTCTTCTCTTCAGAGAACCTGATTGACTGGAAGGACGAGGGCAAGATGCTCGACGTGAAAGGCGACCAGGTGCGCTGGGCTACGGGCAACGCCTGGGCACCGGCCATCATCGAGA
>CAMHHO010000105.1:0-9960 GCA_946184965.1 uncultured Prevotellaceae bacterium | reverse complement strand
CTCGAATAGCGGCACCAAACGACTCGAATAGCGGCACCAAACGACTCGAATAGCGGCACCAAACGACTCGAATAGCGCCGCCTTGAAAATACCCCTGCCACTTAGCATGACTAACTAGGCCAGTTGGTTGTGCTAACTAAGGCACTTAGCATTGCCAACTCACCCACCCCCCACAAACGGTTAATTATCCTTAAAAAACCGTAACAAACTGTGCGTAATAATGAAAGAGGTATTAACTTTGCACCGCCATGTCAGCTTGCCCCTATCGGCGAGCCTATGTTTTATGGCCATAGCCAGAATTTACCGTCTTTTCGAACTTAACAATAATAGATTACGATAATGAAAACAAAGCTTAACTATTTAATGATGCTCCTCGCCGTGCTGACAACACAAGGAATAAAGGCGCAAAATGTTGATGGGCTTACAGCCAATCAGACTTTTGACTTTGTATCTTTGGGTCAACAATCCACCACAATTAATTGGGGTGATGTATATACGGGGACTGGACTTTATAATAGTCCTAAGTATATGGATAATATTAATGGGACAAGTTTAGGAGGTAGGATAGCTGCATCCAGCCAATCAGACAAAGGTTGGTTCCTTAGAAATGATAATGGAAGGACTGTAGGTCTATGGAATCGTGGATCAAATCACTCTCCTCAATTAGCTATTTGCAATTTGTGGAATGGAGACAGAGTGCGAATAACGGTTTCCGGTTCACCCATTAAGTTTGTAGAAGCAAATTCTGCTAAGATCAATTCTCTGTTTGTAACTGCAGGTCAGGAGGCATCTGGTACTGTCGTCTTTTCAGCAGTAAAAACAGGTGATGTTATAATAGAAGGAAAGGATAATTATACCGTCATTCAAAAAATAGAGATTTTCAATGCAGGGAATGGCATTAGTGGTGACTATCGGGTTTCTTTCAATAATCCTCCTACTACAATGAATGTAGGAGAAACGTATAATGGTAACAACGCTAATGTCAATCCTAATTGGGTAACGCCTGAGTTTATTTCGAGCAATGAGGCGGTGGCTACTGTTGATAGGTTTGGTAATGTGACAGCACTAAAACGAGGAACTACTACTATAACAGCAAAGTTGGATGTAGGCCCAGAAGGTGCTCAGTGGTCTCAACACAGATCAGCTCAATTTACCGTTCAAGTCAACAATCCTAACCCTCAGCCTAAATACGCTTACGACCCAGCCGTTGAGGTTTATGTTTTGTCAGGTCATTCGTGGACTATCGGACAGGGGGAATACGCAGGATATAATTTCTTCCAAAACAACGGGGCGTATTACATCTCAAATCCCTCGGGCTATGAACTTAATAATCGTATAGCTATCCAGAATGGGTTGTCGGACAGTTGGCAGTATAACAGCGGACAGGGGGGATTGAGAAATAATAATAGTAACAATAGAATTATCGGTATTTCTCATTTACGTGATGGTGACCGAGTAAAGATTACATTCTCAGGAGATGGTGTTTTTTCAAGCAGGCATGATGATACATCAAAGAATTTTGCCGCCGCAGGCAAAGTTTTCTATGACATCGATAATGACGGTGAACAAGACTGCGAAGAGGATGTAACCATCTCTCAACCAGGAACTACTGTTGTAAGCGGTGCATGGTACACCATGCTGGAAGCTGGTCATTTGGATATAGCTTTTGGAAAACATGCAGTCATTTCAAAAATAGAGATCTACTCCGACCGCAAGGCTGCCTATATAGACACGGACAATGGTGACGGCAGCCATACGCTGACGTTCGACGGTACAGGTCAGTTGATTGAGAAAACGGCCTATATCCCTGGTCTGAAGATTGAGTTCGGCGATGCCGACGCCCCGGCGGAGCATTTCTTCGTCACGCAGTCAGACGAAGGTCCCGTCTCTTGGGGCGAAGATCCTAACGGATTCAAGATGGCTAAGAGAAGCGACCAAAGTACTGATTTGCCGGGTGAGCCGACAACGGGTACCTTCTATAAGTTTATTCCCGAGGTCACGGGCACATTAAAGATTGACTTCAAAGCACTGAGCGTCGCTTATGGTAGCGAAATTACTAACTATAATTCCTCCAACGAAACCGTCACAAGTGATATGTGCCCGTATGTCATGGTGGAGGTTGATGGCAACACAAAAAGCATTAAGGCGAGCAGTCTACATGGTAACGGTAATACTGTCACCAATTTCTACAATGGCATCCCTCTGGTAAAAGGACGCACCTATTATTTCTTTGGTTGGTGGCCTGGCTATAATAGTAGCACGAATATCTACGGCAGCTGCGGCGTAGCCAAGCTGCTCAGCGCAACCTACCAGCCCGCCTTCCAGATGCCCGTTCTGGCCGCTGTCGGCACCAACGGCATGACGTCGTTCGACGGCAGTGCGTGCACGCCAAAGGTGACAATCACTGGCAATCCGACGAACCTCAGTTTCGAGGTGAAGCGGACATCGGGGAACATCTCGGTCAACGCCAAAGACATCTCGTTAGACAACGGATACCTGAAAATCAGCAGCATTAGCTACAAAGACCAAAGCAAGGATAAGGGCGGCGTTGTCCTGGTAAAAGCTATCTCCGACCAAGGTGAGCACGTGTTCGCCCTGACCATCCCCTACTCGGCTGCTTACAACAATGGTGAGGGTCACACATGGGACTTCACCAGCCAGCCTTTGGAGATAGGCAACTACTACAGCGATTACTACGCCATCGCCGGCATCAGCGACAAACAGAGACCTACAGACGCGGTTCTGGCTGCAGCGGGTAAGAACACGAGTTCCACCCTATACCAGGAAATCAACAAGGCCGACGGCACCACCGACTGGACTTACACCTACCGTCAGGTGGGCACCAACGGTACGTTCAAGGACCCGATGTTCCAGAACGTCTACGACATGGAGGGCGACAACGCCGACATGATTTGGGAGACTGAGGGGCTGTGGTTCGATACGCCGTCGAACAAGAGTGCGATCATGAACGAGACGCTCGGTGCCGCCAACCATTCATCGGAGGTCGATCCCGACCGTTACGTGGCCATTCTGCCCGATGCCAGCGGAAAAAGCTCGTTCACCATCCCCGGTCTGAAGAAGGACGACCGCGTACGCATCTACATGGGCAGTGGCGACGGCAGCAGCACCAATGCCTGCTTCTTCAACATCACGAACGCCCGCGATGCCGTCTATCGCGAGATTAGCGAGAGCGACGTCTACAAGGCCGGCGGTTCGTATTGGGACTTGTCGGGCACCAGCTATGACTATTATGCCGCCTATCACTTCTTTGCCAAGGCGGACGGCCCGATGACCTTCAAGATGATTGGCGGCTCGATGACAAAGATTTACAAGATTGAGATTTACCGTGGAGCACGCCGAAACAACAATGGCGTACTGGGCACGCGCGAATATTTCCATTCTACGGGTGACGGCACCAGCAGTCAGATGTATATGCACCTGCACCACCGCGGCAAGGGCGAGTCCCTTGCCAACGGTACAAATGTGTCGAACGAAATGATGGCAGCATCAGGCAATATCAGTTCAAGCAACATCACGCTGACCACTAACGGCAATGACTTGATCTGGACGGTTGCCGAGGGTACTTTCGGCGTGGCGAAGATGCGCCTGAAGTGCATGGAGTACAACCAGAAGTACGTTACCGACTACGCCGACTTCAACGTCACTGTCGGCTACAAGGAGAAGGTGAACTATCCTAAAACATGGGACTTCACTGACATGAAGACTTACTCTGAGACGGATCTCAACACCGAGAACACCAAATACCCGGTTAATGCCAACGACATACCGTGGTGGGACGATGCCGCATCTTACGACCTGTCGATGTGGGACTCTAACTGGAAGATGGTTCTCAGAACTCCCGGTGCCGACAACACTCAGGAGATTTTCCATCAGAACAAGAACGGGTATGGTAACCAGCTCTATGCAAACGATAAGATAATTCCCGATACGAAGGGACTGTGGTTCTACTTCGACAACAACGACGATGCCTACAACGGTTGCATGCAGATAGCAGCCGACGGCCTGCATCTGGCGAACGCAAGTTATGAAAACGGAGCGTCATGCGAGCAAGGAGTGTCCATGCGTCGAGGCTGGTGGAACTACAAGATGGTTGTTCCCGATGTACCTAGCGGCGCTGCCGTCTATCTGCGCATGGCCCGAGACGAGAGCGTCAAAGAAGGCAACATAACATTCCGTCCTTGGAGTCCGTCGGCAAATAATTATGTTGATGTAACCGAGCCTTTCTTCTACAAGAAATTCCAGTTCGGCTGGATGGAAACCAAGGCCGAGATAGGTACTGAGCAAACCGACATCTGTAAGTACTATCAGGCATCGGACGGAACAGGCGACTACATCGTAGCAATCAAAAACACCGGCGAGCAGAGCCACCTGACCTTCACGCTGAACGGCTGGATCTTGAAGAAGTTGGCAATTTCCACCGACCCGAAGACGGTGAACAAGCTGGGATGGAACACTGAGAGCCGCGACCATGCTATTGACCCGTCGCTGCTGCCCTACATGACGGGTAAGGACTTCCGCACGTATATCGTGACTGGCGTTAGTGAAGAAAACAAGACGGCAACGCTGGCACGTATTGACGGCGGCAGTGGCGATGACCTTGAGAATACAAAGGGTAAACTCTACGTGCCTGGCGCAACCGATGGCAGCATCAACGCCTGCATCGTCCGCTATGTTAATGAAGATGCAGCAGTAGATGCGCAGACGGTGAATATCTTTAATGACAACAATGGTTTCCACCTCTTCGTGCCCGATATGCATGATGATGCCACTGCAAGAAACACCTCATTGGAAGGCAACAAGCTGAAGGCTCAGGTTTCGAATACGGAAACGTCAGGCAAAAAGGTACCTCGCACTGAGAATGGCAACAACAACTATGCCTTCACCTTTAAATATGTGAAAGTTAATGGGGAAGGCGGTGCGACTACAGACCAGCAAGAGGGTGTCCAAGCTTTCTATCGCATCGTGAAAGATGGCGCTTCGAGCAAAGGTAACCAGGCTTACCTATCGATACCTCAAGTAATAGCCTCGTCGCGTGCCGCCGTGCGCGCTGAGGAGGCTGCCGCCACGCCGGAGAGCTACACGTTGGTGTTCAAGGACTGGTACGATCTCGAGGGCGAGAAGGGCGACGTGAACGGCGACGGCCTGGTAAATGAGGCTGACATGGAACTGGCGAAGGACTACGTGACAGTCCGCAAGTCGAACGGCCTCTTTAAGCGTATGGGCGACATGAACGACGACGGCAATGTTGACATTGTCGACCTGACGCTGTTGATCCAGAAGATTATGGGCGAGTAATAATATAATACATAAGAATTGAGTAAGAAAATGAAAAAGCAATATATTCAGCCGGTCTCTCATGTTGTCGTAGTTTGGCTTATGGGCTGTGTCCTTGATACAACTGGTGGCTTCGGAACAGCCAGTCAGGGGGCAGACGAGCTATCACGCGAGCACGCCAACGACCGCTTCGAAGATTCAGACGAAACCTGGGAGGTGGAGTAACTATTAAAGCTATATGAAGAAACTGTTATTATCGATTGCCGTTGCTGCTATGGCTGCGACGGGCTATGCACAGAAAATGCTGGTGCTCTATTATTCGGAGACGGGAACTACGAAGACCGTGGCAGAGGAGCTGCAGAAACAGACGGGAGCCGACATCGAGGTCATCGAGGCCGTGAAGCCCTACTCGGGAAACTTTCAGGAGACGATGCAGCGCGGACAGCGCGAGATGCAGAACGGCGAGCTGCCTGAACTGAAACCCCTGAAGTCGAAGTTGGCGGGCTACGACGTCATCTTCCTCGGCTATCCCATCTGGTTTGGCACTTATGCCGTGCCCATTGCAACGCTGGTGAAGGAGAACGACTTCGCCGGCAAGACGATTGTGCCGTTCTGTACATTCGGCAGCGGCGGTCTGAACACGTCGGCCGATGCACTGAAGAAGGC
Organism: uncultured Prevotellaceae bacterium; assembly: GCA_946184965.1. Classification (GTDB taxonomy): domain Bacteria; phylum Bacteroidota; class Bacteroidia; order Bacteroidales; family Bacteroidaceae; genus Prevotella. The sequence continues at coordinate 3,999 of CAMHHO010000105.1, read as the reverse complement.
GCTTCCGAAGGCTACGATCAAGGAGGGCTATGGCCTGCGTACGGCACGTGTGGCTGCTGCTGCGAAGGAGCTGGACCGATTTCTGAAGGAGAACGGCTACAAGAAGGGCAAGGTTGAGAAGCTGCCCGAATACTCGGCTCAGGTGCCGGTGACGGATGCCGACAAGGCCATCTTCGATGCCGCCTGCTCAAGCTATCAGTTCCCGCTCGGTACGCCTTCGACGGTTGGCAAGCGCCAGACCGCCGAGAGTACGGACTATAAATTCACGGTGAAGAGCCGCGGCTTCGACGGTACCGAGTCTTCATCCGTCATCTACGTGACTGTGGGCAAGCAGCAGGGTGCGAAGCCGGAGTTCACGCAGGTGGTGAGGTGAAGTGAGGAGTTGAGGAGTTAACGGAGACTTCCCTTTTTCAGATATTCGTAACCGATGCGGCAGCGCAGGCAGTCGCGTCGGTTACAGTATTCATTCTTTAGTTGTATGAGGGCCTGCGAATCGCCGGCCGACTCGACGGGGAGTCCGCACTCCTGCCAAAGGCGGATGATGTGGTTCTGCTCGGGGCGCAGCTGTTCGAGGAGGTCGAAGGCGCGGTCGCAGAGCTCCTCCTTCTGGCGGTGGCGGCCCACGGCGAAGAGCACGGGGATGGCCGTGTTGATGATGAGCACGTTGATGGAGCTGGCACTGAGGCGCTTGGCGTTCTTCGTGCTGAGCGAGCCGAAGGCGTAGTGGGTCTCCCAATAGGGCGTGACGTGGGTGGCGAGCAGCGTCTTCAGCTGGTCGACGGTCTTGCAGTCGATGAGCTGGCTCAGACCGGCGCGGCCCTCGTAGTAGAGATTGGCCAGCTGGGCCAGACGGATGTGGGGGAAGTTCTGCGGCCGCAGGCGGAGGAAGTTCCACTGGCGGGCATCCATCGGCTGCATCGAGAACTTATGGGCCAGATACTGGTACTCGTTGCGCAGACGGGCCAGGTAGCCGTCGTTGAGGGCGTCCTGCTGGCAGTGCTTGGGCACGGTGTCCAGCTCCAGGAGTCCGGCCTGTCCGAGGAAGATGGCCTCTATCTGGAAGAGGTCGTCGCGGTGATGGGCCACGGCGTTCATGGGCACGTTGAGCGCCCACTGCTCGAAGGCTTCGCTGTTGATGCCGAAGCCGTAGTTACGGGCCAGCGTGACGAAGTAGGCATCCTCCCACGAGCCGCCACACTGCTCGGCACGACGGCGGATGTCGTCGGTCTTGCGCTCTAAGCGCTCGGTCTGTAATGCTGCCATCCAGGCGTGGACGGTGAGTGCGCTGAGGTCGGGGATGATCTTGTAGCAGGGCGGGTACTGGTCGGTACGCAGCAGCTCGTCGTAATTATCGCGCACCTGCTGAGGCACGCTGAGCTGCAGCTGCGGGATGTAGTGGCCGTCGGAGGTGCGCACGTCGGTATCGGCCACCTCGCAGACGTGGAGCACAACGTTGTCGTAGCGCGGGTCGCTGTCGTGGCCGTGCTGGTACCAGTCGCTGGCGCGGTCGTGAATCTCGACATTGCCCACCCAGAGGGTGCCGCCGATGCGCACCTTGGCATTAAAGAAGTCGGGCCCGGCGTTGCGGTTGTGCAGTCCCGGGTCGATGATTTCCACCTCGCGGCCGTCGGTTGTCGTCAACTCTTTCAGCGGCAGCATCTTGTGCTTCCAAGTGTAGTGCAGGAGTATCTCCATAAGCCAGAATCGCTCGTTTTTGTCGGCAAAGATACTAAAAAAAGGTAATTCCGCAAGGTTTTTCGAAAAATATGTGTAATTTTGCAACCAAATATCTTTAAGAGTCGTCGAACGACAGAACAAAATGAAGCATATGAAGCATTCTTTCCTCTTGTTTGTGTCGGTGTTGGCGCTGGTAGGGAGTGTGCCTGCCAGCGGTTATACGCTGAATCGTGTGAGTGTCCACGACCCGTCGGTGGTGTGGGTGCCAAACTCGCAATTCTACTACATCTTCGGATCACACCGCGCCACGGCCCGCTCGAAGGACCTGATGAACTGGTCGGCTGTCAATTCGCTGTGGGGCACGGTGAACAGTGCGGGCACGACGGTGAGCAACGTGGCCAACGAGAAAGCCTTCGTGACGAACATGACAAAGACCATAACCGTGGGCGGCGAGGAGCGCGAGTTGAAGTTCGACGCTCAGGCATGGTCGGCAGCCTACGGCGACTATAGCATCAACGGCAACATGTGGGCGCCCGACGTCATCTACAACCCCGTGCTGCAGCTGTGGTGCATGTACCTGAGCATCAACGGGCCGCACTGGAACTCGAGCATTATCCTGCTGACGTCGAAGAACATTGCGGGCCCCTACGTCTATCAGGCTCCGGTCGTCATCAGCGGCTTCAACGTGGCTGGCGCACCCGCAAGCCTCAGCTACAAGAATACCGACCTCGAGCTGGCCATCGGCACGCAGAACAGTCTGCCCGGCCGATATAACACTGGCGGCAACTGGGGCCGCCGCTGGCCGCACGCCATCGACCCCTGCGTGTTCTACGACGAGGACGGACGGCTCTGGCTGTCGTACGGCTCGTGGAGCGGCGGCATCTGGATGCTGGAGCTCGACGAGAACACCGGCCTGCGCGACTACGACGTGAAATATCCATCGACGGGCGGCTCGACCGACGGCGTGACCAGCGACCCCTACTTCGGCAAGAAGGTGGCGGGCGGCTACTACGTGTCGGGCGAGGCCTCGTATATCGAACACATCGGCGACTACTACTTCCTGTTCGTCACCTACGGCGGACTGGAACAGAAGGGCGGCTACCAGATGCGCGTGTTCCGCTCGAGGAAGCCCGACGGGCCCTACGTCGATGCGATGGGCAAGAACGCCATCTTCCAGAACTACGCGCTGAACTTCGGCCCCAATGCCGACACGCGCGGCGTGAACATCTTCGGTGCCTACGGACAGTGGGGCGACATGATTGCCACCGACGGTGAGCGGGCTCAGGGCCACAACTCCATCATCGCCGCCGAGGACGGGCGCACGTACCTGGTCTATCACAGCCGCTTCCAGAACGGCGGCGAAGGCCATCAGGTGCGCGTCCACCAGGTGTTCCAGAACCAGAACGGCTGGCTCGTGGCCGCGCCGTTCGAGTACACGGGCGAGAAGGTGAAGAGCGCTGACATCGCCACGACGCAGCAGGTGGCCACGCCACTGATAGCGGGCACCTACCAGCTGCTGATACATAGGTATGGACTGGACCATGCCAAAATGGAACTGGCGACGCCCGAGGAGATTATCCTGCACGCCGACGGCACCATCAGCGGCAGCCGCACGGGCACATGGAGCATTGCCGAGGAGGGCACATCGTATGTGAACATCAAGATAGGCACGACTGTGTACAAGGGCGTGATGGTGGAGCAGACGATGGAGCCGAGCCAGACGAAGAAGACGGTGGCCTTCACGGCGCTGGCCAACAGCGGCGTCACGGTGTGGGGATACCGCACAGGCGACGACCTGACGGGCATAAGCGGGGTTGCGATGGAATCGCAACAAACGAGGAAGGAGGCGATGTTCGACCTGCAGGGGCGGCGCGTCAGCGAACCCGGGCGCAGGGGCGTCTATATTATAAACGGTAAAAAGGTAAGAAAGTAAAAAGGTAAAATATCAAGGTATGAAAATAGCATTGATAGGCTACGGCAAGATGGGCAAGATGATTGAGCAGATTGCCCTGGAGCGTGGCCACGAGATTGTGAGCATCATCGACATTGACAACCAGGAGGACTTCGACAGTCCTGAGTTTGCATCGGCCGACGTGGCCATTGAGTTCACCGCCCCGCAGGTGGCATACGGCAACTACCTGAAGGCGTGGGCCAAAGGCGTGAAAGTGGTATCGGGCTCGACGGGCTGGATGAAGGAGCACGGCGACGACGTACGCAAGGCGTGTGCCGAGGACGGCAAAACGCTGTTCTGGGCCTCGAACTTCTCCATCGGCGTGGCCATCTTCTCGGCCGTGAACCGCTACTTAGCGAAGATTATGAACC
>CAMHHO010000104.1:0-10196 GCA_946184965.1 uncultured Prevotellaceae bacterium | reverse complement strand
GTCCGTCGTAGCCCCACTTGTTGCGCAGGATGTCGATGAGCAGGCGGTCGCTGGTACAGCAGGGCTTGCCCTCGAAGCGCTGGTAGGCGCACATTACCTCGCGCACGTTACCTTTCTTTACCAGCGTCTTGAAGGCCGGCAAGTAGGTCTCCCAGAGGTCGCGGTTCGTAGGCTCCACGTTCATCGAGTGGCGCAGGGGTTCCGGACCGCTGTGAACGGCGTAGTGCTTGGCACAGGCGTGGGTCTTCAGGTAGTGCGGGTCGTTGCCCTGCATGCCGAGGACGGTCTGCAGTCCGAGCACGGCGTTCATGTAGGGGTCCTCGCCGCAGGTCTCCTGGCCGCGTCCCCAGCGCGGGTCGCGGAAGATGTTCACGTTCGGGCACCAGAACGTCAGCTCAGGATTGCCGGGGTAGTAGGTGACGCCCTGCGGCACGTTAAACTGATTATGGTCGGAGCGGTTCCAGTTGGCACGGGCCTCGTCGCTCACCTGCGAGAAGACGTCGTAGACCAGCTGCGCATTGAAAGCAGCAGCCATGCCGATGGGCTGTGGGTAGACGGTGTAGCCGCCCTGGCGCACGCCGTGGCAGGCCTCGCTCCACCAGTTATAGCTGGGGATGCCGAGACGGTCGACGGATGCCGACTTGTTCATCATCAGTCCGACCTTCTCGTCGGGTTTCAACATGCCGAGCAGGCTCTCCACGCGGTCTGCGGTAGGCATCTTGGGGTCTTGCCAGGGGTATTTCTCCTGGGCACTTGTGTTGGTTAGGGTCAACATGGTGGTCATGGCCACCAGTACAGTTCTTTTCATATTGGTTGATAATTTTAATGTGTAATCAGGGGAATTTAGAAACCGCCGCCGGGGAATCCGCCGCCGAAGCCGCCTCCACCGAAGCCGCCGCCTCCGCCGAAGCCGCCGCCACGACGACCACCGCCGCCACCGCCGGGACGACCGCCGCCGAAGCCACCGCCGCCGAAGCCCGGGAACTGCGGGTCGGGCTGCTTCTTGATGTCAAGCAGCAGTTTCACGAGCGCACGGCGACGCTGTGTCCACGTGGGATAGTCGTCGGCCTTGAGCGTATTGATGCTGAAGCCGGGCATCTGCATGCCGCCGCCGCCCATGAAGTCCATCGAGCTGGTGGTGATGATACAGGGCTTGGCCTTGCCGTCGGCAATCAGACGGTCAGTAATAGCGTCGGCACCGCCCACCTTGAACCAGCTCTCCATCGTGTCGCCCTCGCCGGGCACCAGCTGGATGAAGACGGGCATCGTGCGGCCCTGCTGCGGCATGGGCGAGGTGTACCACGCCTCATTGCGCTCGAGGTCATAGCCTACGCGGCCGTGCTCGATGTCGCCCTGCGAGGCAAAGTTGAAGGGCGACTTGGGGTTGTCGGCCACGCTGCACTTGAAGCCCTGGTCGGGCGAGAGGAACATATTGCTGGGGTCGGCCACGGGCGTACCGTCGACGACGAAGCAGTATTTGAAGGTCTCGAAGAGATACTCATGGAGCGTGGCGCTCCAGACACCGTCGGAGTCGCGCACCATGGCCATGTTCATGGGCAGCATCTCGCAGCTGAGCTCTACCAGCTTGGCCTCGGGGGCCTTGAAGCGGAACGTGATTCCCTCGTCGGTATATTCCGGCGAGATAATGGGCCGCGGGAACAGGCGGGCCATGACGCCAGCTGTGAACTGCTGCTCCTGACCGGTCTTGGCCGGAGCGGGCTTGGCTTCCTTCATGGCTGCCTCGGCGGCCTTCTTGTTGAACAGCAGGGGCAGGGTCTTGGCGAGGAAATACTTGGCGTTCATCCAGGTATGGCCGAATTTGTCGGTTGTGAACTCCTTCACGCTGGTGATGCCCTTCTGGTCGAGGAACTCCATGTAGTCGCGGGCGTTGCCGTAGAGGAAGTCGTCGGTGCCCACGCCGAGCCAGAAGAGGTGAATTTTCTTGTTGGTATCGTCAGCTTTGTCGTAGACGTCGGGCAGGGTTGTCGACGTGAACGAGCTGTAGCTGCACAGGTAAGAGAACTTGTCGAGATTGGTCAGACCAATGGCAAGCGCCTGGTTGCCGCCGCGCGAGAAGCCGCCGATGGCACGGTTGTCGGCATTGTTCACCGTGCGGTAGTTCTTCTCGATGTAGGGCATCAGGTCGTTGATGAGGTCCTTGCTGAAGACGTCGCCGCCAAACTGCATCTGGGGCTGGCCGTCGCCGGCGGGCTTGGGGGGCAGCAGCTTCGTCGGGTTGCCGTAGGGCAGCACGACGATCATCTCCTTGGCCAGCTTGTCGGCAATCAGGTTGTCGAGGATGTAGTTGATGCGTCCCACCTTATAGTAGACCTCCTCGGTGTCGGTGGTGCCGCTGATGCAGTAGAACACCGGGTACTTCTTCTGATCGCCCATGTTGAACTGCATGCCGCCTCCCATCATGTTGTTGTAGCTGGGTGGCAGGTAGACGACGGCGGTGTTGGTGCCGCCGAGGCTCTTGGAGTAGTAGTGGATGTATTCTATGCGGCCGTGGGGCACGTCGCGGATGTCGTGGGGCAGCGAGCCGTCTTTCGACTTGATCTCGAGCAGGCTGTTCTTGAAGCCCTCGTTGGGGAAGTAGAGCGGATTCTCAGGATCCATCACACTGATGCCGTCGACGATGTAGCAGTAGGGGTACATATCGGGGGCCACCGGTCCGAGGGTGACAGTCCACACGCCGTCGGTGCCGCGCGTCATCTCCTTGCGACCGGAAAACTGTGCGTCAACCAGGACAGTTTTTGCCGAGTCATTCTTGTACTGGAACGTCACCGTCCCGTCATCATTGCAGCGCGGTTGTGCATTTGCCCCAACTGCGCAGAGCATTGTCGTGAGACAAACTAATACTTTTTTCATAGTCGTTCGTTAAAGTTGATAATAATATTTGCGACAAAGATACGCAAAATATTCTAATCTTATACCTTTCTTTAATGTTTTTTTGTTTTATAGGCCTATTTTGCGACATGTGGAAAACAATGTGAAACATTTGGCGGGTGTCGAACGTCGTTTTCTTTTGTAACTTTGTAGCCAAATTATTAATACTGTTGAAATGAAAAAGAACGTACTGCTGATTGTGACGCTTATGCTGTCGGTGACGATGCAGGCAGAAGTGTTTCCATTCGGAAAGGGGAAACTGACCGTGACCACCGTGGCTCGTAATGCCGTGAGGATTCAGTATGCCGAGGGTGAAGTGAAAAACGACCTGCCCGACTGGCTCTATGTGAAGCACGACGCCGTGAAGTCGAAGGATGTAAAAGTCGACGTCGACAGCCGCCGCCAGGTGCTGACGGTCAAGAACCGGCAGGGTAGGGTGGTGTTCACCGCCACGCGCCATCAGCTGGAGGGCGGCGAGGCTACGCTGACCTTTGCCACGCCCAAGGATGAATACCTCTGCGGACTGGGACAGTTCCAGGACGGCTATGCCAACGTCCGCGGCCTGAGCCGCCGCCTGACGCAGGTCAACACCCAGATTAGTCTGCCGATGCTCCTCTCGAGCAAGGGCTACGGTGTGCTGTGGAACAACTACGGCCTTGTCGACTTCAACCCCTGCGACCGCAGCGTCAAGCTGACACGGCGTGAAGGCGAGGGTGCCAGCGAGGTCGTCAACGTCACCACCACCGAGGGCGGCCGCCAGGAGGTGCGCCGCCGTAACATCTATGAGGCTACCATCGACGTTGCCGCTGCCGGCGACTACGCCCTGCTGCTCGACGTCGGCCAGAAGATGGCCCGCCGCCACAACCTCGTCATCGACGGTCAGAAGGTCATCGATATGCAGAACACGTGGCTGCCGCCCACCACGTCGGCCATCGTCCGCCTGACGGCAGGCCGCCACATCGTGACCGCCGAGCTCTCACGCGGCGATAACCCCGTCGTCTATTACGGTCAGGTGAAGGACGAGACCACCTTCCGCTCGCCCGTAGCCCCGCAGCTCGACTACACCGTCTTCGTGGGTTCTGCCGACGAGATCATTGCCACTTACCGCGACCTGACCGGTCCGGCGCCGCTGATGCCCTCGTGGGCCTTAGGCTATATCCACTGCCGCGAGCGCTTCCACTCCTCGCAGGAGATTCTCGAGACGGCTAACCGCTTCAAGCAGGAAAAGCTGCCCATCAGCGTCATTGTCCAGGACTGGCAGTACTGGGGCAAATACGGCTGGAACTCCATGCAGTTCGACGAGGAGCACTACCCCGACCCGAAGGCGCTGACCGACAGCCTGCACAAGATGGACATCCGCCTGATGGTCTCCGTCTGGTCGAAGATTGACAAGAACTCCGTGGTGGGCCGCGAGATGGTGGCCGCCAACCGTTATATCCCCGGCACTGACTGGATAGACTTCTTCAACCCCCAGGCTGCCGCCGACTACTGGAAGAACTTCGCCCAGCGGCTGGTGCCCCTCGGCATCGACGCCTGGTGGCAGGATGCTACTGAGCCTGAGAACGACGACCTGGCCGGACGCCGCGTGAACAACGGCAAGTGGGCTGGCGAGCAGGTGCGCAACGTCTATCCGCTGCTGGTCAACAAGACCGTCTACGAGGGCCTGCTCAACGAGGGTGTCGAGCGGCCGATGATTCTCACCCGCTGCGGTTTCCCCGGGATCCAGCGGTACGGTTCGGCCCTGTGGAGCGGCGACGTGGGCAACGACTGGGAGACGCTGCGCCGTCAGATTGTGGCCGGACTGGGCGTTCAGGCTGCCGGTGTGCCCTGGTGGACGTATGATGCCGGCGGTTTTTTCCGTCCCGGCGACCAGTACACCAATAAGGACTACATCGAACGCATGCTTCGCTGGATTGAGATTAGCGTCTACCTGCCGCTGATGCGCGTCCACGGCTATATGAGCAACACCGAGCCCTGGAACTACGGCCCCGAGGCACAGCAGATCATTGCCGAGTGTCTGCAGGAGCGCTATAAGCTGAAGCCCTACATCGAGGAGTGTGCCGAGCGCATTGCAAAGGAGGGCTACACGCTGATGCGCCCGCTGCTGTTCGACTTTGCCGACGACCCCGTTGCCCTGCAGCAGAAGTATGAGTATATGTTCGGCCCCAAGCTGCTCATCAGCCCCGTCACTGAGCCGGGCGTCACCGAGTGGAAGACCTACCTTCCGAAGAACAAGGGCGGCTGGGACGACTACCGCACCGGCAAGCACTATGCTGGCGGACAGACCGTTACTACGGCTGTCGACAAGGCTCATATTCCCGTGTTCGTGAGGAAGTGAGAAGTGAAAAGTGAAGAGTGAAAAGTGAGAAGTGAAGAGTGAAAAGTGGAAATGAAGAAGAAAATTAGCTACGTCATTGTCTGGTTCATTGCGTTGGCCGTTATCGCCGGCGCGCTGCTCCTGTTCGAGAGCAACCTGCTGTGGAAGCTGCAGGAGATGAACCTCTTCCTCACCACCCCGATGTTCTTCCGCGACCAGATGGTGGTGCCGGGCGGTCTGCTCTCGTGGGTAGGCACCTTCCTGACACAGCTGTTCCGCTGGCCGTGGCTCGGCGTGCTGGTGCTCTGCGGCTGCTGGTGGCTGCTCATGTGGCTCACCAAGCGGGCGTTCCGCATACCCGCCCAGTGGGCTGGCCTGCTGCTCATTCCCGTCGGCATGCTGCTGCTCACCATCGTCGACTTCGGCTATTGGCTCTACGTCCTCAAGCAGCCAGGCTATGCCTTCGTCTCGACACTCGGTGCAGTGGTCGTGGCCGCCTTGCTCTGGGCCTACCGCTGTCTGCCCGCCAAGCGCTACGTGCGCACGGCGTTCATCGTCCTGACCTGCGTCGTGGGCTATCCGCTGTTCGGCATCTACGGCTTGGCTGCCCCGCTGCTGATGGCCCTCTGGTCGTGGCGGCTCAAGGAGCATGCACTTGTCGACACTATCGTGGCGCTGCTCTGCGTCGTGGCCGTGCCCCTGTTGTGCTATCGCTTCGTCTATTACCAGACCAATCTGGCCAACATCTACTACGCCGCGCTGCCCCTCTATTTCGTCACCGACGAGCGCCACACCTATTATATACCGTTCTACCTGTTGGCCCTGTTCTACGTCGCCATGATCTTTGCCCCCCTGAAGCCAGCCGCCAAGCCCCTCAGGCCGCTGCTGCTGCAGGCCGTTCTGCTGGCGCTGCTCGTCGCCGGCGTAGCCCGCTACTGGTTCAAGGACGAGAACTTCCACCGCGAGCTGGCCATGCTTCACTGTGTTGAGCAGCTCGACTGGGAGGGCGTGCTCCGCGAGGCTGCCCAGCAGCAGGACGAGCCGACGCGCGCCATCGTCATGATGAAGAACCTCGCCCTGGCCCGAATCGGCCGGCAGGGCGACGATATGTACCTCTACAAGAACGGCTCCAAGGCCTATGCCGCTCCCTTCGGCATGCGCACGATGCTCATCGTCGGGCCGCTCGCCTACTACCAATATGGCCTGCTGAACTACAGCAACCGCCTCTGTACGGAGATGGGCGTAGAGTTCGGCTGGCGTGCCGAGCACCTGAAGACACTGGCCAAGTGTGCCGTCCTCAACGGCGAGCAGGCACCCGCCCGCAAGTATCTCGGACTGCTCAGCCATGCCCCGATGTTCAGCGGCTGGGCTGCCGAGACGTCGAAGCTCATCGGCGACTCTGCCGCCATTGCCAACCATCCCGAGCTGGGCTTCGTCCGCCGGATGATGCACTACAGCAACGAGCTCAGCTCCGATCAGGGCAACGTCGAGCGCTTCCTGATGATTCAGTTGGCCGGCAACACATACAAGGACGACCCCGTGTTCCAGGAGCAGACGCTGCTCGCCTCGCTCTGGACCAGGAACCCGAAGCAGTTCTGGTATCACTTTGCCGACTACGTCAAACTGCACCCCGAGGGCCCCATGCCCCGCTACTTCCAGGAGGCGGCCTTCCTCTTCGGCACGCTTGAGGGGCGCAACCTCGACAACGTGCCTTTCAGCCAGGGCATCCGCGACTCCTTCAACCGCTTCATGCAGGCGGCAGCACCCTACGAGAATGCCGACGTCGACGTGGCCCGCCAGGCCCTCTACCCGCTGTTTGGCGAGACCTACTACTACGAGTATTACCTGATGAACAACCTTCCCGAATACTGAAGAAGTGAAGAGTGAAGAGTGAAAAGTGAAGAGTGAAAAGTGAAAAGTGAAGAGTGAAAAGTGAAGAGAATATGAAACACCTATTATATATCGTTTGCGGCTGCTGGCTGATGCTGGCGTGCAGCACGTCGGTGCCTGAGAACAGTGCCGAGAGCGACCGGCTGCCGAAGATTTATCCCGACTACGTCGGCGTCACAGTCCCAGTGAACATCGCCCCGCTGACATTCCAGCTCGACGAGCAGGCCGACGAGATGATTGCCCGCTACAAGGCCGGCTCCGAGGAGGTGGTCTGCGCCGACAAGATGCAGCCCTCTATCGCTGAGTGGCGCGACCTTATTCACTCAGCACTCGACACTCAACAATCAGCCATCAGCGTCGATGTCTACGCCCGCCACAGTGACCAGTGGACCCACTACAAGCCGTTCACCATCACCGTGTCGCCCGACAGCATCGACCCCTACCTGAGCTACCGCCTCATACCGCCCTCGTTCGTCAGCTACGAGGCCCTGACCATCAGCCAGCGCTGCCTCGAGAACTACGACGAGAGCGTCATCTACGACAACATGCTCTGCGGCTTCGAGAAGGAGGGCCAGTGTATTAACTGCCACCACTACCAGCAGTGGAACCCCCAGCGCATGCAGTTCCACGCCCGCCAGAAGAGCGGCGGCACCGTCATAGCCTATGACGGCAAGCTCAAGAAGGTCAACATGCGCAACGACTCCATTCTCTCGGCAGGCGTCTATCCCGCCTGGCATCCCTGGCTCAACATCATCGTCTACTCCACCGACAAGACGCACCAGAGCTTCCACACCACCGACCTCAACAAGATTGAGGTCTACGACATGGAGAGCGACATCATAGCCTATGACGTGGAGCGCGGCGAGGTGACCAACCTTGAGAACGACACGCTCGAGTTCGAGGTGTTCCCGGCCTGGGCCCCCGACGGCCGCACGCTCTACTACTGCAGCGCCCACTTCGACCGCCGCGAGGGCGTGCCCCGTTCGAACGACGTCGTCAGCCGCTGCCAGGAGCTGCGCTACAATCTTTACAAGAAGAGCTTCGACCCCGACAGCCGGCAGTTCGGCCCGCGCGAGCTGGTGTTCGCTGCCGACAGCATGGACCAGAGCGCCGTGCTGCCCCGCATCTCGCCCGACGGCCGCTACCTCGTGTTCACCATGGCTCACTACGGCTATTTCCACATCTGGCACCACGATGCCGACCTCTGGATGATTGACCTGCAGACAGATGTCGTCCGTCCGATGTATGAGGTCAACAGCCCTGATACCGAGAGCTATCATACCTGGTCTTCAAACGGCCGCTGGCTTGTCGTCAGCAGCCGCCGCGACGATGGCGACTTCACGCGCCCCTTCTTTGCCCATATCGACAGCGACGGCAAGTTCAGCAAGCCCTTCGAGCTGCCGCAGGCCGACCCCGACTACCACCGCCAGTTCCTCCGCTGCTACAACATCCCGGAGTTCATGCGCGGCCCCGTCACCATCAGTCCCCAGACCTTCGCCGACCTCCTGAAGGGCGACGGCGAGCCCGTGAAATACGTGGGAGAATTGAAGAATTGAAGAATTGAAGAATTGAAGAATTGAAAAATTGAAGAATTGAAGAATTGAAAAAATACATCATGATGAAACGACTACTTTTTTCAGCGGTGCTGTTGGCTACCGCGCTCGTAGGAGCAAAAGCCGACGTTGATCCGAACTTCTACATCTACATCTGCTTCGGACAGTCCAACATGGAGGGCAACGCCCAGCCAGAGTCCATCGACAAGACGGGCATCGACAAGCGCTTCCGACTGCTCGCTACCTGCAACTTCAGCAGCCCCTCGCGTACGATGGGTAAATGGTATGTCGCCACGCCCCCGCTGGTGAGTCCCGCCGGCGGCCTCGGCCCCACTGACTATTTCGGCCGCATGATGTGCGAGAACCTGCCCGAGGAGGTGCGCATCGGCGTCATTCCCGTGGCCATGGGCGGCTCGCCTATCGAGATGTTCGACAAGGACAAGTACAAGCAGAAGATGCAGCAGAACCCCAATGAGTGGTGGGCCATCCTGGCCAAGAACAACTATGGCAGCAACCCCTACGGCCGCATCATCGAGATGGCCAAGAAGGCCCAGGAGGTGGGTGTCATCAAGGGCATCCTGCTACACCAGGGCTGCTCGAACTGCGGCGACCCCAACTGGCCGAACATGGTGAAGAAAATCTATAATGATATGCTGAAGGACCTCAATCTGGGTGCTGACAGTGTCCCCCTGTTTGTCGGTGAGGTGGAATATAAAGGTGCAGGAACTAATAGTGAAAGCGGTGCCTGTGCCAGTCATAACAGTGTGGTGGCCAAGATTCCGAGTGTCATCCCCACAGGCCATGTCATCAGTGCTGAGGGCTGTCCCGGCAACAACGCCGACCCCTGGCATTTCAGTGCCCTGGGCTACCGCATCCTCGGCAGCCGCTACGCCGCCGAAGGCCTCTACAGGCTGGGCGTGCAGTATCCCTACTTCTCGTTCCATAACTACGACCTCGTAGCCAACAAGCACTGCACTGTCACTGAGAAGACGCGCACCATCACATTCAAAACCACCGGCGCCGGCATTGCCAGCTGGACCTATCCGCACTTCGTCGACTGGTCGGGCTACAACTACCTCGTCGTCAAGCTGAAGGAGCCGCAGGACATCGGTGCAGAGGTGTGGCTCTACGGTAAGAGCAAGAACGTGTCCTACCGCGATACCATCAACGACCGCACAACCGTCGTCATCGACCTTCACAACCTCAAATACAACAAGACCGTGATGGATCCCTCGAAGGTCTACAAGATGGCCTTCCGCGTCCCCAAGGTTGCTGGCAAGATAGTCATCGACGACGTCTACCTGACCAACGACGACCCCGAGGCCACGGCCATCCGCAGCGTTGACACCAAGAGCACGCCGTTCCGTGCCCCGCTCTATTCGCTCGACGGCCGCCTCGCCGACCCGAAGGCCCTGAAGCCCGGCGTCTACATCAGCGACGGCAAGAAGTTTGTCGTCAGGTAACGTCAGCTAACCGCGTTCATCAGGCGCCGCCTCGTCAGTATGAGGTGGCGCCTGATGTGCGTGAGGCGCCTCCTCATACCGGTG
>CAMHHO010000103.1:0-10604 GCA_946184965.1 uncultured Prevotellaceae bacterium | reverse complement strand
CGAGGCCATCGAGATTCTGAAGGACAAGCGCAAGGGCACGTACAACGTCATCAAGATGGATCCGGCGTACCGTCCTGCTCCCGTGGAGACGAAGCAGTGCTTCGGCATCACCTTCGAGCAGGGACGCAACGAAATCCGCCTGGACGACCCCGCCCTGTTTGAGAATATTCCGACGCAGAACAAAACCTTTACGCCGGAGGCTAAGCGCGACCTCATCATCGCCCTCATCACGCTGAAGTACACGCAGTCGAACTCCGTCTGCTACGTCAAGGACGGCCAGGCCATCGGCATCGGTGCCGGTCAGCAGAGCCGCATCCACTGCACCCGCCTCGCCGGCAACAAGGCCGACATCTGGTGGCTGCGCCAGCACCCGAAGGTAATGGCCCTGCCCTTCAAGGAGGGTATCCGCCGTGCCGACCGCGACAACACCATCGACGTCTACATCTCGGAGGACGAGCACGACGACGTGCTGCGCGACGGTGCCTGGCAGCAGTTCTTCACCGAGCAGCCTGCTGTGCTGACCTTGGAAGAGAAGAAAGCCTGGATAGCCCAGAACACGAAGGTGGCCCTCGGTAGCGACGCCTTCTTCCCCTTCGGCGACAACATCGAGCGCGCCCACAAGAGCGGCGTGGAGTTCATTGCCCAGGCCGGCGGTTCGGTGCGCGACGACCACGTCATCATGACCTGCGACAAGTACGGCATCGCCATGGCGTTTACCGGCGTCAGACTGTTCCACCATTAAAGACCTATTATGACAGGAGAAGAGGACTTCCAGAAAATCCTGGAGAACGGCATCTCGTTCGGTCGGGGCGGTGACCGCCGCGACCCGAATGAGGGCAAGGTGAAGACCAAGGCCAAGAAAAAGCAGTACATCACCGGAGCACACGGCTCGGGGTCGGCCCGTCAGAAGGCCAAGTATCGCGAACAGCGTGCAAACCGCAAGCATCGCTAATAGTGTGGGCAGGTTTTCCTGCCCACCTTTTTTATTCCACGCGCAACACCTGGTCGCAGTAGTCGACGACTGCTGGGCGGTGGGTTATGAAGATGACGGTCTTCTGCTTGTCCGACAGGATGTTCTGCAGCAGTTGCCGCTCCGTGTCGGGGTCCAGGGCTGACGTGGCCTCGTCGAACAGCATGATGCTGCGGCCTCGGAGCAGGGCGCGGGCGATGGCGATACGCTGGGCCTGGCCCTCGCTGAGTCCGCCGCCAGCCTCGGTGCAGACGGTGTCGAGTCCCTGCGGAAGGTCGGCTACAAAGTCGCCGCAGACGAGGTGGAGGACGCGCCAGAGGTCATCGTCGGTGGCACCGGGGCGGGCAATGAGCAGGTTGTCGCGGATGGTGCCGCTGAGCAGGGTGTTGCCCTGAGGAACGTAGACGAAGTTGCAACGGTGGAGGGGTGAGATTTCCTCAGCCTTGTGCTGATCATAGATATTGACCTGCCCGGACTTCGGCCGGATGAGGGCCAGGATCAGGCGGACGAGCGTTGTCTTGCCGGCACCCGTCTCGCCGAGGATGGCCGTACACGTGCCGGGACGGAAGTCGAACGACAGATGGTCGATGACGGGCACTGGGGAGTCCTCGTAGCCATAGCTGACGTCGTTGAACTTCACGCCGCAGGGCGCTGCCATCTCAACACCTTCGCCCTGCTGCTCCTGCGGGGCCTCCTCCAGCTCCATCAGTCGCTCGGCAGAGGTGAAGACGCTCACGAAAGCGGGAGCCAGGCGGGTCAGGTCGCGGGCCGGTCCCTGGATGCGGTAGACCAGCTGCAGGAAGGCCGTCATCTGTCCGAAGGTGATGGTGCGAGCGCTCAGTCGGACCGCTCCCCAGAGGAAGGCGATGAGATAGCCCAACGAGAAACCGCCATTGACGAAGAGGTTGCTGGCTATCGAGAACTTGGTGCGCTGGCGCACATGATAGCGCAGTTCCGACTGCGTGTCGCCGAGGCGGTCGACCATCTGGTCGCCGGCCTCCAGCGTCTTGATGAGCATGCGGTGCTGCACAGTCTCGGTCAGCAGACTCTGCACCTGACTGTCGCTGTTGCGCACGCGGCGGGTGTACTTTCGCATCTGAGCCACATAGATACGGCTGACGAGGATGAACAGCGGCAGGATGCCCACGGTAATGAGGGCCAGCCACACATCCATCTGGAACAGGTAGAAGAAGGCACCCAGGAAGAGGGCCATGGTTGAGAGCGTGTTGGGCAGCGTCTCGGTGATGAACGTCACCACCGTCTGCACGTCCTGTTCCAGGCGGTTGATGACGTCGCCGCTGTGGTGGGTGTCCTTGCTCTGCCATTCGGCACGCAGAAGGCGGTCGAGCATCTGCTGCTGCATCAGGTTCTGAGCCTTGACGCCGAGGATGTTCTTAATCCACACCCGCGAGATGCCCAGTGCAAACTCGGCCAGGATAACGGTTCCCATCAGGGCCACGCCCCAGTAGATGGACCCGGGGACGACACCCGTAGCCATGTCGATGGTGCGCTGCATGGCCCACACCATCAGCAGACTGCACATCACCCCAAGCATACCGATGGAGGCGTTAAACAAAGCCTGAGTGCGGTTGCCGCGCAGCACGCGCCACAGCCACCTGACGATTTGCCGGATGGTGTACTTGCTTTCCGGGTTATGCAGTTTCTCTATCAGTTTCATCTTCACTCTTCACTTTCCACTCTTCACCTTTCACCCTTCACCTTTCACCTAACATCAGCTCCCCACATCATTTTCTCGCGCAGCGTTGTAAAGTACTGGTTGTTGCTGCGCTTCACCACCTGAATATTATAAGGTGCGCGGCGCAGGGTGATACGTGTCTCCTCGCGGCACTTCTCCGAACGGCCATCGATGGCTACTAAGAACGAGTGGCTGCGGCTCTCGACGTCGAGCGTGACGACCGCCGTGTCGGGAATGACGATGGGGCGGATGTTCAGCGAATGGGGAGCTACGGCCGTCATCAGCAGCACACCCGTGCCGGGCACGATGATGGGACCGCCGTTCGACAGCGAGTAGGCCGTAGAGCCGGTCGGCGTTGAGACTATCAGACCGTCGGCCTGGTAGGTGGTCAGGTGCTTGCCGTCGATGCTGGCACGGATGCTGATCATCGAGGCCGTGTCGCGCTTCAGCACGGCCACGTCGTTCAGGGCGCAGTTCATCGCGCCCAACGGCTCGCCGTCGGCCTCCACCTGAATGACGGCGCGGCTCTCCACGACAAAGTCGTCAATGTAGAGAGCGTGCAGGCATGCCTCTATGTCGCCTGGGGCGATGTCGGCCAGGAAACCGAGCCGCCCCATGTTGACACCAAGGATGGGGATGTTGCGGCTGCCCACGCGGTTGGCCGTCTTCAGGAACGTGCCGTCGCCACCCATCGAGATGGCGAAGTCGGCGTCGAAGTCGCTATCGGTGAAGACTCTTGCCGCAGGTACGTTGATGCGCTGGTCGTTCTTGAGGAAATCATAATACTCCTGGTCGACAGCCAGTTCGGCTCCGTCCTCACTCAGACAGGACAGCACTTTTTGTATGGCCGCCGACTTCTTAGCCTGATAGATATTGCCGAATAGGGCGAACTTTAGCTTGCGTTGCGTCATTTTTTTGCCTTGAATGTTGTCGTTTCAGAAATTATTATTATCTTTGCGCTGCAAAGATACTTAATTTCCACGAAAAAAGAAAAAATTATGGCAAAAGTTTATGTATTCTTGGCTGACGGCTTCGAGGATGTCGAGGCTCTCATCCCCATCGATGTGCTGCGCCGAGGTGGCGTAGAGGTAGTAACAGTGAGCACGACGGACTTCCCGCTGGTGGAGTCGGCCCACGGAGTGGCCATCGAAGCCGACCTGCAGTTTGAGCAGTGCGACTTCGCCGACGCCGACCTGCTGATGCTGCCCGGCGGTATGCCTGGTGCCGCCAACCTCTATGCCCACGAGGGTGTCTGCAAGGCTGTCTGCGACCAGGCTGCAGCGGGTAAGAAGGTGTCGGCCATCTGTGCCGCCCCTGCCGTGGTGCTGGCCCCGCTCGGACTCCTTGAGGGCAAGCGTGCCACGTGCTATCCAGGCTTCGAACAGGCTTTAGAGGGAGCCACCTACACCGGCGACCTCGTCACCGTCGATGGCAACATCACCACGGCCGAGGGTCCCGCCGCCGCCTTCCCCTACGTTTACGAGCTGCTGAGCCAGCTGGTCAACAAGCAGGTGAGCGACCAGGTGGCCGAAGGCATGCGCTATAAGCACTTGATGGCATGACCGACTACATCATTATTGTAGCAGGCGGCAAGGGCCTGCGTATGGGCAGCGACATTCCGAAGCAGTTCCTGCCCGTCGGCGGGCGGCCGGTGCTGATGCGCACCATAGAGCGGTTCCGTGAGTATTCGGACGACCTGCAGATTATTCTGGTGCTGCCCAAAGCCCAGCAGGACTACTGGCGGCAGTTATGCCAAGAGTATCATTTTCCCCTCCCTCAACAGGAAGGGGACAGGGGTGGCGCTTACCAGTTAGCCGATGGCGGCGAGACCCGCTTCCACTCCGTGCAGCATGGCCTCGCCCTGATTTCCGATGATGCCCAAGGCGTCGTCGGCGTTCACGACGGCGTGCGCCCGTTCCCCTCAGTCGAGGTCATCGCCCGCTGCTACGAGACGGCCCGCACCCAGAAGGCCGTCGTCCCCGTCGTCCCCGTCGTTGAGACCCTGCGCCACGTCGCTGAAGGCACCAAGCCCCGCGGCGACTACCGCCTCGTGCAGACCCCGCAGACATTCGACATCCAGCTGCTGAAAGCCGCCAACCGGCAGCCCTATTGCGAAGACTTCACCGACGATGCCTCCGTCGTCGAAGCCTACGGCCACCCCATCACCCTCGTCGAGGGCAACCGCGAGAACATCAAGATTACCACTCCCTACGACCTGCGAATAGCCGAAGTACTGATATAAATGGACATTCTGCAGCAGGACATCATGTACTTGCCGGGCGTGGGCCCCAACCGCAAGAAGATATTCAACGAGGAGCTGGGTATCCATACCTATGGCGACCTGTTGGAATACTATCCCTACAAGCACGTGGACCGCTCGCGGGTATACGCCGTCCATGAGCTGACGGGCGACATGCCGTTCGTTCAGGTCGTGGGTACCATCCTGAGTTTCGAGACATTCAAGATGAGCCCTACGAAAGACCGTGTCGTCGGCCACTTCAGCGACGGCACAGGTATCATGGACCTGGTGTGGTTCGGTGCCGGCGGAAAATATGCCAAACAAAACTACCGCATCGGCACGGAGTATCTGATCTTCGGCAAGCCCACTGTCTTCAACAACCGCATACAGGTGAGCCATCCCGACATTGACGAGGCCTCGAAGGTGGACACCTCTGCCATGGGGATGCAGCCCTACTACAACACGACGGAGAAGATGAAGAAGCGCGGACTCACCTCGCGCTCGGTGGAGCGGATAGTCAAGACGCTGCTTGAAAAGCTGACGTCACCCGTCAGCGAGACCATCTCCGACTTCATCACCGCACGACTGCACCTGATGGGTCGCGACGAGGCGCTGCGCACCATTCACTATCCCCAGAACGCCCGTGAGCTGGAGCGTGCCCGCGTCCGTCTGAAGTTCGAGGAGCTGTTCTTTGTGCAGCTAAATATATTAAGGTACGCGAGCGACCAGCGGCGCAAGTATCTGGGCTATGTGTTCAGCCATGTCGGCGAGGTGTTCAACAACTTCTACCACAACCACCTGCCCTTCCCGCTGACGGAGGCTCAGAAGCGCGTCATCCGCGAAATCCGCAAGGACATGGGCAGTGGGCGCCAGATGAACCGTCTGCTGCAGGGCGACGTCGGCTCAGGGAAAACCCTCGTCGCTCTGATGTCGATGCTCATTGCCATCGACAACGGCTACCAGGCCTGCATCATGGCTCCGACAGAGATACTGGCCGAGCAGCACCTGCAGACCATTCGCCAGTTTCTCGGCGACATGCCCGTCCGCGTGGCCCTGCTGACGGGCATCGTCAAGGGCAAACGGCGGAAGGAGATACACGAAGGACTGCTCGACGGCACCATCCAGATTCTCGTCGGCACCCACGCCGTCATCGAGGACACGGTGCAGTTTGCCCGTCTCGGCTTCGTCGTTGTCGACGAGCAGCACCGCTTCGGCGTGGCCCAGCGCGCCAAGCTCTGGACGAAAGCCTCCTCTACCGGGGAAGGTGGGCGGAGGATTCCACACGTCCTCGTGATGACTGCCACGCCCATTCCCCGCACACTGGCCATGACGCTCTATGGCGACCTCGACGTGAGCGTTATCGACGAGCTGCCACCAGGCCGCAAGCCCGTGGTGACGCACCACTTCTTCGACTCGCGCATCACGTCGCTCTATAACGGCATCCGCCAGCAGATTAACCAGGGCCGACAGGTCTACTGTGTGTTCCCGCTTATCGAGGAGAGCGAGAAGAGCGACCTGAAGAACCTGGAGCAGGGCTACGAGGTGCTCTGCCAGGCTTTCCCCGAGTTCCGCCTGAGCAAGGTCCACGGTAAGATGAAACCCGCCGACAAGGAGGAGGAGATGCAGCGCTTCGTCAGTGGCGAGACACAGATACTTGTAGCCACGACCGTCATCGAGGTGGGCGTCAACGTGCCAAACGCCTCGGTCATGGTCATCTTTGATGCCCAGCGCTTCGGTCTGTCGCAGCTCCACCAGCTTCGTGGTCGGGTGGGACGCGGTGCCGACCAGTCGTTCTGCCTGCTGGTCACGCCTTATAAGCTCAGCGAGGAAACCCGCAAGCGCATCGACATCATGTGCGACACGAACGACGGCTTCCGCATTGCTGAGGCCGACCTGAAGCTGCGCGGCCCCGGCGACCTCGAGGGCACCCAGCAGAGCGGCATGGCCTTCGACCTGAAGATAGCCGACATCGCACGCGACGGCCAGCTCGTCCAGATGGCCCGCGACGAGGCTCAGCTCATCATCGACGAAGATCCCACCTGCACGTCGGAGAAGTACCAGATTCTGTGGAACCGGCTGCGACAGCTGCGCAAGACCAACATCAACTGGGGCGTAATCTCTTAAACGGTTAGACGCTTTTCTGACGGTTAGACGGTCAGGCGATTAGACGGTTAGTCCTATTTCAAGCGGCTAATCAGCCCAAAACGTACAACCGTCTGACTGTCTAACCGTCAAAAACGAACAACCGTCTAACCGTATAAGTGTTAAAAGACACCAAAACTTTGTTAAGGAATAAAAGCAACCCATTGGTTTTCGGGATTTTATTCGTACCTTTGCAACCGAGTTTTTACTTTTGTGGAAACTTAGCCGGATAATAACTCAAAAGTGACCGAAGAATAATGATTAAGACTTTAAAGAAGATTTTTGCAATAGCCATGGTGTCAATCGTTACCGTTCCCATGCAGGGACAGGACCTTTTAGCACGCCAAGCCCCTATTGACCGTAAGATGAAAGCCGTTGACTCTGTAGCACTGAGCCGACTGATTCAGTTCGAGCAGATGGCATCGCCCGCTGCCGACCTTTATCAGGACTGGGAGAACTACACCGCCCACCGCGAGACGGCACTGCCCGACACCTTCCGCATCGACCTCCGTGGCTTTGCAATGCCAACTGAGAGCCGTGTGCTTACCTCGAACTTCGGTGCCCGCTGGGGACGCCAGCACAAGGGACTCGACATCAAGGTCTACATCGGCGACACCATCCGCGCCGCTTTCTCAGGTAAGGTACGCGTCGTGCGCTATGAGGCCAACGGCTATGGCAACTTCGTCGTCATCCGCCATTTCAACGGACTGGAAACCATCTACGGCCACATGTCGAAGCATCTGGTGAAACCCGATCAGGAAGTACGTGCCGGCGAGCCCATCGGACTGGGTGGCAATACTGGCCGCTCCACCGGCTCACACCTGCACTTCGAGACCCGCCTCTGCGGCGTGGCCCTCAACCCCGCGCTGATGTTCGACTTCCGTAATCAGGACGTGACGGGTGACTTCTACACCTTCCGTAAGAATACCTACTCGCGAGAGTCGGCTCAGGCAAACCGCCTGCGCGGTGTCAGCGGTTCTTCCGCTTCCAGCGCTGACGACCAGCTCTTTGCACAGAACACCAGTAAGAAATCGTCCAACAAGCGCAATACGGCTAGCACCCGCTTCCACAAGGTAAAGAAGGGCGAGACGCTCTACTCCATTGCCCGTAAGCGCAATACCACTGTGAACGCCATCTGCAAGCTGAACGGTATCGGCAAGAACATGAAGCTGCGCACCGGACAGATTTTGAAGTACAATTAAAATCCAAAACATCGAAATATCGACCATATCCCTTTATGACGAGAAGAATCATTCTTTGTGCACTGATCATATTGTTTGCTATCGGCGACATCGCCAACGGCAAGGTGAGGAAAAGCACTAAGAAAAAAACACAGCATACCACCGTTGTTGCCAACCAACAGGAGCGCTACGACGAGATTGACAATTACGACTTCCTCTATGCAGGGGCCAACGACGACTTGAACCTCGACTATGATGTCGCCACCATCAACTGCCTGCTCGACGAAGCCGTGCGTCATATCGGCGCACGCTACCGCAGCGGCAGCAAGGGTCCCAATGCTTTTGACTGCTCTGGTTTCACCAGTTACGTCTATCGCCAGATGGGCTACGACAACATCGGCGCCTCGTCGCGCGACCAGTATGCCCGCAACATACCCGTAAGTCGCAGCGAGATGCAGCGTGGTGACCTGGTGTTCTTCACCAGTCCCAACTCTGGTCGTAATGTTGGCCATGTAGGTATCGTCGTCGACGTAGACCCCATCACACGCAGCTTTAACTTCATCCACGCCAGCAGCAGTTCAGGCGTGAAGATTACAAACTCTAACGATGGTTTCTATGCTCGCCGCTTTATTGGTGTGCGCCGCGTTATGTAGCACACCCGCTTCTGCCTCCAACCCTAACGATACCCTTACCGTCGCCATGTGCGGCGATATCATGATGGGGACCACCTTCCCTTCCGTACAACTTCCTGCCAACGGCGGTGCCGACCTGTTCAAGGACGCCGGTCCTGTCTTCCAGCGTGCCGATTTGGCCATTGGAAACCTTGAGGGTACCCTTTGCGACGGCGGTCAGAGCACCAAGGGCGAAGGTCCCAACGTCTACTCCTTCCGCACGCCCACTACCTACGTGCAGTGGCTCAAGCAGGCCGGTTTCGACTTCTTGAGCATGGCCAACAACCATGCCAACGACTTCGGCCAGGAGGGCATACTCAGTACCGAGCGCATGCTCCAGCAGGAGGGAATCAAGTACGCCGGTATCGAGGGGCGCACTGAGACTGCCGTTATCGAGCGTAAGGGACTCCGCATCGGCATTTGCGCTTTCGGCCATAACTCCTATACGCTGAAACACACCGACCTCAGCACTGTCGGCCGCATTCTGGCCGACCTGAAGGAGCGCTCCGACATCATCGTCGTCTCATTCCACGGTGGTGCCGAAGGCCGAACAAAGAGTCACCTGCCCTACGGCACGGAGACCTTCCTCGGCGAGAACCGCGGCTCCCTCCGCGAACTGGCCCACTACTGCATTGACCACGGTGCCGACCTCGTCTACGGTCACGGTCCCCACGTAGTCCGCGCCGTCGAGGTCTACGACGGCCGCTTCATCGTCTACAGTCTCGGCAACTTTTGCACACCCTACGGCATGAGCCTCACTGGCATCTCCAGCTATGCCCCCGTCATCGAGGTGAAGATGGCGCGCGACGGCCGCTTCCTCAATGGCCAGATCCACTCCTTCATCCAGCAGAAGGGCATCGGTCCTCGCCACGACAAGGCTGGCAGCGTAGCCCGCGAGATGAAGCAGCTCAGTGAGGCCGACGTCCCGCAGAGTCAGGCTCGCATCGACAACACCGGGCGCATCACGCTGAAGTAAACACCCCACAAACACCCCATCACAATCATGGAATACATGTCACAGGAAGGCTACGACAAACTCGTAGCTGAGTTACGGCAGTTGGAAACCGTCGAGCTGCCGCAGGTAAAAGACGCCATATCAGAGGCCCGCGACAAGGGCGACCTCAGCGAGAACTTCGAGTATCACGCCGCCAAGCGCGAACAGTCGCGCATATTAGGTCGCATACGCTTCAAGCAGCGCGTGCTGGCCAATGCCCGCGTCATCGACATGTCGAGACTCAGCTCCGACACTGTCCAGCTGCTCTGCAAGGTCGAGATGACCAACCTCGCCAATAACAGCCGCATGACCTACACCATTGCCAGTCCTCACGAAGCGAACCTTCGCGAAGGGAAAATCTCCGTCAACTCGCCCATCGCCAAGGCCCTGCTCGGCCATAAAGCCGGCGACACAGTCGAGGTGCGCGTCCCTGCCGGTTCCCTGCGCCTGCGCATCGAGAGCATCAGGCTGTAAACGGCTCACCCCAGACAAGCCTATTGCAAACAAGCGCCACCACTTGCATAACCGAGAAAAAAGCTTTTCCAGCAGAATCTTATACTTCGGCGCCTTTCATTTTTGAGTTTTCTGGATAGGGAATTGGATGGTGAAGCGAGTGAGATGGTCTTCTGGATCTGTTAGCAGATTGAACATGCAGTGATGAGAAGTAAGAATGTCGCGAATGAGCAGAAGACCGAGGCCCTGGCCTTGGGG
>CAMHHO010000102.1:0-10801 GCA_946184965.1 uncultured Prevotellaceae bacterium | reverse complement strand
TGAAAGGCATTGAGCTGATTGCCAGTGAGAACTTCGTGAGCGACCAGGTGATGGAGGCCATGGGCTCGTACCTGACGAACAAGTACGCCGAGGGCTATCCCGGCAAGCGCTACTACGGCGGCTGCCAGGTGGTCGACGAGGTTGAGAAGCTGGCCATCGAGCGCGTCTGCAAGCTGTTCGACGCCGAGTATGCCAACGTGCAGCCCCACTCCGGTGCACAGGCCAACGCTGCCGTCCTGCTGGCTGTGCTGCAGCCCGGCGACACGTTCATGGGACTGAACCTGGCCCACGGCGGTCACCTCTCACACGGTTCACTTGTCAACACCAGCGGCATTCTGTACAAGCCCGTGGGCTACAACCTGAACAAGGAGACGGGCCGCGTGGACTACGACGAGATGGAGCAGCTGGCCCTGGAGCACAAGCCGAAGCTGATTATCGGCGGCGGCTCAGCCTACAGCCGCGAGTGGGACTACAAGCGCATGCGCGAGATTGCCGACAAGGTTGGTGCGCTGCTGATGATCGACATGGCCCACCCCGCCGGTCTGATTGCCGCCGGACTGCTGGAGAACCCCGTGAAGTGGGCACACATCGTCACCTCGACGACTCATAAGACGCTGCGCGGTCCGCGCGGTGGCATCATCCTGATGGGCAAAGACTTCGAGAACCCCTGGGGCCTGAAGACGCCGAAGGGCGAGGTAAAGATGATGTCGGCCCTGCTCAACAGCGCCGTATTCCCCGGCCAGCAGGGTGGTCCGCTGGAGCACGTCATTGCCGCCAAGGCCGTTGCTTTCGGCGAGGCTCTGCAGCCTGAGTTCAAGGAGTGGGCTGCTCAGGTGCAGAAGAATGCTAAGGTGCTGGCCGACGAGCTGGTGAAGCGCGGCTTCGGCATCGTCAGCGGCGGCACCGACAACCACTCGATGCTCGTCGACCTGCGCTCGAAGTATCCCGACCTGACGGGTAAGGTGGCCGAGAACGCCCTCGTCGCTGCCGACATCACGGTCAACAAGAACATGGTGCCCTTCGACTCGCGCTCGGCCTTCCAGACCAGCGGTATCCGTCTTGGAACGCCCGCCATCACCACTCGCGGTGCTAAGGAAGACCTGATGGTGCAGATTGCCGCCTGGATTGAGGAAGTGCTCAATGCTCCTGAGGACGAGCAGGTGATAGCCAGCGTCCGCCAGCGCGTCAACGAGAAGATGAAGGAATATCCGCTCTTCGCCTACTAAACAACGATAAGCCCCTTGGAAACGTTCCGAGGGGCTTTTCTTTTTCTTATTCGCTATAAGCTTTCTCGCCGATGGTCTCCATCGAGCCGATGGTCATCTGCCGCAGGTCGTAGTAGGAGCCGTTGTAGATGTTGAAGTCGACGTGGCCCTTGATGCCGGGCAGCTTGCCCACGTCGGTATGCTGCCAGAACTTCCAGCGGCCCTTGTACTCGACGGAGTCCACGTAGTAGTGGGCAATCCAGTAGGGGTACTGGTCGAAGACCGGGTCGCTGAGGTATTTCATCTTAAATTTATAATAGGTGTAGATGATGGGCTTCACCTTATAGTGCCACTCAACGAGGTCGAGCCACTTCAGCACCGAGGCCTTGAACTCCTCGTCGGTCTGCTCATTGGGCTTATGCTCGACGTCGAGCACGGGGGGCAGGTCGCCGTTCTCGAGCTTCACCTGACTGATGAAGTTCTGCGCCTGACGGGCGGCTGGTGAGTGGACGCTGTAGAAATGGTAGGCGCCCCGGGTAAAGCCATACTCGCGGGCCTGGTGAAAGTTCTCGCGGAAATTCTCATCCGTACGCGTAGCCCCTTCAGTAGCCTTGATCATCACGAAGCGCACGGGGTAGCGCCCGATCATGCCCTTGTCCTTCAGCTCGTCCCAGTCGATGTGTCCCTGATGGTGGGAGATGTCGATAC
This sequence comes from uncultured Prevotellaceae bacterium, assembly GCA_946184965.1. Taxonomy (GTDB): domain Bacteria; phylum Bacteroidota; class Bacteroidia; order Bacteroidales; family Bacteroidaceae; genus Prevotella. The sequence goes on along the minus strand of CAMHHO010000102.1, from coordinate 8,888 downwards.
CGTGAATCTCGTAGCCGTCAGGATAGTTGGTATCGCCATAAAGGGCGCGCCAGCGGAAGCCGAACGGACCGACGAAGAAATAGTAGAAGAGCCAGATGTAGACCGCCACGGTGGCAAGGCCCCCAATCCACCATCCCCACGAGGGAATGCGCTTAAAAAAGCCTGTCACGACCCCAGGGCGCTTTTTACGCCCGGAGCCGTGATCAGACTGATTGGTGCCGGTATGCTTACGGCGAGCTACATGCTTCTTTGACATTCAGCGTAGCCTTACTTTGCCTGCTCGAGGGCCAGAGTCTTGGTAGGCTGGTCGCACACCTCGGTGGGTCCCCAGTACTGGATGGGGCCGGGATAGACGTAGGCAGTCTCGCGGGCCCAACGGTCGCGCTGGGCGGCGAAGCACTTGAAGGGAGCACCGTCGAGCTCGACGAGAGCCTTGCGGATAACGGGCTTCATCTCGCCGGCGCGACGCTCCATATTCATCATCATCGTGATGGGCACACCGCCGGCAACCCACTGGTCGGCCGGAGCTGTCGTGTTCTTCACGATGGCCATGTAGCCCGTCTTGCCGTTGGCAATGAGCTGGGCGGCAGAGGTGCCGAGTGCATAGCAGTAGTCGGCGTCGAAGTTCGACGGAGCGGCGCAACGTCCCTCGTAGCCGAAGAAGTGATGCTGAGTGCCGAACTTGCCGGTGTACTTGCCAGCCTTCTTCATCTTCTCAAGCTTCTGGGCAACCATCGTCGAGAGCAACTTCTCGGTCTCGATGAGCGACACCTGTACGTTGCCGTGAGGATCGCGGTCGAGGGCCAGCTGACGGGCTACGCCCACGGGCAGACTGTTGAAGACGCGGAGGTTCTCCTCAGTGAGGTGGCTCTTGGCGAAGTCGACCTGCTCGTCGCGGCTAATCTCCTTGGCCTCGGGCATAGCCAGCACGTCGTTGAGCTGGGCAATGAGCTTCTTGATGGCGGGGATGAACTCGATAACGCCCTCGGGGATGATGACCGTACCGAAGTTGTTGCCGTCGGCAGCGCGCACGGCCACAGCGTTGGCAATGTACTCAACGATGTCGTCGAGGCTCATGCCCTTCTGCTCGACCTCCTCGCTGACGAGGCAGATATTGGGCTGAGTCTGCAGGGCGCACTCCAGAGCGATGTGCGAAGCCGAGCGACCCATCACCTTGATGAAGTGCCAGTACTTGCGGGCAGAGTTGCAGTCGCGCTCGATGTTGCCAATCAGTTCGCTGTAGGTCTTGCAGGCTGTGTCGAAACCGAACGAGGTCTCAATCTGCGAGTTCTTCAGGTCGCCGTCGATGGTCTTCGGGCAGCCGATGACCTGCACGCCGTAGTTCTTGGCAGCATAGTATTCAGCCAGCACGCAGGCGTTGGTATTGGAGTCGTCGCCGCCGATGATGACAATAGCCTTGATGTCGAGCTCGCGGATAATCTCCAGGCCCTTTTCAAATTGCTCAACCTTCTCCAGCTTCGTGCGGCCAGAGCCGATCATGTCGAAGCCGCCAGTGTTGCGGTATTCGTCGATAATCTCCTTGGTCAGCTCCATATAGTTATGGTCTACCAGACCGCCGGGGCCGAGGATGAAACCGTAGAGGCGGTTCTCGGGATTCAGCTTCTTGATTTGGTCGAATAAACCAGTGATAACGTTATGACCACCAGGGGCTTGTCCGCCGCTGAGGATAATACCCACGTTCATCTTCGTCGTGTTAGCCTTCTCAGCCGGCACGAATTCCACGATGGGCATTCCGTAAGTGTTGGGGAACAACTTCTTAATCTCTTCCTGGTCGGCTACGCTCTGTGTCGGCTCACCTTCCTTAATGGTTACTGCACCCTGCAGCGCCTTCGGCAGCTTGGGCTGATAGGCGGCTCTTGCAATCTGCAATGCACTCTTTTCCATAATCTCTTTTGTTTTGTTATTTTAGTTGAATAATGCAATTTCGACGTGCAAAAATACGCATTTTCATTGAGAAACGGAAAGAAAAACTGCTTTTTATGTTTTTTTTTGATGAAACTTATTGCCAATTGAATAATATTTGCTATCTTTGCTAACTGGAAATTACAAACTTTACACTATTATGGCGAATAAAAGGTCACTCAAACACGCTATCAAATTCATCTGCGAGGAACTGTTCGCAGAGGCTGTGGCTGCGTCGCTCTATGGCAATGAGCCGCAGAAGGAGAAGTCGAACGCTGAAGACGTGCTGGCGAGTATCATCAGGCTGGAGGACGACTACACCAGCCGCATCTCGCACGTCGAGCCGGGAATGAAGGCTAAACTGTATTTCAAGACCCTGCGCGAGAAGTTCAGCTCTGAGGTCGACGAGCTTGTCGACCAGATTAACAACCTGTAGCCCTGCTGTTTAGCTTATGTGGAAGAAGTTTTGTAACTGGCTGTTGTACAAACGGATGGGATGGACGGTTAAAGTGACCGAAGACCATCCCGACAAGTTTATTATCTGTCTCGCTCCCCACACCAGCAACTGGGACTTCGTGATGGGGCAACTGTATAGTGGCGCCGTCGGTCTGAAGATCGGGTTCCTGATGAAGAAGGAGTGGTTCTTCTGGCCGCTGGGGCCGTTGTTCCGTCGGCTTGGCGGTATCCCCGTCTATCGTCAGAAGCACACCAGCATGACCGACACCATCGCCAAGACGGCCGTCGAGGCTCAGGAGTTCAGACTCTGCATCACGCCCGAAGGCACACGCTCGCCCAATCCCGAATGGAAAAAGGGCTTCTATTTCATTGCCCAGAAGGCCAGTCTGCCCATTCTGCTCTACGGCCTCGACTACGAGCGCCGCCTCATTGAGTGTACGAAGACCGTCATTCCCAATGGCGACTTTGAAGGGCAGATGCACGACATCAAACTCTACTTCAAGAACTTCAAGGGGAAGATTCCGAACAACTTTACGATAGGAGACGTGCAATGAGAAAACTGCTGACCGTAATTACCGTTTTGTCGCTCACGCTCTCTCTGTCGGCTCAGACCTGGGGCGATATCGACTACGACGGGGCGCCGTGGGTTGAGAACGTCTCACTACCTTATAAGATTACCAAAGGACTTAACAACCGCCACCTGACGGTTTGGGCCAGTCACGGGCGCTACTATGACACGGGTGAACAGAAGTGGCAGTGGCAGCGCCCTACCCTCTTCGGCACCAACGAAGACCTCTTCACGCAGACCATCGTCGTGCCTTATCTCATCCCGATGCTCGAGCGGGCCGGAGCCGTCGTCTTCACACCCCGCGAGCGCGACTGGCAGCGCCATGAGGTCATCGTCGACAACGACGACCACAACAACCTGCTGGGCTATCGCGAGACGGGCTACCGCCAGCCTTGGAGCAATACACCGGCAAAGGGTTTTGCGCTGCACAGCGGCAGCTATTACGACGGCGAGAATCCTTTTGAAGCGGGCACGGCGCGCAGGGCCGAGACTACCACCAGCCGTTCGAAATACAGCTCCGTGAGCTACCAGCCGTCAATCCCCGAGGCCGGTCGATATGCAGTCTACGTCAGCTACCAAACCGTAGAGGGCAGCATCGACGACGCCCACTATACCGTTTGGCACAAGGGCGAGCAGACTGAGTTCCGCGTCAACCAGCAGATGGGCGGCTCGACGTGGGTCTATCTCGGCACCTTCGACTTCGACAAGGGCTGCAACGAGTGGAACTGCGTGACGCTGACCAACCAGAGCCGCCACCGTAACGGCGTGGTGACGGCCGATGCTGTTCGCTTTGGCGGCGGTATGGGCAATATTGAGCGCGGCGGCAGCGTGAGCGGCTTGCCCCGCTGTCTGGAAGGTGCGCGCTACTACTGCCAGTGGGCGGGAATGCCTTACGAGACATATAGCCAGCGGTTAGGGCAGAACGACTATGCCGACGACATCAACGCCCGCTCGCTGACCGAGAACCTGCTGGCCGGAGGCTCCTGCTACGTGCCCAACCGCGAAGGGCGCCGAGTGCCTATCGAGTTGTCGTTAGCCGTTCACAGCGATGCGGGCTACAATCCCGACGGCCACTCGGTCTACGGACCCTTGGCCATCTACACCACTGAGAAAGACGGCTCCAATGTGTTCAACTGCGAACTGCCGCGCATGATGTCGCGACAGCTGGCCAGTGACCTGCTCGACAATGCCGACCGCGACATCAGGGCACGCTTCGGCGTCAGCTGGACCAAGCGCGACCTGCGCGACCGCAATTACTCGGAGACACGACTGCCCGAAGTGCCCAGCGCCATCTTCGAGACGATGTCGCACCAGAGTTTCCCCGACATGCGCTACGGCCAAGACCCGAACTTCCGCTTCACGCTGGCACGCTCCATCTATAAGACTATCTTACGTTATGTCAGCGACATGCACGACGAGACGTGTACCGTTGCCCCGCTCGCGCCCAACCGCCTGAAGGTGGAGTTCGTCAACCGCCGGCGCGGCGAGGTGCGACTCTCGTGGCAACCTGTCGACGACCCTCAGGAGCCGTCGGCTGAGGCTTCGGGCTTTGTGGTCTATACGGCCACCGGAACCGGCGACTTCAACAACGGCGAGCAAGTCAGCGGCAATTCGTTCACGCTGCGCCTCGAGCCCGGCGTGCTTTACTCCTTCCGCGTGACGGCCGTCAACAGGGGCGGCGAGAGTTTCCCTTCTGAGGTCGTATCGGCGCTGTTCAACCACCGTCAGAGTCCTAACGTGCTCGTCGTCAACGGCTTCCATCGCCTGTCGTCGCCCGCCGTTCTCGACAACGACTCGCTGCAGGGCTTCCTCCTCGATCAGGATATGGGCGTCAGCTATGGCCGCACTGCCGGATGGACGGGGCTGCAGCGCAACTTCCGGAAGGACAAGATGGGAATCGAAGACTCCACGGGACTCGGCTTCGGCTTCACCGAGCTGGCCGGTCGCTTCATAGCGGGCAACGACTTCAACTACATCCGCACCCACGCTGACGCCGTCCGACAGGCGGGCTACTACAACATCATCAGCTGCTCGGCCGACGCGCTGACCGATGACGACACTGCGCAGGCTGATGCCGTCGACCTTATTCTCGGACTCGAGCGCGACGACGGCCACAGTCTGCTGCGCTATAAGTCGTTCACGCCCAGCCTGCAGTCGTGGCTGCGAAGCTATATGGCCAACGGCGGCCGCCTGCTGGTCAGCGGCTCTTACGTCGGCAGCGACATGACCGACGCTGCCGGTCAGCAGTTCCTGGCCGACGTGCTGAAGTGTCTGCCCGCTGGCTCCGACCCTACTGCCGACGAGACCATCACCGGCATGGGCACCTCGTTCACCTTCTACCGCGAACTCAACGAACAGCACTATGCCGCCCAGCGACCCGACGTGCTGATACCTGCCGACGGCGCCATTACGCCGCTGGTCTATGCCGACGGCTACGGTGCCGCCGTTGCCTACAGCAGCTCGCGCCAGCGCTCGTTCACGATGGGCTTCCCCTTCGAGTGCATCAAGTCGGAGCCAGTGCGCGTGGCCATCATGCAAGGAATACTCAATTACCTTATTCAATAATATGACTATGGCAAAAATACAAGCTAACCCTTCAGGTTCCAGAGAGATTGAAGTTAGTGACGAACACCTTCAGACCATCGAGGACTATCAGCTGTTGCGCGACCTCGTCGACTCCAACGGCTATATCGACGAAGCCGTGCTCGACAAGCTCAAGCTGAACATTCGCTCGATGCTCGAGTCGGACGCAGGTAAGGACAAGCGGCTGCTCGACCTCTGCCTCGACGTTGTCTATCATCCCAACATGAAGGCTTTCGGCCTGCAGCAGCTCGTGTTGTACTACATCAACTGGAAGAATAGTGCCAACGACCAGTGCTGACTACCTGCTGACCGACTTCCTGCCGACCACCAAGAAAGAGCTGGAGCTGCGGGGCTGGGACTACGTCGACGTCATACTCTTCTCGGCCGACGCCTACGTGGACCATCCCTCGTTCGGCGCTGCCGTCATCGGCCGTACGCTCGAGGCAGCAGGCTACCGTGTGGCCATCGTGCCGCAGCCCGACTGGCACGGCGACTACCGCGACTTCAAGAAGCTGGGCCGCCCCAGACTGTTCTTCGGCGTTGCCCCAGGCTGCATGGACTCGATGGTCAACAAGTACACCGCCGCCCGACGGCTGCGCTCCGAGGACGCCTACAGTCCCGACGGCCGCCACGACCTGCGGCCTGAGTACCCCACCATCGTCTACACCCGAATCCTGAAGCAGCTCTTCCCCGATGTGCCCGTCGTCCTCGGCGGCATCGAGGCTTCGCTGCGCCGCGTCACCCACTACGACTACTGGCAGGACCGTCTGCGCCCCTGCATACTCTGCGACTCGGGCGCTGACCTCATCACCTACGGCATGGGCGAGAAACCCACCCTCGAGCTGGCCCGCAGAGTGTCCGATGGTTTCCCCATCGGAAGCATCACCGACATCCCCCAGACCGTCTACCTCGCCGACGACATCACGCCACTGCCCGACGACATTGTCCTCCACAGCCACGAGGAATGCCTGGCCGACAAGCGCGCACAGGCCGAGAACATACGCCACGTCGAGGAGCAGTCGAACATGATGCACGCCCAGCGCATACTCCAGCCCCTCAACACCCCACGTGCCCAGCGTTTCACAGATGGCCCTACCGTCGTCGTCAATCCCCCTTACCCGCCGATGACCACTCAGGAGCTCGACGCGAGCTTCGACCTGCCCTATACCCGCCAGCCCCATCCGAAGTACAAGGGCAAGCGCATTCCCGCCTACGACATGATCAAGTTCTCGGTCAACATCCATCGCGGATGCTTCGGCGGCTGCGCCTTCTGCACCATCTCGGCCCATCAGGGGAAGTTCATCACCTGTCGCTCGAAGGAGAGCATCCTGAAGGAGGTCAGGCAGGTTGCTCAGATGCCCGACTTCAAGGGCTACCTCAGCGACCTCGGCGGACCCTCGGCCAACATGTACGGCATGCACGGCCGCAACCTCAGCGCCTGCGAGCGCTGCCGTCGGCCCAGCTGTATTCACCCCCAGATCTGCCCCAACCTCGACACCAACCACTCGCAGTTGCTCGACATCTATCGCGCCGTCGACGCCCTGCCCGGCATCAAGAAGAGCTTCATAGGCAGCGGCGTGCGCTACGACCTGCTGCTCTACCACAGCAAGGACGAGGCTACCAACGCGGCAGCCCGCGAATACACCCACGAGCTCATCACACGCCACGTCAGCGGCCGGTTGAAGGTAGCCCCCGAGCACACCAGCGACCGCGTGCTACAGCTCATGCGCAAGCCGCCCTTCCGACAGTTTGAGGACTTCAAGCGCATCTTCGACCGCATCTGCCGCGAGGAGCATCTGAACCAGCAGATCATTCCCTACTTCATCAGCAGCCATCCCGGTTGCCGCGAGCAGGATATGGCCCAGCTGGCCGACATCACACGCCGCCTCGGGTTCCATCTTGAGCAGGTGCAGGACTTCACCCCTACGCCGATGACCATTGCCACCGAGATGTGGTACACGGGCTACGACCCCTACACGCTCGAGCCCGTCTTCAGCGCCAAGACGCCGCGCGAGAAGGAAGCCCAGCGCCAGTACTTCTTCTGGTATAAGGACAACAAGCATGACAATAATCGAACAAAACCTCGTCCCGAAAAATCCCGCGAAGAAAAGCGAGGACGGAATCGTCGTCACTGACGACTTCATTGCCGTCATCGACGGCTCCACGTCGAAGACCGCACGCCGCTACAGCCGCCGAATGTCGAACGGCCGCTACGCCATGAGCATCATTGCCGACTTCATTCGCAACATGCCCAAGGACTACTCCTGCCACCAGTTCTGCGTGGGTGTCAGCGCAGCCATACGCAAGCGCTACATCCCTTTCTGGAAGCCCGACAAGGAGGCCGTCATCAGCCGTCTGCGCGAGCACCCCGAAGAGCGGCTCACCGCCTCGGCAGCCGTCTTCAGCCGTGTTCGCCGCGAGGTGTGGCTCGTGGGCGACTGCCAGTGTCTCGTCGGCGGTCAGCTCTACGAGAACCCGAAGCCCTACGAGCAGGCGCTGGCCGAGCAGCGCGCCTCCGCAATACGGCAACTGCTGGCCGAAGGCATGACTGCCAGACAGCTTCTGACCGACGACGTCGCCCGCCGCTCCGTCATCCCCCGGATGCTGCAGGAGATGCGCAACCAGAACGTCACCTATGCCGTCATCGACGGTTTCCCCATACCCGAGCAGAAGGTGCCCGTCGTCACCCTCGACTTCCGCCCATGGGAGATTGTGCTCGCCACCGACGGCTACCCCTTTCTCTGCCCCACCCTTGCCGAAAGCGAGGCCCGCCTCGCTGAGCAGAGAGCGCACGACCCGCTGAATATCGGCCGTTTCAAGGCCACAAAAGGCTTCATGACGGGCCTTGATTCCTTCGACGACCGAACTTTTATAAGATTTCAGGCTTGAAATTTGGCCGTATCACAGAAAATGTGTACCTTTGCACCCGCTTTTGGTTCCGTAGCTCAGCTGGATAGAGCAACAGCCTTCTAAGCTGTGGGTCTTGGGTTCGAGTCCCAACGGAATCACTTGCTGCCGCAATCATCCGCTACTGCAGGTGGTTGCGTTTTTTTATTCCCGCATATTTATAAATAAGGTTAAAGTGGGAGTAAAATTAATCGGTTTTAGGTATTTTTGTGTACCTTTGCAGAAGTTTTAGAGCAACATTCTAATTTTACGTAATTAATATGCAGTATTCAAACGAAGTCAACAACATGTGCGTTGTTGCAAAAGGTCCCAATCACGGACCGGCTCCTATTCCTGAGGAGGGTAAATGGATTCAGGCAAAAGAGATCAAGGACATCTCAGGTTACACTCACGGTATCGGCTGGTGCGCCCCTCAGCAGGGTGCCTGCAAGCTGTCGCTGAACGTGAAGGA
>CAMHHO010000101.1:0-10953 GCA_946184965.1 uncultured Prevotellaceae bacterium | reverse complement strand
CAGCCAGTTTGAAGCCGCGCACCTTCACCAGGTTGTGGATGAGCTTGATCTGCTCGATGTCCTTTTCCTGATACTGGCGCACCTTGGCCGGCCCCGTCGTCTTCGGTTTCAGCATGGGGAACTCCGTCTCCCAGTAGCGCAGGGTGCTCTCGTTAAGGCCGAATTGCTCGGCCACTTCCTTAATACTGTAGTACAGTTTCTGTGGTTTGTATTCGTTCAGTGCCATAACATTAGAATTTTGCTGCAAAGATACAAAAAAGTTAAGAGTTAAGAACTAAAAACTAAGAGTTTTTTTGTACCTTTGCACCCAAATTCGTAAAAAGTACTTTTTAACATGATGACAGCAAAAGAGATTCGCGACTCGTTCAAGCAGTTCTTCGAGTCGAAACAGCACGCAATCGTACCGTCGGCCCCGATGGTTGTCAAGGATGACCCCACGCTGATGTTTACGAATGCAGGTATGAACCAGTGGAAGGATATAATATTAGGTACACGCGACCCGGAGCCGCGCCGCCGTGCCGATACCCAGAAGTGCCTCCGCGTGAGCGGTAAGCACAACGACCTGGAAGAGGTGGGACACGACACGTACCACCACACCATGTTCGAGATGCTCGGCAACTGGTCGTTTGGCGACTACTTCAAGGAGGGTGCCATCGACATGGCCTGGGAGTATCTGGTCGACGTGCTGAAGCTGAACCCCGAGGACCTGTATGTCACCGTCTTCGAGGGTGACCCGAAGGAGGGATTGGAGCGCGACGACGAGGCTGCCGGCTACTGGCTGAAGCACGTGCCCGCCGACCACATCATCAACGGCAACAAGCACGACAACTTCTGGGAGATGGGCGACACGGGCCCCTGCGGTCCCTGTTCGGAAATCCATGTTGACTCGCGACCTGAGGAGGAAAAGAAGAATGGCAAGCCCGGTCGTGAACTGGTGAACCAGGACGACCCGCAGGTCATCGAGATATGGAACCTCGTGTTCATGCAGTTCAACCGCAAGGCCGACGGCTCATTAGAGAAACTGTCGATGAACGTCATCGACACCGGCATGGGCTTCGAGCGCCTGGTGCGCATGCTGCAGGGCAAGCACTCCAACTACGATACTGACATCTTCCAGCCCATCATCAAGGCTGAGGAGCAGATTAGCGGTCTGAAGTACGGTGTGAAAGAGGAAACCGATGTCGCTATGCGCGTCTGCGCCGACCACTTGCGTGCCGTCGCCTTCTCGATTGCCGACGGTCAGCTGCCGTCGAATGCCAAGGCCGGCTACGTCATCCGCCGCATTCTGCGCCGTGCCGTGCGCTATGCCTACACGTTCCTCGATCAGAAAGAGAGCTTCCTCTATAAACTGCTGCCGACGCTCGTCGAGGAGATGGGCGACGCCTTCCCCGAGCTGAAGGCCCAGCAGACGCTCATTGCCAAGGTCATGAAGGAGGAGGAAGACGCCTTCCTGCGCACCCTCGACAAAGGCATTGGCTTGCTCAACGATGCAATGGATAAGCTTAAAACTGAGGGTAAGACCGAGTTGGGCGGCGTTCAGGCTTTCCGTCTGTTCGACACCTATGGCTTCCCCCTCGACCTGACGGAGCTCATCTGCCGCGAGAACGGCTTCACCGTGAACGAGGAGCAGTTCAACGTCGAGATGCAGAAGCAGAAGGAACGTGCTCGTAATGCTGCCGCAGTCGAGAACAGCGACTGGACGGAACTGGCTCCTGGTGAGCAGCAGTTCGTCGGCTACGACTATACCGAATACACCTGCCACATCCTGCGCTACCGCAAGGTGACGCAGAAGAAGAATGAGTTCTACGAGCTGGTGCTCGATTACACACCGTTCTACGGCGAGATGGGCGGCCAGGTCGGCGACCAGGGCGTGCTTGTGTCAGAGAACGAGACCGTCAATATCATCGACTCCAAGCGCGAGAACGGTCAGACTGTCCATATAGTGAAGCAGCTGCCGAAAGACCCGACGGCTGAGTTCATGGCCTGCGTCGATACCGACAAGCGCGACGCCTCGGCAGCCAACCACACCGCTACCCACCTGCTGGACTATGCTCTGAAGCAGGTGCTTGGCGACCACGTTGAACAGAAGGGCTCATTCGTCAGCCCCGACACGCTGCGCTTCGACTTCTCGCACTTCGAGAAGGTCAGCGACGAGCAGCTGCGCGAGGTGGAGCGTATGGTCAACGACATGATTCGTCAGGACCTGCCGCGCGACGAGCACCGCGACGTGCCCATGGAAGAGGCTAAAAAGATGGGCGCCATAGCCCTGTTCGGCGAGAAGTACGGCGACGCCGTCCGCGTCATGCGCTTCGGTCCGTCGTGCGAGTTGTGCGGTGGTATCCATACCACCTCGACTGGCCGAATCGGCTTCTTCAAGATTGTCAGCGAGGCCAGCGTTGCCGCCGGTATCCGCCGCATCGAGGCCAAGACGGGCCGCGAGTGTGAGGAACTGCTCTACAACATTGAGGACACGCTGAAGATCGTCAAGTCGTTCTTCAACAACGCCAAGGACCTGCAGGGCGTCATCCAGAAATACATCGAGGAGCACGACCACATGAAGAAGGAGATTGAGGCGTTCCAGGCTCAGGCCGTGGAGCGTGCTGCCAAGCAGCTGGTTGAGATGGCCCGCAACGTGAACGGCGTGAAGGTCGTCACGGCCGTTCTGCCTATGGAGCCTGCTGCCGCCAAGGACCTTGCCTTCAAGATCCGTGCCTCTGTCGAGGGCTCGCTGCTCTGTGTGCTCGGCACGAAGCATCAGGACAAGCCGCAGCTCAGCATCATGATGAGCGACGACATGGTCAGCGACCACGGCCTGAACGCCGGACAGATGGTGCGCGAGGCTGCCAAGCTCATTCAGGGTGGCGGCGGCGGTCAGCCCCACTTCGCCCAGGCCGGCGGCAAGAACGCCGACGGGCTGTCGGCAGCTGTCGACAAAGTTATAGAATTAGCGAAGTTATAAACAGAAAGGCTGACCTCTAAAGTCAGCCTTTCTGTTTATATTGCCAGATCTCAATCGAATTGATGATGTTCTGCCAGAGCACGTAGCAGCCGGCTCCGATGGAGGCCACGGGGCTGAGGTACATATAGGCCACCCAGATGCTCAGGCCGGTGTTTTTCTGGAACAGGGCCTGGCCGGCGTTCACCTCAATTCCTGACGTACCGTTGCCTACGCGTTGCCTTTCGCCGAGCCACCGCCCGATGCCACGGCCTATGATGAACTGCACGAAGCAGAGTACCAGCGTAGCAACGGCTATCAGGAGCAGCAGCGAGACTGAAGACTGACTGTGGACGATGTTCTTCACGGTGATACCCGTGGTGATACTCAGCGAGACGGCCCAGCTGTAGAAGCTCAGGTTGGGCTGCGACACCACCCAACGTCGCAGGGGCTCCACATAATGCTGGATGAGCCAGCCCAAGGCCAAGGGCAACAGCAGCACCATCGACACCTTCTCGAGGATGATGAGCAGGGCCGTGAGGAAGTCGACGTGGACTGTCTGCTCCAGCAGCGGGAACACCACGGGGATAAGCAGTGCCGACAGGAAGGCAGAGATGAGCGTATAGGTGGTCATCGTCGAGATGTTGCCGCCCAACTTGCCCACTACGACGGGTGCCGCCGCAGCCGACGGGCCGATGATGCAGGTGAGCACAGCCTCCCAGAGAAGGGGATTGGTGAAGGGTGTAGGGTGAAGGGTGAAGAGATCTTTCATCCACAGAATAACGCCGATGTTCAGCGCCACCAACAGCAGCTGGGCCACCAGCACGCCGACGTGCCAGCGGTGGAGCCGCATCTGGTGGAAGTCGACCTTACAGAACGTGATGAGCAGCGTCAGGAACACCATCACCGGCATCAGCACGTCGAGCACGGGCCCCAGACGGTTGCCGGCGGCATCTAACTGCGGCACATAGTAGAACACGAGGTAGGCCACCGTGCCTACGGTCATGGCCACGGGCAGCGTCCAGTCCTTTATGAATCGGATGATGCTTTCTCCTCGCATAGTGTGTAGATATAGTTTTTGTCAAGCCGCTCGACAGTCGTAAACTGCCACGAACCGCCGTCGAGAGCCGACTTCAGGTCGTTGGTGATGCCCTCGCCAGTCAGCTTCAGGCGGGCCTCCTTCATTGTCCACAGGCGGATAAAGGCCACGTCGGGGCGCTCGGCGGCGGCTATCAGCTGTTGCTCCTCGTCGCTCATCGCATAGCGCACCACGTCCTCCTTATAGCGCCGCACTGACTCCACATCGATGCCCACGGGCCGGTCGCTGACGGCGCAGGCCACGGCCTCGCTGCAGTGGCTCAGGCTGAAGTGTATCTCCGGGTGACCGACGATGAAGGGTTTGCCGTGAGGACCGTACTCAAACAGCGGGTTCTCCGTCAGACCGTACTCCTCGCGCAGCGCCTTTTTTAATAAAAGGTACGCGAGGACGCACGTCCGCTGGCCCCGCTCAAACTTGAAGCGAAGTGCCTGCAGGCGGCGCTGCTCACTGATTTCAGGCAGCGCTGCCTGGAGGTCGAAGTCGTCGATATGTTCGTCGATGTACACCATTACGCCTGCAAAAATACAAAAAAAGCGTTAAATAATTGCGGCTTTACGATTTTTTCCGTATTTTTGCGGACAGATTATTGTTTACTAACCTCTAAAAAACAGAAAAAGTTATGGATTACAAGATTATCGACATCGAAGGCGTAGGCGACGTGTACGCCGAGAAGCTCATTGCAGCAGGTATCAACAAGGCCAGCGAACTGCTGGAGAAGTGTGCTGCCCCGAAGGGCCGCAAGGAACTAGCTGAGGCCACAGGTATCTCTGAGAAGCTCATCCTGAAGTGGGCCAACCACACTGACCTCTACCGCATCAACGGCGTAGGCCCGCAGTTTGCTGAGCTGTTGGAGAAGGCTGGCGTTGACACCGTTAAGGAGTTCCGTCACCGTGTTCCTGAGAACCTGCAGCCGAAGCTGGAGGAGATCAACGAGCAGTTCCACATCTGCGGTCGTGTACCCGCCATCAGCGAGGTGCAGAAGATGGTTGACCAGGCCAAGGAACTGGAGCCGAAGATGACGTACTAAGCTACCTAACGATTAAAAAAGGGGCGCCTCCGTAATGGAAGCGCCCCTTTTTGTTTGCTGTAATTTCTTACTTCACGATGACCTTCTGGGCCTTGCCGCCACGGACGATGATGTTCAGTCCGCGCTGCATCTTGGCCTGCTTCACACCGCTGATGGTGTAGACGCCGTCGGCTACGGTGGTAGCCGTCTTCACGTCGGCAATGCCGTCAGCCACAGGACCATCCCAACCGGTGTTGTCACCCTTTTCGATGAGCGTCAGCGTCCAGCCGCCGACAGAGTACCAGTTACCGGCGAATACCTTCTCAGTCTGCAGGGCCTCGCTGCCGGCGCAGGTACCGATGAGCAGCTGGTGGTTGGTAACCACGATGCCCGTCATCTCCTGATGCTTCCAACCGCGACCGATGCCCTCGCCCTCTACGACGTTGGTGTTGTAGATGGTGTACTGCTCGTCGGTGTAGTCACCCGACTCAACGGCAGCCTTGGCAGCCTCCCAGATGGGGCCGTGGGTGTCGGAGGCAATCATCTGCACTTCCTCACCTTCCTCGTTATAGCCCATATAGTAGTCGAGCGGAATCTCCACGAAAGTTTTCACGTCGCCAGGAGCGTTGAAGATGTAGGCACCCTCAGCCGGTGTACGTGTGTAGACACCAACGGTGTAAGTGCCGTTGGGCAGACCGGTGATGAGCTGCTGAGCGATGTAGCCCTGCAGACCACTGCCGTTGTAGGAGTCGATGTAGCGGGTCGACGAGCCGTCGAGCCACTGTCCGCCGGCGGTGTTGTTGTTACCGTTACCCTTGTCGAAGGTCCAGCCAGTCTCAGCCTCCAGCTTCGGGTTCTTGATGAACGCCGTGTAGTCGGTAGCGTTGGGATCGTCGACGATGCTCTGCTTGTCAGCCAGTGCAACAACGTCGTTCAGGGCCTCCACAAACGTGTTGATGGTGTTCAGGTCCTTCATCTCGCTGATGAGTTCAGCCTTCTGTGCAGCCATCAGGTTCTCGATGGCGGCCTTGCCCTTCTCGGCAGCTGTCTGTGCCGTAGCGGCGGCATTGTTATAGGCTGGTGTGTAGGTGTTCAGGTAGTTCTTCAGCAGATTCACCTGAGCGTCGAAGTCAACATAGCTGGCGGTATCGTTCTTCACCCAGTTCACTACGTAGTCGTAGGCGAACTTCACGATGTCCTCAGCCTCGCCGTAGCCGTCGCCACCGTTCTCCTTGAGCGTAGCCTGCACGGTGGGAATGGTCTTGCCCTCGGTTGTACCGTCGGCCGGGATGTATTCCTCGTACTTGTCGAGACTCTTCTGGGCTTCAGTCATGGCGGCGGTCAGACCGTTGAGTGCCTCAATGTAGTCGGTCATGGCACCAAACTTGGCGATGGAGTCGTTCAGAGCCTTCTGGTCGGCCTTGAACTTAATCTGTCCAGCCATCTCGTTGGCAGCAGTCACCTTGGCATCGAAGGCGCCCTTGACAGCGTCGGCAGGAGCCTCGCCTAAATAATAAAGGTGGAAGTTGGTTGCCAGGAACCAGCCGGCCGAGGCATTGCCGTCGCCCGTGCCCTGAGCACCGATGGTCAGCTTGCCGTCGACGACGAGCACCTTGTCGTCAGCCGACATGGCAACGGTCTCCCACTCATTGTAGTCCCAGCCCTCGCCTTCGAGAGCCTTTGTCGAGGTTTTGGTCTCGGCAATGCTCTTGGCGAATACGCGCTGCGTGCCGTTGGCATAGCCGCTCTGAGTGATGAGGTCAGCCGAAACGGTGTAGTAGCCGTTAGGCAGTCCCTCGATGTCCTGAGCCACGGCCACCGTTGTGGTGAAGCCCGAGTTCCAGGCGTTCCAGCAGCTGCGTCCGCGCTGCCAGTTCAGGCGCTGGTCGCCACCGCCTGCACCGGCCACGTACCAGCCCGTGCTGTTCAGGTCGGGACTGCTGGCGCTGCCCTCTGTGTAGTTTGACTCGCCCGTCTCTTCATTGATCTCGTTGGGGAATACCCAAGCTTCGTCAGTCAGCGTAGGCTCAGCACTGGTCTCGATGAACCAGGGGTGCTGAATGAAGATGGTAAGGTCGGCGGGGTTCTCAGCCGAAGCCGTAGCCACCTGACTCAGGTAGTAGGCCTTGATAGCGTCCTCGCTCTCGGCAACGGCACCCATAATCTGGGCAATAATGTCGACACCCTCTTCGGGGTCTTTCTCCTTATAATTCAGAATCTTCTGATAGGCTGCCTCCAACTCGGCCTTGCCGGGCATGTTCGTGTTCTGCAGCAGGTCGTCCATGCGGGTCAGGGCGGCGTTCAAATTTGCCAACTCAGCCATAGCGTTGCGGATTTCGACCATGCGGGCATTCACTTCCTTCAGCGAAGCCTCGAGCTCAGCCTGGTCAGTGCTTCCTGACAGGTCGTCGATATCCATGGCGTAGTCGCTGAGGTAGCCCGACAGTCCCATGAAGTTCTCACCGCTTGCCTTACCGGCCAGTTCCTCACACTCAGCCACGGCATCCTGGAAGTCGGAGCGCAGCAGGTCGATGGGGTCGGCCTCGTCAATCTTGTAGAGCTTGATACCGTCGAGGGCCACGATGGGCTGACCGCCGGAGCCGGCATTAGCAGCCTGGTAGCCGAACTGCATGGTGAACTCGGCCGTCGGCGTGAACTCAAACTCGTGCTTGGTCCACTCCTGAGCATTCAGGCCGGTACTTTCCTCGTCCTTGAACACATCCTTGCGGCACTGAATCTGCGTCAGGTCGGCAGCTACGGCTGATGTGTTGGGGTTGATGTTGATGGTCCAGTACTCCAGGCGGTAGACAGCGCAGGGCAGCTTCACCACCTGCTTGTAGATGGCACTGTTGGTCCAGCCGGCACGTAGGTAGACGAAGCCTTCGCCACCGTCGAACTCGGTAGGACGGGCGGGCACCTCAAGATAGGTGGAGCCGTCGTCGGCAATGGGTACTGACTGTGCCTGCAGGTCGTAGGGCACGGAGCCGAAATAGGTCCACTCGCACTTCGGGAAATCGGAGTTCGACTCCATCGTCCAGCCCTTCACGCGGCCCTTGAAGCCGTTCACGGCCTCCATCTTGCGACCGTCAGGACGGTTCTGGCCGCTGGTGGTCTTCGGACGGGCATAGACCGTGCTGTCGGCAGCGATGTAGGCCCAGCTGCGGTCTGAGAGTGATGTTGATGTGTTGACTGCCTCTTTCATCGAACCGTCAACCTGGAAGGTCAGGTCCTCATCGAATCCTGCGTTCTGGATGTAGTGTGTCACATCCTCCTGGGCATACGATGCCATTGACACCATTGCCCCCATAGCAAAAAGTAGTAGTTTCTTCATAAAGTGTAAAAAATTAGTAAAGTTAGTACAATACGCCGCAAAGTTACGGATTATTTTTGAAACAGCAAAACAATCGGGCACTTTTTTCTATGATAGGCAAAAGAAAAAACAACCGGCACTTCCTGCACCTCATGCTTAACTTGCTGTGAACCAGCGCATATTCGGGTGCAAGTTGCCAAATTAACCGACACCTGAACCGACACTTGATATCTGGATAAATATGCAATCGGAAAAGGGCGGCACTTTTTGTCCAAAAGGCGCCGGGTTTTGACTGAAAAGCGCCGGGTTTCTGGCAAAAGGCGCTGCCTTTTGGCAAAGACTTATAGCGATTGCATAAACATTCGCCAAATGTATGAATATGCGGTTAGGTGTAGGGAGTGTAGGAAGTGTAGGATGAAAAGTGCGAATGACAATTAGTGAAACAAAAAAGCCCCCAGTGCTTCACAGCATGGGGGACTCTTGATTTGTTTCTAATATTAGTCAGTAGTTGTTTTTAATGTGTTCATCTTAACGCGGCAGGTTGAACGCCACGGTCATTTCCTTCATCTGCTCGTCGCTCATGCCTTCGGGCTCGAAGCCCATGCAGCGGGAGTTGATGTATATCTTAGCCGACTTCGACAGCACGTCAATCTGGTCGAAGGCATCCATCACGTCCTTACCCTTGGCAAAGACTCCGTGCTTCTCCCACATCACCACGTCGTAGTCCTCGAGCTCCTTCAAGGTAGCGTCGGCCAGCTCGTTGCTGCCGGGCAGCGTGTAGGGCACGATGCCGAGACCCAGCGGGCAGAAGGCCTTCGTCTCGGGAATCATCGACCAGAGAATGCGCGTCAGCACGTCCTTGCCGAGGAACTCGCGGTTGTGGCTCATGGCCACCAGTTCAATGGGGTGCGTATGGACGGTGGCCTTGTATCCGCTGCCCGTCTCAATCTGGCGGGCGTGGACGGTCAGGTGGCTGGGCAGTTCGGATGTGGGCATCACCGGTTCGTCGGCAATGATGACATACGATGCGCAGTCGTCGAGGATGCGGATGATAGAGCCGTTCTGCATCGGCCAGCGGGCCAGGTCGCGCATACGCTTGCCCGTACCTTTACAATAGAAATAGCAGCCCTTCAGTGCCGGCAGCGTCACGCCGATCTGCTTCACGTCGCTGATGGCGGGCAGCTGGCGGATTTCGTCGTCTGCATACTCAGTAACGTTCACCGTGATATTGCCGCCGTTGCGCTCGGCCCAGCCGTTCTGCCACAGGTAGCCTGCCACCTCTGCCACTTTCTCAATCTCCGCCTTCAGGGCGGGGCGTCCTTCCAGTATACTTTTCATCTGTTTCTTGAGCATTAAATTTACGGCTGCAAAGGTACGGCTAAAAAAAGAAATCAGCCCACGATTTCTGATTTAAGCACTGCAATTTATGACCGTGATATTGATTTATGTCAATTTCACTGACGCTTGTGGAACACACGCTCCTCGATGGTCTGGAAGATGACGAAGAGCGCAGGGACGATGAACAGCAGGGCTACGGTGCCGATGAGCATGCCGCCGATAACGCCCACGCCGAGCGAGCGGTTGCCGTTGGCACCGACGCCGGTGGCCAGGGCCAGGGGCAGCAGACCGAAGACCATCGTCAGCGAGGTCATCAGGATGGGGCGCAGTCGGACGGCGGCGGCATCGAGGGCGGCGGCGACGATGCTCATGCCCTGACGGCGGCGCTCGGAGGCGTACTCCGTGAGCAGGATGGCCGTCTTCGACAGCAGTCCGATGAGCATGATGAGACCCGTCTGCATATAGATGTTGTTCTCAAGTCCCCACAACTGGGCGAAGAGGAACGAGCCGGCCAGTCCGAAGGGCACGCTCAGAATGACGGCCAGCGGTATGAACAGGCTCTCGTAGAGGGCGCAGAGAATGAGGTAGATAAAGACGATGCAGATGACGAACACCAGGGCGGTGGTGTTCTGCGCCGAGGCCTCCTCACGGGCCATGCCGCCGAACTCGTAGCCGTAGCCTTCGGGCAGCACCTCGGCTGCTGTCTCGCGGATGGCGTCGAGTGCCTGTCCGCTGCTGTAGCCCATCTCGGCCGTTCCGCCCACCTGGATGGAGGGGAAGAGGTTGAAGCGCGAGAGCGTCTCGGAGCCGTAGATGCGCGTCAGCGTCAGGTACTGGCCGATGGGCGACATCTCGCCGTTGCTGGCGCGGACGAAGATGTTGTTGAGCGACTCCGTGTCGAGGCGGTATTCGGGTGAGGCCTGCACCATGACGCGGTAGAGCTTGGTGAAGCGTACGAAGTTGGAGGCGTATGAACCGCCGATGTAGCCGCTGAGGGCCGCCAGCACGTCGCTGGGCGATACGCCGCGCCGCTTGCAGAGGGCGGCATCGACCTCGACACGGTACTGCGGGTATTTCAGTGAGAAGTTGGTGAAGGCGCGGCTGATCTCCGGCCGCTCGTTCAGCGCGGCAATGAGCTTGTTGGTCTGCGCCAAGAGTTCGTCGATGGTGCCGCCGTGCTTGTCCTGTACGTGCAGCTCGAAGCCGTTCAGTCGGCCGAAGCCCGGCAGCATGTTCTGCGTGTTCACCTGAATCTTCGCGTTGGC
>CAMHHO010000100.1:0-11014 GCA_946184965.1 uncultured Prevotellaceae bacterium | reverse complement strand
ACCCCGAGGCCCTCAGCCACACCGCCTGGGCCCGCAAGACCGACGGCGGCGACGAATGGGGATGGACGGCAGACTGCACGCCCGGCGAGAGCAATGCCACGGCCAACTTCGCTGAAAAGCGGCTCGCCCCGCCCGTGGTCAGCGAGGGCAGCAAGCTGTTCAACGGCTCGTTCAGCTTCAAGGTCGACATCCCCGAGGGTGCGCGGCTGATGTACACTAACGACGGCAGCATGCCCAAGCCGCCGGTGCCCGAAGGCCAAGAGGTGAATCCCTGGACGCAGTGGGTGAAGAACGGCGACTGCGAGGGCACCGACGCATCGAGCCTCGTCAGCAGAAACGGCAACAGCACCAGCAACGTTAAGCGCATCACCGACGGCGCCGGCGTCGAAGGCTCGCGCGGCATCAAGGTCCACTCCGTGGCCAATGCCGCCAACGACTGGACCACGAGGTTCTTCGTCTACACGCCCGACCATGTGTGGCAGACCGGCGAGCAGTTCCGCTTCCGCATGAAGGTGCGTGCCGACAAAGCCGCCCGTATCAAGGCCTTCGCCCAGAAGAAGCCTGGCGAGGACATCGTGAAGACGGAGTGGAACTGGGGCGGTAACAACACCTCTACCCCTGTCAGCATGCTCGACGGCACCTACAACGTCACCACGGAATGGAAGGAAATCACTTGCGAAGGCGTCATCACGTCCGACCAGGCCGACGAGCAGTGGAGCTGGGGCGGCGGAGGCGGCTGGGGCGGCTGGGGCAACCAGACCGTCAGCTACTCGCTGCAGACCATCGCCTTCAACCTGAACATCGCCAAGGACAGCGACAACGACTTCTACTTCGACGACATTTCGTGGGAGTCGCTGCCACTCGACTCCGAGGTTGAGCCTACCAAGGAGAGCAAGGACGGACAGTTCGACGTGGCCTCAACCACGAACTTCACGTTCCGCCTCTATCAGGACGGCTACCTGCCCAGCGTGCCCGTCACCCGCTCGTTCATCCAGACGACGAACAAGTACACGCTGCCAGTCATCTCAATCGTCGGCGACAGGAAGTTCTTCACCGACCCGAAGATTGGCTTCGACTGCGACGGCGACGGCACCAACGGCAAGACTGGCAACGGCCAGGACTATCCCCGCAACTACAACATGGACTGGGACCGTCCCGCCAACTTCAGCCTCATAAGTCCTGACGGCGAGATGCTCTTCAATCAGGATGTCAACATCTGCGTCTCGGGCGGATGGACGCGCTCCCAGCGCTTCCGCTCGTTCAAGCTGAAGTCCAACAAGATTTTCGACGGCCAGAACAAGCTCGACTACCCGTTCTTCCCGCAGAAGCCCTACATCCGCAGCAAGGTGCTGCTCGTCCGCAACGGCGGTAACGACATCTGGACCCACAACGCCCGCTTCATGGACCCCGCCCTTGAGACCATCATCCAGCGCTCGGGCATCGATCTCGACGTGCAGTCGTACGTGCCCGTTATAGAATATGTGAACGGCGAACTGCGCGGCGTGCTGAACCTCCGCGAGCCTAACAACGACAAGTTTGCCTACGCCAACTGGGGCTACGACGACGAGGAACTCGATGCCTTCGAGAACATGGTCATCAAGAACGGCGACGACGAGGCCATCAACCGCATCTTCGAGCTGGGCCGCAACGCCACCGATGACGCTGCCTACGAAGAGCTGAAGACGCTGCTTGACATCGATGAGTTCACCAACTACATGGCCGTCACCATGTTCCTCGACAACGACGACTGGCCCAACAACAACATCAAGGCCTATCGCAGCCGGCTCGACGGCCGCTACCGCTTCGTGAGCTTCGACCTCGACTACGCCTTCGCCCTGCGCGATTTCAACAAGGACGGCGACGACCCGTTCAAGTACTTCCTGCGCTTCAAGGATGCCGACAGAGTCTACGACGAGGGCAACTTCAACCGCGAGATAGTGCGCCTGCTGCTCAACCTCCTGGGCCGCGACGACTACCGCCGCAAGTTCATCGACACCTTCTGCATCGTCGGTGGCAGCGTCTTCGAGCCTACGCGTGCCGGCAACATCGTCGACGAGCTGCTGGCCGTCGTACAGCCCATGTGCCAGCTCATGCGCCAGCAGGGCATCAACGACGGCACTGAGCCTAACCGCACCGCCACCACCATCAAGAACAAGCTGAAGGGACGCTCGAAGAAGATGGCAGGCCACCTGAAGAACTTCTCCTACGCCCAGCTCAGCACCACGGCCCAGGCCGTCACGCTGACCGCCGACACCGAGGGCGCCACCCTCTTCATCAACGGTCTGGAAGTGCCCTACGCCGACTTCAACGGACATCTGTTCGCTCCCGTCGAGCTCACGGCCAAGGCTCCTGCCGGCTACCGCTTCGCCGGCTGGAAGAAGGGCAGCGACACCTACTCTGCCAGCGAAACCGTCAGCCTGCCGACTGATGCCACCGTCAGCCTCACGGCCACGTTCACGCCGCTCACCGACGACGAGCTCAAGGCTCAGGCCATCACGCCCGTGCGCATCAACGAGGTGGGTGCCGACAACGGTATCTACGTCAACGAATACTTCAAGCGCAACGACTGGGTTGAGCTCTACAACACCACCGACGACCCTGTCGACGTCGAGGGTATGTACCTGACCGACAACCCCGAGAAGCCGACGAAGTATCAGATCAGCAAGGAGTCGACCAGCGCCAACACCGTCATCCCGCCTCACGGCTACCTCATCATCTGGTGCGACAAGCTCGAGACCAAGGACCAGCTGCACGCCCCGTTCAAGCTGGCTGCCGAGGGCGACGAGCTCCAGCTGACGGCTGCCGACGAGTCGTGGACCGACCGCTTCGTCTATGCCGAGATGAAGGCCGACCAGACCGCTGGCCGCTATCCTGACGGCTATGGCGACGTCTACACCATGAACGTGCCCACCATTGCCCGCGCCAACATCATGTCGAGCTACGCCGTGCCCGTTGAACAGCCCGTACCGACAGGTGTCAGCGACCTGATGGCCGATGCCGCTATCACCCTGCGCTACGCCGGAGGCCGCCTCATTATCAGCGGCACTGACTGCAGCGTACAGCTTAGTATCGTCAACCTTGCCGGACAGGCTGTTGCCAACACCGCCGTCCAGCTGATTGCCGGCACCGCCGACGTACCCGTCGACAACCTGCAGACCGCTGTCTACGTGGCCACCGCCACCGACGCCCACGGTAACAAGACGACCTGCAAGTTCATCAAGCGGTAATCAAGCCCTTTGTCAAGAAAGGCCGGAGTAAGTTCAAATTTGCTCCGGCCTTTCTTTTTAGCTTGATGACGAGGGCGGCGTCCTTTTCAGAAGTCGATGAAGCATTTGTAGTCGTTCGATAAGCCCAAATCGGTCATTAGATAGATTTGGGATAAAACGGAAGTTGGAGAATATGAATATAGAGCAGCCTAAGGATACTCATGACGTCATCTTGTTAGACGAACCTGAAACCATATCCTTTCCTCCTTCAAATGCCCATCAACAAGAAACAATAATCCCGAAATCCATTGCCGATTTCGGGATTAATGATTTATACTGTAACTACCATCATCTCTTTAGCCAACCTATGCAGGCCTTGAGCAATTTTCTCTGCCTGTCTAGGCCGGGGCTTGCTGATGCCGGAGGCATAATGGGCAAGTTGCTTTTGGTTGATGCCAGTGATGGTCTCTAGTGAAGAAAAGGAGAAAATTCCCTTGTAGAATTCGAGAAGTGACTGTACGTTGAACTTGTAAACGATTTCGTATTCTCCGTCAAAAACTGCCGGATATTCATCCCCGTCTTCTTTCGCGCAGTCTACGTAGAACTTAATGCTGTCTTCGACTTCTTTCTTGAACTGCTCAAAGTCGCCTGAGCATGCTACTACCCAACCTGGGAGTAGGTCGCAAGCGCAACTGTACCCGTTTTCAGTACGTGCGGTGTCCATAATCACATTTGCCATAATATTGCTTTCTTTTCTGCCATAATTCCTTTTAAAGAGTGGCACGAACCGTAGACGGTTCTTTACAGCCACTCTGAAACCTCAATAATCGAATATCGGAAGAATTTGTAAGTGTAGGGAAGGAGTTCCTTAAAACTCCAACCCCGATTGCTCCTCGATGCTTTTCAGTAGATCGCCGTACACGTCGTCGTTTCCAGTGCCATTGATTGTCACTTTCCCCGGCTTAGTGGGGTGGACATATTGGGCGTGACTCCCTACCTGATGCTTGAGTGTCCATCCGTCGTCTCTCAACGCCTTCAAGATCTTCCTTACTTTAATTACTTTCATAATTTAAAATATCTCTTATTTAAGTTTCTGCTGCAAAGATAGTAATTTTACTACGAACAAACAAATTTTTTAAGAAAAAAATAACTATTTTACTATTATTTTCGTCAAAAAACAATTCTTATCATATTTAATTCTTGACCTCCTCCTGTAACATTTTTGCTTCCTACTTACTGAATTTACCGAATAATAAGAAGAGATGACGATTCATATTACATCTTTATATATTGTTGAATTCTGTATTTTATTTGTAAAAGGTGCAGGAATCTCAAAAAAATTCGTAACTTTGTACCCGTGAAACAGAATGTGCATAGGGTGTTGATATCGCTGGCCGTAGTGGCCGGTGCGCTCCTGAGCGGTTGTGGCGGCAATCCTCGGGCCGTGGAGCTGTTGGCCCGAGCCGACAGTCTGATGGACGGGCGGCCTGACTCTGCGCTGACCGTCCTCGACAGTCTTCTGGCCGACGCCGACCACCTCTCGCGCCGCCAGAAGATGCGCTGCCGACTGTTCCGCCTGAATGCCATCAACAAGCTCGACACCGTCTTCACCGCCGCCCATTCGGCGCAGGCCCAGACGCTGGCGGACTACTTCGACCGCCACGGCACGCCCAACGAGCAAATGCTTGCCCACTACATCCTCGGGCGCACGTATGCCGACCAGGGCGAGACGCCCCGCGCCGTTGACTGCTATCTCGATGCCGTTGCCAAGGCCGACACCACTTCGGCTGATTGCGACTACGCCGCTCTTGGCCGGGTCTACTCCCAGATGGCAAGTCTCTTCCATCAGCAGCTCCTGCTTTCCAACGAAGTTCAAGCAAGCCAACAGGCTATTCGTTGTTTCCTGTGTGCTAAGGATACCTTCCATGCCATCTATCACCAAGGCATGGTGGCGGGTAATTATATACTAATGAACAAGCGTGACAGTGCCGAGATTCTTCTTCGTGAGACGATGCGGCAATACCGTGCGCACGGCTATGAGCAAGAGGCTTTGCAGACCTCAACAATGTTGATGCATCTATATGCATACAAACCAAACCGTCTGTCTGAGCTAAAACAGCTAATAGACCAGTATGACCATGAATCAGAACAGTTTGACAAGTTTCATGAACTACCTCCTTCAAAGTGTCAGTTCTATTATTATAAAGGTAAATACTATGAGGGGGTTAACCGTTTGGATTCTGCCGAATACTATTATAGGAAGGCATATAAGCCTCAAATGCCTTCAACCTCCTTGACCATGATATACAAGGGGCTACTTAATATTTCGGGAAAATTATATCAAGCAGACTCCATTATCAATTATTCTATGCTTTATTGTGCAGCCACAGATTCGTCGGTAATACGCCATGACCAGCAACAGACCGCCCAACTTGCTGCCAGCTATGATTACCACTACTATAAGGAGCAGTCTCTCGAAAACGAGAACAAGGCCCTATGGGCTTCCATTGCTCTTGCTGCTACTCTTCTTTTGCTTATAGCAGTTATTGTTGGTGTTGCCTATATAGTCAAGCGCTTCCGCAAGGTTCAAGTACGTCTGCGCAGAATCCATTTAGAGCGGCAGGAAGAATTGCTACTGCTGCATCAGCAGGAGAAAGAACAGCTGCAACGGGATTATCACCAAAGGCAGGAACAGGCCAGAAAGGAATATGAGCACAGACTGGCCCAGCTACAGTCACGGCAGGCAGAAGAACTGACCGCATCAAATAAGAAGGAGAAGTCCAGACAGTATTTCAGTCATGATGTCGTGAACCGTACTGTCCGCATAGCCAATGATCCTCATCAGTCACTCACCGAGAAAGCCTTTGACGACCTGCTAACTGTCACATACGAGCATTTCCCGTTGATGCAGCAGGAGTTTGAGCAGAATGAGGCCATGACACCCCAGATGAAAAGGGTCTGCATATTAAGTATCCTCAATGTCCATGTCGACGACATTGGCCGCCTTCTGAAAGTTTCCCCCCAGCGCATCACGAACCTCAGAGCCGAGCTGAGCCTCATCTTGTTCAACAAGAAGACCGCCCGCCAGTTTGAGTCAAACCTGCGGAAACATTTTGGCATCAAGAAGCTGTAATCTAACTATCTTTAGGGCTTTCTGCCTGAAAGTGTGTTTTTGTGTGTTTTTTCTTTGTTTTGCTACTTAAGTTCTTTTATTTGAGTGCTTTAAGTTCTCTTAAAGTTCTTCAAAAGTGTGTTTTCGTGTGCTTTTTGTCGTAAAAATCTATATAATCTTTTTGGTGGAATCTCTATCTTTGCGGCATATTTTTTATTAACTCCAAAGTTTTAAGATTATGAAAACAAAGAAAAGATTTCTGTTATCGTTAGCAATGGCATTGCTTCCATTCGCTAATGTATGTGTAAACGCATTTGCAAGTGAAGTTTCGCTTCAGGTGAGGATTGAAGATCCAACCAATAACCAGCCACCATATCCTAAAACACCTATATTGGTACCCGAGGTGAGCATTGAAGACTACACTTTGACCTTCGACGACGCTTGCCTCGGCTGCGAACTACGTCTGTTGGACGAGGACGGTGTGCTGGTGTATTCTACCACTATTACATCGAGCACGTTTGTTCTGCCCTCCTACCTCTCTGGCAACTACGAGCTTCAGATCATCCGTGGCAACTTCTGCTTCTACGGTGACATCTCGCTGTAAAAAATCTTTCAATAGGATGTGCCCAGATGGGCACATCCATTAAATCTTATCTGTTATGACCAATCTAAGAAATCATCATTATGAAATGTATTTATTCCTTATTACTGTCATTCGCACTCATAACTGCTGTTAGCGCGAAGACATATACTATTCGATTCAACCAATCCGACTATGACATCAATGTGCGTAATGGGGTAGTTAGTATTGAAAAGAAAGACGGTTTCACTTTTTGCGATGATGACACAAAGGCGCCAGCTTTACCTTATTCTATATATAGGATTCTACGCCCGCTCAACGCCTCGTCTGCCAACTACAAGGTTTCGTTTAAATCGATGCCGATACATGAGAATGTTAAGATGGTTGCCAATCCTCAACTAATGTCCACCAACTCAATAACTACTGAAAAAGATTTGAACAGAGCTTATGCTAGCAAGTCGCATAAAATTCCTGTGACATTTCTGGGCGACATGTCACAATATGGCTTTTCATACGCTTCATTTAAAATAACTCCTTTTGTCTATGATGTAGAGAGGCAGCAACTTCAGTTTGTAACAGAGGTGACTATCACCTTGTTAGATAATGACAATATTAAATCAAATAGTGCTAAAAATTCAAAGCATACAACTTACGACTCCCAATTTAAACCGTATATACGGGACATTGTCATCAATCCAGAAGATCTAAATACGTATTATGCAGGCAATTGCATGCCCCAGCGTCAGGTTATAAACACTTCTGTAGGTGACCCAGATGTTGAATATTTGATAATTACGGGACTCGGCTTAGGTAATTCTATCTATGAACTTCGTGACTGGAAAACGCAAAAAGGTGTTAAGGCAGACGTTGTAACGGCAAATTATATCTATTCATTGTATAGTAGCACATACTCCCATCCACTTGCCATTAAGCATTATCTCCATGATTATTATGAAAATGGAAATCACAATCTGAAATGGGTACTTTTGGCTGGTGATGATGGTGTTGATAATATTAATGATAATGACGTACCCTCGCCGTTGTGCAAAATCGAAGCTACATTCGGAGGTTTTCCTATGACAGATTATACACCCTGCGACTATTATTATTCCTGCTTTGGTGGAACCTTTGACTGGGATGGCAATGGCAATGGAATTCTAGGTGAGACTACCGACGGTGTAGATTTGTCGCCTTATCTTCATATAAGCCGTGCCCCTGTAAGTAATGCAACCGAAGCGGAGAATTTTGTTAAAAAAGTCAAGGCATACGAAGAAGGACCGAGTTCTTATTTCACTAATAAGATTCTTTTGACGGGAAGTTGGGCACTTAATGATGACCGTGAATTATATCAAGGAAAAAGTACCGCACATGATGTTAGTGAGAAAATGTATAACCAATACATCAGTAATTATTTTAACGGATTATATCTATTCTATTTCGATACTTTATGTAATCCGTCTCCTTATAATGCGTCAAATTTGAAGAATCGTATGAATGCGGGGCAGCATTTTGTGCACATGTATTGTCATGGGAACTCTAATTATTGGGGGCTTCATGACGATAGTGGTCATATTAGCGTTTTTAATTCGTATAGTGTAGATAGCCTTACAAACTCTTTTCCGATGATTATTTTGACTAGTGCTTGTCATACTAGTAGTTTTGATAATGCAGCGTGTTTAGGAAGAGATTTTATCGTTAATAAATTTGGTGCCGTCGTCTATGTAGGAAGTTCCAGGGCAGGGATTTATGCAGGAAGGTCTGTTGATTTTTCGGCAGCATACAATAGTTTGTTTTTTAAAAAGCTGTTCACAAATCAGCCGACTACGGCACCCTATCGTTTGGGGTCTGTAATGGATGAAGTCAAGAAGGAGTTTATTGACCTTTGTGATGCCAACGAGGATGGTTACAGGTGGTTACAGTATGCAATAAATCCATTGGGTGATCCAGAAATGCCTATTTATACAAGTACCTCCGTTTGGTCGATTACGCCCACATTTACTACAGAAGGCAATGACATCACGGTCTCTTTTGCAAATACGAATTGTACCATAACTATGGAAAGTCTGGATGGGAGCCTCTATGAAGTTGTAAGAAATGTGTCGCACTCACATACATTCCATAATGTTAACAAGATAGTAAGATTTACGATAACAGAAGACCAGTGGCGGCCTTACGTAAGTGGATATATGTATCCAATAGATAATAGTCAATTAGCAGGGCCATCACTTTTGTGCGACTCTGCCATATACACTATCAATAATCTTCCTGCTGGTGCAGGCGTAACTTGGGAATTATCTGGTTTCCACCCGGGAATTACAGTATTGGGCAACTATCCTGCTTCAAATCAATGTAAGTTAATTAGTACCTCAAATACTTCTGATTACAGTGGCTTTTTAAATGCCAGAATAACACTTAATGGGCATCAGGTCGCAACCTTATCGAAGGATATTAGGAAGAACGGTAGCTTCTATGTTTCCGTGTCACAATTCGCACACTCTCCATATCCCAGTGTTGATATAGGACAAATAAGTACTCTGTCTCCAACCTATATTAACCCTGAGTGTACAATCTTTGTATATTCACAGAATTTTAGAAAAATGAATGTAACTCATTCAGGAGTCATCCCATTAACATGGGATTACGACAGCAGCAACGATTACTTGACCTTTTCATTGCCGAGCACTTCTGTAGGTCAGACCTTCACAATTAAAGTTAGAGCAAATGCAGGAGAAGGAGATTGTAACAATTTTGATATTCCGTTTGCCGTAACGACATCAAATATTAGTATTCAAAGTATGCCCCATATCACTATAAGTTCCAGTGGGAGTGATAGAAATATTATATTGGATAATATTGATGAAGATCATAGTTGGAATCTGAGAATATTCAATGCACTTACTGGAGAATGTGTCTTTAATAGCGATGTTGAAGGAAATGATAGTTTTGTTAGCACATCTGGCTGGAAGTCGGGTGTGTATATTGTGAGGTGTCAGATTGGAAACAAGGTCGTGACAGAAAAGATGACAGTAAAACAATAAAACAAAAGGGTAAACGTTTAAATTTTTGAAATATAACGTCAGGAGAGAGCGGATGATACCGTCCCTCTCTCCTTAATAAAGAGAATGATAATGAAAAAAAACAGTATGTTTTTGATGAGTAGTGCGTTGATGTTGGTTTCCGCCTTCTGCGGATGTAACAGCGACAGCGAGAGTGATTCGGGCATTCAGGTGAGAAACTTCGCAAATACTGGATGCAAGCCAATGGAAACGAGGGGTGAAGATGGCCAGACAGGTAAAACGGTGGAGTACATTGAATACAAAGGTATGGAAGACAGTTTCCTGTCGTTCAAGCATGTCAATGCCCAGTTTACTTGTTACAGTCAACCGAGGATAGAAGCCACTGTCTCGGGCTCTGAAATAACCATTCGGGAGTACGAATATCATCCGACTGAAGACTATATAAGTGCCACATGCGATTGCCCATACGACCTCTACTGTGAAGTAGGTCCTCTTGATGCCGGGAAATATACCATCATTATCTGCCAAGGTGAAGGCAAATATGAGCTGTCACGCTTAACAATAGATTATTCTAAGGGACTGGACGGCAAGAAGACCATACGAGAGTGGCCTTGGTAGGTAGAATAAAGCGAGATAAAGCAATGAGTCCGTAAGATAATCTGCAAAACATTTGGCAGTGTGCATTATTCTGTGTAATTTTGCACCCAGTTGAGCAACCAGCTTTCTCGATATCTTCACGAATTAACCACTCAAAAAGACAATCACGGGAAAAGACGGCTGCCTGCTCACGTCCCCAACGGAGACGTGGGCTTTGGCCGTATCAACATCCCGTGAAGGGTTTGTGGTTAAACCCGTGAAGATGTGTTGAGAAATCCAAGTACAACCCGCGTTCTCCGTTTCTTTTCTCTTCTGCGCCTCGCGGCGTGTGTTATATGTGTTTATTAACAAGGAATTAACGGAAAACGCGAATATGAATCAACAAAAAGAAGTCCCGGACAGTCTGGGAGGGCATGGCGACTTGCTGCCCGCCGATGTCCTGAAGAAGGTGAACGAACTGCTGGAGCAACTGCACCGGGCAGACAAGGAGCACCAAGGCAGC
>CAMHHO010000099.1:0-11591 GCA_946184965.1 uncultured Prevotellaceae bacterium | reverse complement strand
AGCCCATCATCACGCATATCCGTATCGTGAAGCGACTGCTGCCTCACCAGAAGGCCATGAAGGAAATCGAGCAGATCAAGGCCGACAAGATGCAAAACTCTGAGAATCCGAAGGAGTACTATACCAAGCTGACCGACACGCTGCGCAAGTACATAGAAGACCGCTATGGCTTCAACGCGATGGAGATGACCAGCTCGGAGATTATTGAGCGCTTGGAGAAGGCACTTACCGACGATACGAAGGACGCTGCGACGATGAAGGCTGAGTTGCGTCAGCTCTTCACGACGGCCGACCTCGTGAAGTTTGCCAAGTACTCGACGATGATTAACGAGAACGATGCCAACCTCGTCAGCGCCATCGACTTCATCAACCAGACGAAGCTTGAGAACATGCCTACCGAGGAGACCGTGAAGCCCGAGCTGACGGAGGCCGACCAGCGTACTGTCAAGACGCGCCGCGTGCTGAAGTTGGTCATCACGCTGATAACGGTCGCCTGTGTGGTGCTGCTGGTCTATGTGTTCTACGGACTCTATCAATTATTGAACTAAGGAAATGGAATTTGCCAATAAAGAATACCTGTTTTTGCTCCTGCTCCTGATACCTTATATATTATGGTATCTGTTGTACAGGAAGAAGAGCGAGCCGACGATGCGGATGTCGGACACCTTCGCCTTCCGCTTCGCGCCGAAGAGCTGGAAGGTGAGGCTGATGCCGCTGCAGATGCTGCTGCGCATGCTGGCCTTCACGATGATTGTCATCGTGCTGGCGCGGCCCCAGACGTCGAACTCGTGGAAGAACAAAACCATCGAGGGCATCGATATTATGCTGGCGATGGACGTCTCCACGTCGATGTTGGCCGAGGACCTGAAGCCCAACCGCATGGAGGCTGCCAAGGCGGTGGCCGCTGAGTTCATCTCCGGCCGCCCCAACGACAACATTGGCCTGAGTATCTTTGCCGGTGAGGCCTTCACCCAGTGCCCTATGACTACCGACCACGCCTCGCTGCTCAGTCTGCTTCACAACGTGCGCACCGACATCGCCATGCGCGGACTGATTGAAGACGGTACGGCCATCGGCATGGGACTTGCCAACTCCGTGAGCCGACTGAAGGACTCGAAGGCCAAAAGTCGCGTGGTGATTCTGCTGACCGACGGTTCCAACAACCGTGGTGACATCTCGCCGATGACGGCAGCCGAGATTGCCAAGAGTCTTGGCATCCGCGTCTATACCGTCGGCGTGGGCAGCAACAAGGTGGCGCCTTACCCGATGCCTGTCGGCGGTGGCGTTCAGTATGTGAACATCCCTGTCGAGATTGACGACGAGACGCTGCGCGGCATTGCCAAGGCTACCGACGGCGACTTCTACCGGGCCACCAACACCAAGGAGCTGAACCAGATCTATAAGGAGATTGACCAGCTGGAGAAGTCGAAGCTGAACGTCAAGCAGTACAGCCGCAAGTACGATGTCTACCAGTATTTTGCCCTTGTGGCCGTACTGGCTCTGCTGCTCGAACTTCTGCTGCGTATCACCGTGTTCCGTCGCATCCCATAATCGTAAATAGTAAATCAGTAAATCGTAAATCATATTGCTGTGTTTAGATTTGAAGACCCCATATATCTTTACCTGCTGTTGCTGATTCCGCTGTTGGCAATCATCAGGTTTGTCACCTACCGTAGCCAGAGGAAGCGGTTGCGCAAGTTTGGCGACCCGCGACTGTTGAAGGAGCTGATGCCCGACGTCTCACGCTGGCGCCCGGGCGTGAAGTTCTGGCTGTTGCAGGCCGCTCTGGCCCTGCTCATCCTGATGCTTGCGCGCCCGCAGATGGGCACGAAGATCAGTCACGAGAAGCGCAACGGCATCGAGACCATCATCTGTGTGGACATCAGTAACTCCATGCGGGCTGAGGACGTGACGCCCAGCCGTCTGGACCGTGCGAAGATGATGGTTGAGAATCTGGTCGACCATTTTACTGACGACAAGATTGGTCTCATCGTGTTTGCCGGCGATGCCTTCGTGCAGCTGCCGATAACCAGCGACTACGTGTCGGCCAAGATGTTCCTGTCGAGTATCGACCCGTCGATGATGGCCACTCAGGGCACCGACATTGCCCGTGCCGTCGAGATGGCCACCCACAGCTTTACGCAGGAGACGGGTATTGGCAAGGCCATCATCGTGATTACCGACGGCGAGGACCACGAGGGTGGTGCCATCGAGGCCGCCGAGGCTGCCAAGAAGGCCGACATGCGCGTCTATATGCTTGGCATCGGTTCCAAGCAGGGAGCTCCGATTCCCATTCCCAATACGGGCGACTACATGACCGACAATACGGGCCAGACGGTGATGTCGGCCCTCAACGAGGATATGTGTAAGCAGATTGCCTCAGCCGGTGGCGGTGCCTATATCCACGTCGAGAACAACAGCAATGCTCAGGACCTGCTCGACCAGGAACTTGAGAAGCTGGCCAAGAAGGAGACGAAGGCAACTGTCTACAGCGACTACGACGAGCAGTTCCAGGCGTTTGGCATCCTGGCTTTGTTGCTGCTCATTATTGAGGTTTGCCTGCTTGAGAGCAAGAACCCGCTGCTGAAGCGTGTGTCGCTGTTTGGTGCCCGCAAAAAGACCGCCGCAACCGTTCTGCTGTTGCTGGTGGCCATGAGCGTGAGTGCCCAGACCGACCGCCAGTATATCCGTCAGGGTAACAAGCAATACAGGGCTGGTAACTTTGCCAATGCCGAGGTCAGCTACCGCAAGGCCATAGAGAAGAACAACCGCAATCCGCAGGCACCCTATAACCTGGGAAATGCGCTGCTGTTCCAGAACAAGGATTCTGCCGCTGTGGCCGAGTTCGAGAAGGCAGCCAAGACTGAGACCAACCCACTGCGTAAGTCGAAGGCTTACCACAATATGGGCGTTGTCTGCCAGCGTCACCAGATGTTTGGCGAGGCCATAGAAGCCTATAAGCAGAGCCTGCGCCTGAATCCCCATGACGACGAGACGCGCTACAACCTGGAACTCTGCAAGCGCCAGCAGAAGCAGCAACAGCAGAACCAGCAGAATCAGCAGAACAAGGATAATAAGGACCAGCAGAAACAAGACCAGCAGAAGCAGGACCAGCAGAAACAACAGCAGGACAAGCAGAAGCAAGAGCAGCAGAAGCAGGAACCGAAGATGAGCAAAGAGAATGCCGAGCAGCTTCTGAATGCCGCCATGCAGCAGGAGAAGCAGACGCAGGAGCGCATGAAGAAAGCCCAGCAGCACCCGCAGAAGCGCAGTATAGAAAAGAATTGGTAGTAAGATGAAAAGAATAGTAACTATCGTTGTGTTAATGGCGGCCGTCGTTACGGCCATCGCTCAGACGCTGACCGCCAATGCACCGTCGCACGTCGCCGTAGGTGAACAGTTCCGGCTGTCATACACGGTGAACACCCAGGACGTCAGCGATTTCCGTGTTGGCGACATCCCCGATGCCTTCGAGGTGCTGATGGGCCCCAGCCGCTCGTCGCAGTCGAGCTTCCAGATTATCAACGGCCACACCAGCCAGTCGTCGTCCATCACGTTCACCTATATCGTCGTGGCCGTCAAGAACGGTACGTTCACCATTCCCGCTGCCCATGTCACGGCTGAGGGGAAGAACGTCGCCTCCAGCTCGCTGAAGATTACGGTCTCCGGCCAGGCTCAGGCAGGACAGGGTGGGGGAGGTCAGCGCCAGCAACAGCAGATGCAGCCGCAGCCCCGTGCCGCCGGCTCGCCCATCTCAGGCTCCGATCTCTTCATCAAGGTCAGCGCCAACAAGAAACGTGTCTACGAGCAGGAACCCATCCTGCTGACTTATAAGGTATATACGCTCGTCGACCTGACGCAGCTTGAGGGAAAGATGCCAGAGCTGAACGGCTTCCACACCCAGGAGGTGCCGCTGCCCCAGCAGAAGAGTTTCAAGATTGAGCAGGTCAACGGCCGTCCCTATCGCACGGTGACGTGGTCGCAGTACGTGATGTTCCCGCAGATTACGGGCAAGCTGAAGATTCCCGGCATCACGTTCAATGGCATCGTCATCCAGCAGAACCGCAATATCGACCCCTTCGAGGCCTTCTTCAACGGCGGCTCCGGCTATGTCGAAGTGAAGAAGCAGGTACAGGCCCCCGGCATCGAGATACAGGTTGACCCGCTGCCCCAGCGTCCCGCCAACTTCTCGGGCGGTGTGGGCCGTTTCAACGTCTCTGCCCAGTTGGAAGGCTCTGAGGTAAAGGCCAACGAGCCGGTCAAGATGCGTGTCACCGTCAGCGGCGTGGGCAACCTGAAGCTCATCAAGCAGCCCGTCGTAGAGTTCCCCAAGGACTTCGACAAGTACGATGCCAAGGTGACCGACAAGTCAAAGCTGACGGTCAACGGAGTCGAGGGTTCTATGATTTACGACTTCCTTGCCGTACCCCGCCATCCGGGCAAGTTCGAGATTCCGCCCGTAGAGTTCACCTACTACGACACGGGGTCGAACAGCTACAAGACCGCCAAGACCGAAGCCTTCACGCTCGATGTGCAGAAGGGCGACGGCAGCGCTTCGTCCGTCAGCGACTATACCGGTCAGGAAGACCTGAAACTGCTGAACAAGGACATCCGCTATATCAAGACAGCCGACAGCGCAGTCAGCGACTCCCTTACCGACACCTTCTTCGGCAGCACGGGCTACTGGACGTCGTTAGCCGTCCTGGCTCTCATCTTCATCTCGCTGTTCGTCATCTTCCGCCAGCGCGCCATTGCCGGTGCCGACATTGTCGGCCAGCGTGCCGGTCGTGCCAATAAGGTGGCCACGAAGCGCCTGAAGAAGGCCTCACGCCTGATGAAGGACAACAAGCCGTCGGAATTCTACGACGAGGTGCTGCGCGCTCTCTGGGGCTACGTCGGCGACAAGCTGAACATCCCCGTCGAGCAGCTCTCGCGCGAGAATATCAGTCAGCAGCTTGACAGCCACAACGTCAGCGCCGACACCATCCAGCAGTTTATCGGGGCCATCGACGAGTGTGAGTATGCCCGTTATGCCCCAGGCGACCCGACAGGAAATATGAATAAGGTATTCGAAGCCGCCATGACGGCGATAACAACTATTGAGAATAACGTCAGGAAGCGCCGTCCCGCCAAGTCGGCCATGCTCCTGCTGTTGGCGTTGCTGCTGCCGCTCTCAGCTTCAGCCGTGACCAAGGCCGAGGCCGACAGCGCCTACGCCCAGGGACACTACCAGCAGGCCGTCAACGACTATGAGGCTCTGCTGAAGCAGGGTGTCAGCAGCGACCTCTACTACAACTTGGGCAATGCCTACTATCGTATGGACGAGATGCCGCGTGCCGTCCTTAACTACGAGCGTGCCCTGCTGCTCTCGCCCGGCGACCGCGACGTGCGCTTCAACCTGCAGATGGCCCGCTCGAAGACCATCGACAAGATTACGCCCGAGTCGGAGATGTTCTTCGTCACCTGGTACCACTCGTTGGTCAACCTGACCAGCGTCGACGGCTGGGCACGGCTGGCACTTGTCGCCCTGG
This sequence comes from uncultured Prevotellaceae bacterium, assembly GCA_946184965.1. Taxonomy (GTDB): domain Bacteria; phylum Bacteroidota; class Bacteroidia; order Bacteroidales; family Bacteroidaceae; genus Prevotella. The sequence goes on along the minus strand of CAMHHO010000099.1, from coordinate 6,060 downwards.
CCCTGGCTATCGTGCTGGCACTGGTCTATCTCTTCGCCTCGCCCGTGTGGCTGCGCAAGCTGGGCTTCTTCGGCGCCCTCTTCCTGTTGGTGTTCTTCGTCTGCTCCAACTTCTTTGCCTATGCTCAGAAGCAGAGCCTCACCAACCGTAGCGGTGCCATTATCATGGCGCCTGCGGCAACCGTCAAGAGTACGCCAGCCAAGCAGGGCACCGACCTCTTCATCCTCCATGAGGGTACGAAGGTCGATATTACCGACGGCACCATGCGCCAGTGGAAGCGCATCCGCGTGGCTGACGGCAAGGAGGGCTGGATAGAAACCTCACAGATGGAAATCATTTAAGCAGCATGCTGGAACAACTGATTGACTTCGACCGATGGCTGCTCTTGGCCATTAACGGCAGCGACTCGCTCTACTTCGACGGAGTAGTGCGCACGCTGACGACGGCTGCTACGTGGATACCGCTCTACATAGCGCTGTTCTATCTGGTCATGAAGAACAACAACTCGATGCGCAAGATACTGACCATCGTCCTCTGTGCCGGCCTGTGCTACCTCTTGGCCGGTGCTGTCGACGACGGCATCGTCAAACCGCTCGTTGCCCGCTGGCGGCCTACTCACGACCCCGTTATCGGGTGGCAGGTCGATGTGGTCGACGGCTATCGTGGCGGCCGTTACGGATTCTTCTCAGCCCACGCCTGCAACACGTTCAGCCTGGCTGTCTTCTTCAGTCTGCTGGTGCGCAGCCGTGTGCTGACGGTCGCCCTCGTGCTGTGGTCGCTCGTCAACTGCTGGACGCGTCTTTATCTGGGCGTACACTTCCCTGGCGACATCCTTGTGGGCGTGCTATGGGGTGCGGTCGTCGGAACAGCCGTCTATTTCTTGTTTATGCGTATGGAGCGCCGCTTCTCAAACGGCATGAAGTTCATTTCGTCTCAATACACTTCAGCAGGCTATCAGTATGTTGATGTCGACGTGGTCGTTTCCGTTCTGGTGTTCACGTTTGTTTATGCCCTGCTCCGCGGCTGTCTGATGCTTTATAGCCAGTAAATGGTTTAGAGAAAGATGAATACAAAGGAAATCCAAATCAGCGATTATAACTACCCGCTCCCCGACGAGCGAATTGCCAAGTACCCGTTGGCCCGCCGCGACCAGTCGAAGCTGCTGGTTTACGACAAGGGCGAGGTCAGCGACGACGTGTTCTGCAACCTGCCCCAGCACTTGCCTCAAGGTGCCCTGATGGTGTTCAACAATACCCGCGTCATTCAGGCGCGTATGCACTTCCGCAAGTCGACGGGCGCGCTCATCGAGATATTCCTGCTCGAACCGGCCCAGCCTGCCGACTACGAGCAGATGTTCCAGACGCGCGAAAGCTGCCAGTGGCTCTGCCTGGTCGGCAACCTGAAGAAGTGGAAGGAGGGCACGCTGGTGCGCGAATTGGAAATCAAGGGTGAGCATATAGAAATCCGGGCTACGCGCAAGGGTGAGGCCGGCACGAGCCATTTGGTTGTGTTCGAGTGGGACAACAGTTCGGTATCGTTCGCCGAGATTCTCGATGCCGTAGGCGAGCTGCCCATTCCGCCCTACCTGAACCGCGACACCGAGGAGAGCGACAAAACCACCTACCAGACCGTCTACTCCAAGATCAAGGGCAGCGTGGCGGCACCCACCGCCGGACTGCACTTCACGCCCGAGGTGCTGAGCGCCCTCGACGCTCATGGCATCGACCGCGAGGAGGTGACGCTCCACGTCGGAGCCGGCACGTTCAAGCCCGTGAAGTCTGTCGACATCGGCCACCACGAGATGCATACTGAGTATATTGCCGTCCACCGCCGTACACTCGAAAAACTGCTGGCCCACGATTGTCAGGCCATTGCTGTCGGCACCACCAGCGTCCGCACGCTCGAGAGCCTCTACTACATGGGGCTGAAAGTGCTTAGCAATCCCGATATCAGCGAAGAGGAACTGCACGTCAGCCAGTGGGAACCGTATGAAGCCCCCCCATCCCCCCTGTTTAGGGGGGCACCAAGCTCTCCCCCTAAACAGGGGGAGGTGGAGAGGGTCTTGCAGGCCCTGCTCGACTGGATGGACCGCCGACAGCTCAACGTGCTCCACTCAAGCACTCAGATTATCATAGCCCCGGGCTACGACTACAAGATAGTGCGCATGCTGGTGACCAACTTCCACCAGCCGCAGTCGACGCTGCTCTTGCTAGTCAGCGCCTTCGTTCATGGCGACTGGCACCGCATCTACGACTACGCCCTCAGCCACGACTTCCGCTTCCTCAGCTACGGCGACTCGTCGCTGCTTATACCTTAGCCAGGAAAGCCTCTGCCCGCTTAAGGTCGGCGGGTGTATCGATGCCGACGGTCTCGACGTCGGTCTCTCCCACGCGTATACGATAACCGTTCTGAAGCCAGCGCAGCTGCTCCAGGCTCTCGGCCTTTTCAAGCGGGCTCTGGGGCAGACGGGTAATTTCGGCCAGCACCTCGCGACGGTAGGCGTAGATACCCAAGTGCTTGAGGAACGGGAAGTGCTCGAGCCACAGCTCCTGCTCGACGCCCCTGATGAATGGGATGGGCGAGCGGCTGAAGTAGAGTGCGAATCCCCTTGTGTCAGAGACAATCTTCGGCGAGTTAGAATTCATGACGGCCTCCGGCGTCTCAAAGCGCTTGCCCAGGGTGCCAATCTGCGTCTGCGGGTCGTCAAAGAGGTGGCAGAGCGTCTCAATCTGTGAGGGCTGGACGAAGGGCTCGTCGCCCTGAATGTTGATGATGACGTCGGCATCGGTACCAATCGTCGTGGCGGCTTCCTCAATGCGGTCGGTGCCGCTCTTGTGGTCGGCTCTCGTCATGACGGCCCGGCCTCCAAAGGCCTCGACGGCCTTGAAGATGCGCTCGTCGTCGGTGGCCACATAGGCCTCGCCGAGAACGCTTGTGGCCTGTTCGTAAACTCTCTGAATGACGGGCTTGCCGCCGAGCATGGCCAGGGGCTTTCCCGGGAACCGCGTCGAGGCATAGCGTGCAGGGATAATAGCTGTGAATTTCATTGTCTGAACATTAATTTTCTGCAAAGATACGAAATAAATGTCAGAGAATCCGTTAAAAAATGCTATCTTTTTGGAAGTATATGGTTTTTTTACTAATTTTGGGCATTGAAATTTGAATTTACGTATGAAAAGATATATCTCCACTATATTTATAGCGGCACTTCCCTTGTGGATTAGTGCCCAGAAAATCAAGCTCGGTTCGACCACTACCAAGGACGGTGGCGACTATCAGGGCGAGATGGTTGCCGGCAAGCCGCAGGGCAAGGGCAAGGCTACATATAAGAACGGTAACGTCTACGAAGGCGAGTACGATAAAGGCCGCCGTCAGGGCTATGGTGTCTACACCTTCAACGACGGCGAGAAGTATGAGGGCGAGTGGTTCCAGGACCAGCAGCACGGCAAGGGCATCTACTACTTTGCCAACAACAACCGCTACGACGGACTCTGGTTCCGCGACTATCAGCAGGGCCACGGCGTGATGTACTACTACAACGGCGACAAGTACGACGGCGAGTGGAAGTACGACAAGCGCGACGGTAAAGGCACCTACACCTTTGCCAGCGGCGCGTACTACACAGGCGACTGGAAGGACGACCAGAAGACGGGCACGGGCTTCTACGACTGGGGCGACGGCTCCACCTACGACGGCCAGTGGCAGAACAACATGCGCCAGGGGAAGGGCACCTACCGATTCTCCGACGGCGACGTGTACATAGGCCAGTGGTCGAAGGACGTGCAGAACGGCAAGGGCATCTACCACTTCCAGAACGGCGACGTCTACGAAGGCGACTACCAGGCTGGCAAGCGTCACGGCACGGGTGTCTTCACCTACGCCAACGGCGACAAGTACACGGGCCAGTTCTCCGGTGGCGACAAGCAGGGCACGGGCACGCTCGTTTGGAGCAACGGCAACATCTACGTCGGTCAGTGGCACGCTGACAAGCCCAACGGTCGCGGCAAGCTGACGATGAAGAACGGCGACATCTACGAGGGCCAGTTCCACAACGGCAAGATTGAAGGCGAGGGCATTGCCCGCTTCTCCGACGGCTCCAAGTTCAAGGGCACCTTCAAGAACGGCAAGCGCAACGGCAAGGCCATTGAGGAAGACAAGGACGGCAAGCGCTTCGAAGGCAGCTACGTCGACGACCTTCGCGACGGCCGTTTCGTTGAGAAAGACCGCAACGGCAACATCGTCGCCGAGGGCAATTACGTGCGCGGCCATAGGCAGGCAGTTAACAATTAAACGCTATACATTATGATTATCGACACACTTGACAATCTGGGCAAGTACGTGGGGCTGAACCCGCTGTTTGCCGACGTTATGGAATTTCTGAAACAGAATGACCTGAGCACTATGGACGAGGGCAAGCACCCCATCAAGGGCGCCGACCTCTTTGTGAACATTCAGATGGCCAAGGGCCGCAGTCGTGAGGCTGCCGTGCTCGAGTCGCACGTCAGGATGATTGACATCCAGCTTCCCCTCGATGCCGACGAGACCTTCGGCTACTCGCCCGTCTGCGACCTGCCCGACTTTGAGTACAACCCTGAGAAGGACATGACCAAGTATGGCGACACCCCGTCGCAGACCTACGTCACCGTGAAGCCCGGCCAGATGGCCATCTTCTTCCCCCAGGACGGCCACGCCCCCTGCATCAGCGAAAAAGAAGTTATCAAGAAAGCGATATTTAAAGTAAAGGCTTAATCATTATGGCAACTACGAAGAAAACTACGACAACAAAGAAACCCGCCGCCAAGAAGACGACGGCCAAGAAACCTGTAGAGAAGAAACAGCCACAGCATATCGGGCTCGTTGAGCACGACTCCTGGCTCGAACCATTCGAGGGTGCCATCCGTGGGCGCCATGACCACGCCGTGTGGAAAATCGGACAGCTCACGCAGAACGGCAAGAGGACGCTCTCCGACTTCGCCACCGGCCACCTCTACTACGGTCTGCACAAGCTGGCCAAGGGATGGGTGTTCCGTGAGTGGGCACCCAACGCCACCGAGATCTACCTCATCGGCGACTTCAACAACTGGCAGGAGACCGACAAGTATAAGTGCAAGCGTATTGAGGGTACAGGCAACTGGGAGCTCAAGCTCTCAGAGAAAGCCCTGAAGCACGGCCAGCTCTACAAGATGAAGGTCAAGTGGAATGGGGGAGAGGGCGAGCGCATTCCCGCCTGGTGCCGCCGCGTGGTTCAGGACGAGCAGACCAAGATATTCTCAGCCCAGGTTTGGAACCCCGAGACGCCCTACGTCTGGAAGAAAAAGAAGTTCAAGCCCAACACCGCCCCGCTGCTCATCTACGAGTGCCACGTCGGCATGGGCCAGGACGCCGAGAAGGTGGGCACCTACGCTGAGTTCCGCGACAACGTGCTGCCCCGCGTCATCAAGGACGGCTACAACTGCATCCAGGTAATGGCCATCCAGGAGCATCCCTACTACGGCTCCTTCGGCTACCACGTCTCCAGCTTCTTCGCTCCCAGCAGCCGCTTCGGCACCCCCGAGGAGCTGAAGTCGCTCATCGATACTGCCCATAAGAACGGCATCGCCGTCATCATGGACATCGTCCACAGCCACGCTGTGAAGAACGAGGTCGAGGGCCTGGGCAATCTCTGCGGCGACCCCAACCAGTTCTTCTATCCCGGCGACCGCCATGAGCATCCCGCCTGGGATTCGCTCTGCTTTGACTACGGCAAGGACGAGGTGATGCACTTCCTGCTCTCCAACTGCAAGTACTGGCTCGAGGAGTTCCACTTCGACGGCTTCCGCTTCGACGGCGTCACCTCCATGCTCTACTACTCGCACGGACTGGGCGAGGCCTTCGGCGGCTACGGCGACTACTTCAACGGTCACGAGGACGACAACGCCATCTGCTACCTGACGCTCGCCAACAAGCTCATCCACGAGGTCAACCCCAACGCCATCACCATTGCCGAGGAGGTCAGTGGCATGCCTGGACTGGCTGCCAAGTTCGAGGACGGCGGCTACGGCTTCGACTACCGCATGGCCA
>CAMHHO010000098.1:0-12195 GCA_946184965.1 uncultured Prevotellaceae bacterium | reverse complement strand
ACCACAAGACCCTGACTCCTGCTGACACCGTTATCAGCGCAGCTTCTTGCACCACCAACTGCCTGGCTCCCATGACCAAGGCTCTGAACGATTTCGCTCCCATCCAGAGCGGTATCATGACCACCGTTCACGCTTACACTGGCGACCAGATGATTCTCGACGGTCCTCAGCGCAAGGGTGATGTTCAGCGTGCCCGTGCCGGTGCCCAGAACATCGTTCCTAACTCAACTGGTGCTGCCAAGGCTATCGGTCTCGTTATCCCCGAGCTGAACGGTAAGCTGATCGGTGCTGCTCAGCGCGTTCCAACTCCTACAGGTTCTACCACCATCCTGCACGCTGTTGTTAAGGGTGAGGTGACTGTTGAGGGCATCAACGCTGCCATGAAGGCTGCTACCAACGAGTCGTTCGGTTACACCGAGGAGAAGCTCGTTTCGAGCGACATCATCGGCATGAAGTTCGGTTCTCTCTTCGATGCTAACCAGACCATGGTCAGCAAGATTGGTGACGGCAACTCTCTCGTTCAGGTTGTTGCTTGGTACGACAATGAGAACTCTTACACTTCTCAGATGGTTCGCACCATCAAGTACCTCGCTGAGCTGAAGTAAGAAAAAGTAAAGAATTGCTTAATAAAATGGCCGTCCGATTTTGTCGGACGGCTTTTTTTGTGTATATTTGCAGCCGTATAACAAGACAACGAGCTTATGAAGAAAGTATTTATCCTTATTGCCATTGCTGCTTTGGTGATGGCATCCTGCGACAACAAGACCCAGAAGACCGGGAGCGCGAACGACTCCCTGGCGGTTGATAACATAGAAGACACGCTGGCAACAGAGACGGCAGACACGACGAAGGCCGTCGCCATCACAGCCGAGAACTTCGACATCAATGACTGTCTGCCCGCTATGAGGGTGCAGGCGGCTGATGTGTTAGACTGTAAGCCTGAAGACGTCTTCTTCGACAGTTATGCACTGGTAGACGTCGACCATGACGGGCTGCCCGAGGTGGTTGTCAAGAGCGATGAGCAATACTGCAAGGTGCTGTTCTCGCTGGCTGACGGTAAGCCAGCGCTACTCGCCCGCTCTTGGGGTGCTACCGACCTCTATTTCTTCGAGCACGGTGCGGCTGCCCAGGGGGGCTGCGGTACGGGCTGCATGATGTCTGACTGCACGCTGATGAAGGACAGCCGGTCGGTGACGACCTTCAGGAGCATTGAGGAGTCGAACATGGAGGGCGAGGTGGTGGAAACGACCTGCACCCAGGATGGCAAGAAAATTACGTTAGTGGAGTTCGACAAGCTGTACAAGCAGCTTGGCGAGCAGGTGGACATTGAACTTGAGATGAAGGAGATTGACTTGGAGGAATCAGCTGAGAGAAGTAAACTGTACGACTATGCGGAATAACGTCTTCAGACTACTGGCGATGGTGGCCCTGCTGCTGACATTCTGTGGCGCATGGGCACAGAACGTCGGGAACGGCTCGCGATGGTGGGACGGTGAGAAACTCTATACGGCCGAAGTCGACGAGGCTGGCAACGTGACCATGAATGGCGAGAGCGAGGAGATGGGCGGCGACAGGTTCCGCCTGATCAAAGTGTCGGGCAAGGCTGGCCACTATACGCTTGCTTCCGGCAACTCCCAGGGCTGGCTGTTCATCCGTGGAAAGGTGGGCTGGGAGGCGGAGCTTGTGCGGCAGGAAGACGTAAGTTTCCTGGCCGTCCGGCAGCCTAACGGCGATTGCGTCTACACATTGCGTGAGACGCCCGACAACCTGAAGAACTGCGTGGCCCAGCAGAAGATCATTGACGAGCGCGATGTCAGCTGGATGTTGCAGAACCACCTGCTCGACACCCACTATCTGGGGCGCTTCTCGAAACCCCAGCTGCGGCTGATGCGCAATGAGATTCTGGCCCGTCACGGCTGGACGTTCCAGGCAAAAGACCTGAGGCAGCACTTCGGCCGTCAGCCGTGGTATAAGCCCGTGGCCGACAACAACAGCATTACGCTGGGTATCGTTGAGCTGACTAACCTGCAGCTGCTGAAGAGCGAGGAGGCTGCTGACGACGACCGCGTGAGATATGAGAACACGAAGGCGGCACCGAAGATGGCCGAGGCCGTGGGTGGCGTCATCACCGTCACCACCGAGGAGCAGTTTATCAATGCTCTTGGCAACGACCGCGAAGTGCAGCTGGGCAGAGATGTACACCTGAACCTCTCGAGGATTCTGGAACAGGAAGATAAGTTCTCGGGCGTCCCCGGACGGGCGTGGGCAACCATTGCCAAGCGTGACGGCGGCGACCAGCCGGTCATCATCAGCGAGTTCTGCAACGACGGTCAGCAGCTGACGCTGAAGAACTTCCGCAGGCTCGTCATCAGCGGGCAGCACAACTCGAGCATCGAGGTAGATCCCCGCTACTCCTTCTGTCTGAGTTTCATGGACTGCGAAGGCTGCCGCGTGCAGAACCTGACCATCGGTCACACCGAGGGCGGCTACTGCGACGGCGGTGTCATCGGCGTGGAGGGCGGCAGCCGGAATTTCATCTTCGACTGCGACCTCTACGGTTGTGGTACCTATGGTATCGTGGCCCGCGAGACCAATGGGCTGACCGTGGCCCGCACGAACATCCACCACTGTACCTACGGCATCATGGAGCTGTGGAGCTCGCTGGGCGTGAAGTTCTCGGAGTGTGACTTCTTCGAGAACCGCGAGTTCGCCCTCATAACCAACAACGGCAGCGAGTACACGGTGTTCGAGAAGTGCCGCTTCTATAACAATTGGCCCGAGGCGCCGCTGTTTTCTACCAACGAGGACATCACGCTCTATGGCTGTGAGATTTACCATCCTGAAGTGGGGGCAAGGGAGAGTCTTCGTGAGCCCGACGGCGACTGTAAGTGGAGCGAAAAGGCAAACTACGTGCCCGAGCCAAGGGTGAAACCAATAGGACCGGACGTAAAATAATGAGATTATGGGAAAGAAGATGATGATAGCCATAGCGCTGCTGATAGGTAGTGTGACTTTATCGGCACAGAACTCGAAGGCGCAAAAAGTCGGCGATATCAGAAAAGCATACGCCGAGGCAAAGAAGAAGATAGCCGACAACGGCAAGAACGGACAGGCCCCCTTGGATGTGACCATCACCCTTCGTGACGGAACGGAAGTCGATGAGGACTTCATCATCAACGAAGAGCGGGTGATAACCTTCTATTTCACCAAGTATCGTGCGAACAAGGAGCTTGAATACGCTGACGGCTCCAACTGCTACTTCATCACCGAGAACTGGTCGGCCAACGGTCACTCCCACTACCGCGAGATGCTCTTCGACCCCAAAGTGGGCCACCTGCTCTTCTCGTTCATGCACACCGAGACGCATGCCGGCTACGAGGTGGAGTCGCGCTATTACTACGCTGCCGACGGCAGTCTGGTAGACCAGAAGCACAAGGAGGGGAAGAAGGACGTCGAGCCCGACGGCCAGACATGGAGCACCGCCGAGACTGAGCAGTCATTTGCCAATGATCTGCTGTACGTCTTCGACCAGCTGATGAAGCCGAAGCACGATCTGCCTGCCGGCAAGGGCGTGAAGTCGGCAACGACGAAGGCCGACAGGATAGACCTCATCCGAAAGGCCTACACCCGGGCGAAGGAAGATATTGCCAAGAACGACAAGTCGGAGACGCCCCACGACATACAGATTGTGGTACGCGACCAGTCGTGGGGACCGCCTGAGATTACCGACGTCAAGATGTACTACGAGCAGCCTGACGGCACTACTCCCTTCCGCTGCTACTTCATCTCGGAGCGCTGCCATAACAACAACATGGGCAAGGACAACTACAGCGAGTTTCTCGTTGCCGACAACAGCCTGATGTTCTCCTACTGCTGTGCCCGCGAGGAGGGCGAGAAGCATGAGTGGCGCTACTACTATGACGAGAACGGCCGGTGCATAGAGGTGAAGACCGATGCCGACGACAACGACAAGGGGCTTGCCGACAAGATGACGGCTGAGCGCTACCTGAATATTTTCAAGAAGCTGACGGAGTGAGAGTATGAAGAAGATGATAACGATACTGGGACCGACGGCTTCGGGAAAGACGCCCGTGGCGGCACGGTTGGCGGCAGAGATTGGCGGTGAGATTATCTCGGCCGACTCCCGGCAGGTGTACCGGCGCATGGACATTGGGACGGGTAAGGACCTGGGTGACTATGGCAGCGTGCCTTATCACCTGATTGACATCTGCGAGCCGGGCACGAAGTACAATCTCTTCCAGTATCAGCAGGACTTCTACGACGTCTATCAGGACATCAGGAGTAGGGGAGCGGTGCCCATCCTCTGTGGCGGTACGGGACTCTATATCGAGGCGGTTCTGAAAGGCTACAAGCTGTCGCCGGTGCCGCAGAACCAGCCGTTGCGCGACAGTATGGAGGGCAGGTCGCTGGAAGAGCTGACGCAGATGCTCACTGAACTGAAAGCCCGCAACGGCTCGAATATGCACAACACGACCGACGTGGACTCCTGTCAGCGTGCCATCCGTGCCATCGAGATTGAGACCTATAACTTGGAGCACCCGACTCCCTGCAGGGAGCTGCCGCCCGTGGATAGCGTCATCATCGGCATCAGCATCGACCGCGAGTTGCGCCGTGAGAAGATAACGCGGCGGCTGAAGGCCCGCCTCGAGGAGGGCATGGTCGATGAGGTGCAGGCGCTGCTTGACGAGGGCATTGCCCCCGACGACCTGATATATTACGGTCTGGAGTATAAGTTTGTGACTGAGTACCTGACCGGCCAATGCTCCTACGACGAGATGTTCCAGCGCCTGGAGATTGCCATTCACCAGTTTGCCAAGCGGCAGATGACCTGGTTCCGGGGGATGGAGCGCCGCGGCTTTCATATCAACTGGATAGACGCCACACTCCCGATGGAGGAAAAAGTACAGCAAATCATACAAATCGCAAATCGAGAATAATAAATCGAAAATCGAAAATCCGTAAATCGTAAATCGAAAATCCGTAAATCGTAAATAAAAAAGATGGCAGTAGAGACAACAAGGTGGGGCATCCTGTATTGCCCAAAGACGGGATTCTCCAGCAGCCAGAAGCGCTGGGAGAAGATTGAGGCAGCGCTCCGTGAGCGGGGCGTGGTTTACGATATGGTGCAGAGCGAGAACGCCGACAGCGTGGAGCGCCTGATGACCATGCTCATCAACAACGGCTACAAGACGATTGTCGTGGTGGGTGGCGACTCGGCCCTGAACGATGCCGTCAACTGTCTGATGAAGGAGGAGAAGCGCGTGCGCGACGAGATAGCCCTGGGCGTCATACCGAATGGTGTGATGAACGACTTTGCCCGTTTCTGGGGCTTTGTCGAGGACGACGTCGAGCAGACCGTCGGGTGGCTTGCCGAGCGTCGCATACGGCGCATTGATCTCGGCTGCGTGCGCTACACGAACAGCAACCAGGAACACTGCCACCGCTACTTCCTGAACTGTCTGAACATTGGCATGACGGCCGACATCATGAACCTTCGCCGCCAGACGCGCCGTCTCTTCGGCTCGCGTACCTTATCTTTTATATCGTCGCTCTTCGTGATGCTCTTCCACCGCATGGAGTACAAGATGAAGCTGCGCATCAACAGCGACGTCATCGACCGCAAGGTGATGACCGTCTGCATAGGCTCCGGGCCAGGCTATGGTCAGACGCCGAACGCCGTGCCCTACAACGGCATGCTCGACGTGTCGGTGGTCTACCATCCCGAGGTCGTGCAGCTCATCGAAGGGCTGTGGCTGCTGATCACCGGCCGTTTCCTGAACCACCGCAATGTCCATCCCTTCCGCACGACCGAGGTTTTTGTCGACGAGGCTCGCAAGGCAATGGTCGGTGTCGACGGCCGGCTGATGAAGACGCCCGTCGGAGCATTCCGCGTGAACATTGAGCAGGAAGTCATCAATTTCCTTATTCCGGCCTAACTATGGCAAAATAGTGCAAATAAACGTTGTCAAATTTGCATGTGTTAAAATAATGCCCTAACTTTGCAGGCTCAAACAAGAAACGAAGAGAATGAGGAAGACAATTTTCGACTTGCTTGGCCGTAAAGGCCAGACGCCGGTGAGTATGCTCACGGCCTACGACTACAACACCGCCCGCACCATCGACGAGGCCGGTGTTGACATGATTCTGGTGGGCGACTCGCTTGGCAATGTGATGTTAGGCTACGAGAACACGCTGGCCGTCACCGTCGACGATATGATTCATCACGGCAAGGCCGTCTGTCGCGGTGCCAAGGAGGCATTCGTGGTCATCGATATGCCGTTTATGTCGTACCAGCCCTCTGTCGAGGAAGCCGTGCGCAATGCCGGCCGCATCATGAAGGAGACGGGCTGTCATGCCGTGAAGCTGGAGGGCGGCAGAGAGTATGCCGACCGCATCAAGGCCATTGTCGAGGCGGGCATCCCTGTGGTGGCCCACATCGGACTGACACCCCAGTCGGTCAACGCCTTTGGCGGCTACAAGGTCCAGGGAAAGACGCTTGAGAAGGCCCGCAAGATTCTCAATGACGCGAAGGCTGTTGAGCAGGCCGGCGCCTTTGCCATCACGCTGGAGTGTGTGCCCGCCGAGCTGGCCACGCTGATCACAGAGCGCTCGAAGGCGCTGACCATCGGCATCGGTGCCGGTAACGGCTGCGACGGTCAGGTGCTGGTCTATCAGGACATGCTTGGCTTCACCGACGGCTTCACGCCGAAGTTCGTGAAGAAATATGCCGACGTTCACAGCGTCATGCTCGAGGCTTTCCGCCAGTACAAGGAGGACTGCGAGCAGCGCACGTTCCCCAGCGCCGACAAGACGTATGCTTTCGAAGAGGACGTGATGGAGAAACTCAGAAAAGAGATAGAATTACCATTTTAATATATAGGAAATGAAGGTAGTCAAGACTGTAAAAGAAGTCAGAGAGATTGTTTCAGCATGGAGAAAAGAGGGACTGACCGTCGGTCTGGTTCCCACCATGGGTTATTTGCATGAGGGTCATCAGAGCCTGATCATCAAGTCGGCCGAGCAGAACGACCGCACGGTGGTCTCGGTGTTTGTGAACCCCATACAGTTCGGGCCTAACGAAGACCTGGAGGCTTATCCGCGCGACCTCGACCGCGACATCCAGAAGGTGGAGGAGGCTGGTGGCGACCTGATCTTCAACCCCGAGCCGGCAGAGATGTACCCCGGCCACTTCACGTCGTTCATCGACACGACGGAGACCACGGAGCTGCTCTGCGGTGCCGTGCGCCCCGTTCACTTCCGCGGTGTCTGCACCGTGGTAGGTAAGCTCTTTAATATCGTCTGCCCCGACCGTGCCTACTTCGGTCAGAAGGATGCCCAGCAGCTGGCCACCATCCGCCGCTTCGTGCGCGACCTGAACTTCCCGCTCGAGATTGTGGCGTGCCCCATTGTCCGCGAGGCTGACGGGCTGGCCAAGTCGAGCCGCAACACCTACCTCAACGCCGAGGAGCGCCAGGCTGCCCTCATCCTCTCCAAGAGTCTGAAGAAGGGCCAGGAGGCCATCGAGGCAGGTGAAAGAGATGCCCAGGCGGTTATCGCCGTCATCACCGAGAGTCTGAAGTCGGAGCCGCTGGCCAGGATTGACTATGTTGAGGTTGTCGACTTCGAGAACATCCAGCGCACGGCCAGGATTGAAGGCGAGGTGCTCGTTGCCATTGCCGTCTACATTGGCAAGACGCGCCTGATTGATAACTTCATCGTCAATATATAATATAAGGTATAGAAGATGAACATAACGCTGCTGAAATCAAAGATTCACCGTGCCGTGGTGACTCAGTCTGACCTCAACTACGTGGGCAGCGTCACCATTGATGCCCGGCTGATGCGTGAGGCCGGTATCGTGGAGTACGAGAAAGTGGCCCTTGCCGACATCGACAACGGCAACCGCTTCGAGACCTACGTCATCACCGGCGAGGAAGACTCCGGCATCATCTGCTTGAACGGCGCCGCAGCCCGCTGCGTCAGTGCCGGCGACAAGGTCATCATCATGGCCTACGCCGACATGACCCCCGAGGAGGCCCTGACGTTCAAGCCCGCCGTCCTCTTCGTCGACGAGCACAACAAGATTATCCGCAAGGCCAGTTACGAGCACCACGGACTGCTCAGCGAACAATAAAAAAACTTTCAAGCCTATGCTGACAGGAAAAACCATTGTCCTCGGCGTGACGGGCAGCATTGCCGCCTACAAGACGGCCAACCTCGCTTCGATGCTGGTGAAGCTTGGTGCCGACGTTCACGTCATCATGACGCGCAATGCCACGCAGTTCATCACCCCGATGACCTTCGAGACGCTGACCTCGAACAAGTGCATTGTCGACACCTTCGACCGCAACTTCTCGTTCGACGTGAAGCACGTCTCGCTGGCCAAGCGGGGCGACCTCTTCATGGTGGCTCCCTGCACGGCCAACGTCATCGGCAAGCTGGCCGCCGGCATCTGCGACGACATGCTGACCACCACGCTGCTGGCCACGAAGGCGCCGAAGCTGCTGGCCCCGGCCATGAATACGGGCATGTGGGAGAACCCCATCCTGCAGCACAACCTCCAGCTGCTCCAGGGCTACGGCTACCACATTGTGCAGCCCGCCGTGGGGCGCCTGGCCTGTGGCGACACGGGCAGCGGCAAGATGCCGCCCGAGGAGCTGCTGCTCGAGCATATCCTGCTGCATACAGCCCGCACGAAGGACCTGCAGGGACGGCGGCTGCTGGTCACGGCCGGTCCTACGCAGGAGGCCATCGACCCCGTGCGCTTCATCACCAACCACTCGTCGGGCAAGATGGGCTACGCCATTGCCAAGATGGCCGCGCTCCGTGGGGCTGAGGTGACGCTCGTCAGTGGTCCGGTCAGCATCAAGCCCTTTACCGGCATCGGGCTGGTCCCCGTGACGAGTGCCCGCGATATGTTCGACGCCGTCACCCGGCGCAGCGCCGACAGCGACATCATCATCATGTGCAGCGCCGTGGCCGACTACATGCCCTCCACCTATTCCGACCAGAAGGTGAAGAAGCACGACGGCGACCTCTGCATACCGCTCACCCGTACGCCCGACATCCTGCAGTATTTAGGCGACCACAAACCAAAAGAGCAGGTGCTCGTAGGCTTCTCGATGGAGACCGAGAACCTCATCGAGAACTCGCGCGCCAAGCTGACTAAGAAGAAGGCCGACATGATCTGTGCCAACTCCATTGCCGACAGCAGGACGGGCTTCGGCGTCGACACCAACCGCGTGACGCTCATCACTCACGACGCCGTCAGCGAGCTGCCGCTCTGCTCGAAAGAAGAGACCGCCGACCTGATACTTGACGCCATCGCCCATCACCTAACACCCACCACCTAACACCCACCACCCATCACCCACCACCCATCACCCACCACCCATCACCTAACACCCATCACCCACCACCCCATGAAGACCGTCATCATAGGCTCCGGCAATCTCGCCACCCACCTGTCGCTGGCACTGAAGGCCAGCGGCATGACCATTGCCCAGGTGTATAGCCGGACGGCTGAGCACGCCGCAGAGCTGGCAGCCAGGCTGGGCTGTCCGTCCACGTCGCAGGTCGACGAGGTGCTCACCGATGCCGGCCTCTACATCATCTCCGTCAACGACGATGCCATCAGCGGCGTGGCCGTCCGGCTGTGCAAGGCTCGTCCGCAGGCTGTTTTCCTTCATACGGCAGGCAGTGTCCCCATGAGCGTCTTTAGGCCCTATGGCGTGCGCCACGGCGTGCTTTACCCCATGCAGACGTTCTCGAAGAACCGCCCCGTCGACTTCCGCACCATTTCCTGCTTCATCGAGGCCTCCGACGAGCCGACGCTGGCGCTCGTCCGGAGCATCGCCAGCAGCATCTCAGACCGTGTGGTCGAAGCCGACTCCGAGAAGCGGCGCAAGCTCCATCTCGCCGCCGTCCTGGCGTGCAACCTTGCCAACCACTGCTACCGGCTGGCCGAGCGCGTGCTCGAGGCCGAAAACGTCGACTTCGGCCTCTACCTGCCCCTTATCCTGGAGACCGCCCGCAAGGTGACTGAGATGTCGCCACGCGAGGCGCAGACCGGCCCCATGGTGCGTTACGACCTGGGGGTGATGGCCGCCCAAATACAACTATTAAACGACGAGCGTACCCGCCAAATCTACCGCTTAATGGCCGAAAGCATACACGAAGACAGCCTCCTTTGTGTTAAATAACCTTATTTCCTTTGGCGCTTGACAAAAAATGCTTACCTTTGGGGCTACATTATCTAAAACAACTACAATTACAAAACCTTAAAATAGGAGCTATGAGTTATTTACGATTCGAAAAAGCCGTGATGACTAATCTGCAGGAAAGCCTGTATCGTGAATTGCTCCGTACAAACCGTTCTGGTGCCTACAGTTCGTCTACGCTCGTAGACTGCAACACGCGCAAGTACCACGGTCTGCTGGTTGTTCCCGTACCCGAGCTCGACGACGAGAACCACGTCTTGCTCTCGTCGTTAGACTGTACGGTCGTCCAGCACGGAGCCGAATTCAACTTAGGCCTCCACAAGTATCAGGGCAACACATTCAGCCCCAACGGGCACAAGTACATCCGTGAGTTTGACGCCAGCAAAGTTCCCACGACGACCTATCGCGTGGGTGGTGTCATTTTGAAGAAGGAAGTGATTTTCCAGCATTACGAGGACCGTCTGCTCATCCGCTACACGCTGGTGGACGCCCATTCGGCCACCACGTTGCGTTTCCGCCCCTTCCTGGCCTTCCGTTCCGTGCGGCAGTTCACCCACGAGAACGCCACCGCCAGCCGCGAGTATTCGCTGGTCGATGGCGGCATCAAGACCTGTATGTATGCCGGCTATCCCGACCTCTACATGCAGTTCTCGAAGAAGAACGAATTCATCTTCATGCCCGACTGGTATCGCGGCATTGAGTACCCGAAGGAGCAGGAGCGCGGCTACGCCTCGAACGAGGACCTCTACGTGCCCGGCTACTTCGAGATGCCTATCAAGAAGGGCGAGAGCATCATCTTCGCCGCTTCGACGTCGCAGGTCAAGTCGTCGACGCTGAAGAAGCTGTTCGACCTGGAGGTCGACGATCGCATATCGCGCGACAACTTCTATCACATCCTGGTCTGTGCTGCCCATCAGTTCCATAACCGGCAGAAGAACGACGACCGCTACCTGTTGGCCGGCTACCCGTGGTTCAAGGCCCGTGCCCGCGACACGTTCATTGCCCTGCCCGGACTGACGCTGAGCATCGGCGAGCGCGACTACTTCGAGCTGGTCATGAAGACCGCCGAGAGGGGGCTGCGCGAGTTTATGGACGGCAAGCCGCTCTCAGTGAAGATCTACGAGATTGAGCAGCCCGACGTGCCCCTGTGGGCCGTGTGGGCCATTCAGCAGTACGTCAAGGACGTCGGCCGCGACGAGGGCTTCAAGAAGTACGGCCAGCTGCTGAAGGACATTGTGTATTACATCGAGGAAGGCGGCCATCCCAACCTGCGCCTCGACGAGAACGGCCTGCTCTACAGCGACGGACGCGACAAGGCCGTGACGTGGATGAACTCCACCGCCAACGGGCGCCCCGTCGTGCCACGCTCGGGCTATATCGTCGAGTTCAACGCCCTGTGGTACAATGCCCTGAAGTTCTGCGCCTCGATGGCTGCCGAGCAGAACGACCAGGCGGCTGCCGACCACCTGGAGGCACTGGCTGCCAAGGTGAAGCAGTCGTTCGTCGAGACCTTCGTCAACGACTACGGCTACCTGCTCGACTACGTCGACGGCACCAATATGGACTGGTCGGTACGTCCGAACATGATTTTCGCCGTGGCGCTCGACTACTCGCCGCTGTCGCAGCAGCAGATGAAGTCGGTGGTGGACATCTGTACGCGCGAACTGCTGACGCCGAAGGGACTGCGCTCGCTCTCGCCTAAGAGTGGCGGCTACAACCCCATGTACGTCGGTCCGCAGACGCAGCGCGACTACGCCTACCACCAGGGAACGGCATGGCCGTGGCTCGGCGGCTTCTACATGGAGGCCTGCCTGAAACTCTACAAGCGCTCGCGCCTGTCGTTCATCGAGCGGCAGATGGTGGGCTATGAGGACGAGATTGACTATCACGCTATCGGTACCATCTCCGAGCTGTTCGACGGTAACCCGCCGTTCCACGGTCGCGGCGCCATGGC
>CAMHHO010000097.1:0-12488 GCA_946184965.1 uncultured Prevotellaceae bacterium | reverse complement strand
ACTTCAGTTCTGTGAACTCTTTTATATTTGCATTATTCCTGAAGACACTACCCAGGTTTGTCACGTTTGCCGCCTCAGTCATGCTCAATTCACCGTCTTTATTGGTGTCCCAATTTTGCACGCAGATCGCCTTAACGGCTGGGTCGGCGAAAGTGATGTTCTGTGCTATTGTAGTGATGTTTACCAAGCATCCCAACAATGATAGAAATATTGATTTTTTCATCTAATAAAGCTTTTTGTTATACTTATTCTTCGGCAGACAGATCTGGAATTTACTTTGTTTTGTATAAAAATGGACTTGCCATCCCCTGCTTTCTATAGTAAGGCGGAATCAATTTCCCTTTAACACTTGAGATGGGGTCAGTAGTAGGTTTTCCTTCAAAAGCCACCCTATTGTCTTGTTTGTACCATCTGTCAACGCTATAGACTTCCAGAACAACACCTTTGACGACTGATAAAGCATACTTATACTTACTGACTTTGTCTAAGTTGGCAACCCAGAAACGACGGGTGGCATCATACAAATTACCGTTTTCGTCTATGGCCTCTTTTGTAGTCTTAATAAGGACATAATCTTCTTCAGGTTCATCATAAATAGCAATATTATACCTCTTTTCAAAATCTTCAGTCAATACCATACCACGCTCTTTGAAATGGCCACTTTGAATGTTTGCCAGCCCAGCGTAGCAATCCATAACAGCAGACTCCACCTCGAAAGCAGTATCTTCTGAAATTCCCCAACGGTGGATAATACAGATTACCTCCTTGCCTTCAGAAAGTATCTCTGAAATAATTTGAAATTTAAGAGATATTTCATCTTCACCATCTTTTGTGTTGATAATTGACCTTACGCCGTTGGCATGGTCAAAGACACGATTACCCTTGCCCTTGCCCACATAAAAAGTATGCAAAGTCCGAGGATCAACTAAACGATAGACATAATAGTTGTTCTCATCATTGGAATTAAGCGCATTAAGTGCGCCTTTAGAAAATGATTGTTTCATAATTCGTAAGTTTATATGTTAGATTATTATACATACAAAGGGATGACTTTCACGTGCAAAGATAGAAAATAAGTCTGAAAAAGGCATCCTTCCGTCTTGTCCTTTTTCTTGTCCATCTTGTCCATTTTGCGTGGACAAACGAAAAGCACCGATGAAATCGGCGCTTTTTGAAATCAATAAAACTCCATGAAATGAGGAGGGCAATACAAAACTAATAGTTGCCGTAGTTCTTGAGGAAGGGGATGTTGTCGAGGTTGCACTGGTCGGCCGCCCTGATCCAGACCATCTTGGTGGTGTCGGATAGCAGCGGGTCAAAACGGTAGACACCGAGGAAGACAAAGGTGGAGTCGAAGAGGTCTTTCATGAAAACAACGCGCACCTGTTTCGTACCGATGAATTTATAGTAGGACTCTTTCTGACGCTGGTGAACCATTTCTTTCAGTTCTTCAGCATCTTTGCTGTTGTCTGTCACAGGTGTCCAATACTCGGTAATGGTTGGCATGAGACTGTCAGGATTACCATCGTTATGGTAGGTGGGATTGTGGTATTGCGGAGACCATACGACAATTTGCTCTTCGCCGGGAACGAACTGATAGTGGCGGCTCTCAGTGGCTGTTATAACAAAGAGCGGGAGGAAGTCATCGTAGGTGGCGAACACCCGTCCTTTCTGCAGGATGCGGGCAGAATCAGGCGTGCTCTTCCCGAGCCACCCGCCAGTATTGCCTTGAAGTGAAGGGAGAATGAATGCGATGCCGAAAACGATGGCTGACAAGACAAGAAGTGCTAGTCCGACTCTCTTATACCCCGACTTCTTCACCTCCGAAGGCTCTGCAGATACTGAAGGAAGCTGCGGCTGCTCTATCTCACTTGGTTTCAGGGTGGCGCAGAAAGCGCCGAAGTCCTCGTAGCTGACATACTGCGACAGCAGGTTGAGGGTGAATCGGCTGGGGGCGACGTCTTCTGAGAGATAACCCCAGAAGCGCTTGAGGGTGGTAGCGCTTATCTTAGTATGCATCCTGTCGTAGATAGAAGCCGCAAGGCAGTCGAAGTCTTTGTTCGTCTGCATCCTCATGCCAGCCGTGCGCTCTACGGCTAAGCGCAGTTGTTCTATCGTCTGTTCCTGTGCCTCCAACTTTATGATGTCCCTCTTTATATGAGTGACGGTGCAAAGGTAAGCAAAAGTTTTGAAAGTAGCAACAATAACAGCCGAATTCTTGGTTCAGCCCGCACAATATAGACCAGAATGAACCTGCACTTCCTACACAGAACCTCATTATAAGCAGGTTAGGGGCAGGAAGTGCAGGTTTTTCTGGGTTTACCATCATGGGCGCTGCAGGGCTACAGCTATTATGGCTGTCAAGTCGGTGATGTCTACCACGTTGTTACCATCCATGTCGGCGGCAGCCTTGCTGAAGCCGGTTGGGTTCTGACCGAGAATGTGGCTGACGGTCAGCATGACGTCCACGTTATCCACATCGCCGTCACCGTCGACGTCGCCTTTAGAAACTTCCTGAGTTGGCAGTTCGCGGTAGATTTGGGGCAACGTGGCCACGCTCGAGGTTGAAGCGTAGCACGAGAAGATGGGGTTATTATTATTGGGATTGTAACGCACATACTTGCGCGAGTTTGTTCCTTGGAATACGATGGTGGCATCGCCCTTGCTGATGCTGATGGCAGCCTTGGCATTGGCGTCGACTTCAGCTTCAGTCCTCAGCTGATTGGAACTGCTGCTGGCGGCATAGAGATAGCCGTCGCCCACGTTGAAGAGGAAGTTGCTGCCATCCTTCTCGAGCGTAATGACTTGAACGTCTTCGTCTGGCGTAAGCGTACCATCAGTATTCAAGGTGACTTTCACTGCTGCACGGTTGTTGGTATTCTGCCCCCCCATCGCCTTTGCTACTTCGTCATCGACGTAGGCAATCAGGATTCTGTCGCCTGCTGCAAGCGTAGTGGCATCCGTTACCAGAGCGTATGTGCCAGAGGTCGTCGTGGGATCAACAGGTTCCGTAGGATCCGTGGGGTCAGTCGGTTCTGTCGGTTCTGTCGGAGTAGTATTCTCCGGCCGTACATAGTTGTCGTAGCTGAATGCTGTTGTGGTCATAGTGCCCCAGATATACTCCTCCAGTCCTGGATAGTCGATGAAGGGGTTGCGGTTCGTCTGGTACTCATAGACGGCGTTGTTGCGGGCAATCTCCTTCTCGCTGACGGGGTCGTTCTTCGCCCACTTCATCAGCATCTCCAGCTGCCAGGCTTTCAGGCCGGGATAGGCATTACCGTCGAGCACTGCCGTCACGGGGGTAGAGCTATTGTTCTTATACCAGTCGCTCAGTTTCTCCTCGTAGCAGGTTACCATATAGAAGTAGGTGCGTGCGAAGTCGCCCTTGTACTCATCGTTTGGTTCAAAGACTTTACCTGAGTACCCCGGATAGCTGCAGGGACCCACTTTGCTGAAGCCGTTGGCTGAGGTCTTCGTCGGGTTCTTGGTCTCGCCAAACGGCATATTCGAGCGCATGTTGTTGACATAGGCATCCGTGGGATAGACGTGGTTCAGGTCCGACTTCATGGGGTTCTTGTCACCAAACCAGCTGGCGGGGAACGAGTGCTCCCTGTTATAGCCAGCGCCCTCCTTACTGTTGCCGCCCGTGTTTCCGGGTGTGTAGCTGGTAATGTTCGAATACATATCCCAAATCTTGCCGTCGCTGCGCACGTCAGACTTCTTATAGGCTTCCAGCAGACCATCATACGACTCCTTCGTGCGGTTATAGATGATGCCGCATAGCGCCGTCTTCAGCTGGGCCCCCTTCTTGCCGTCGGCCTTTTGGTAGTAGGCGTAGGGCGAGGTGGAATTACGTACAAAAATCTGTGTGGCAACGCTGCTGCTCTCGCCGCTCTTCAAGGCAATGGCCTTCACGGTGGAGGTCTGTGTCAGCGTGAAGGGTGCAGAGTATAAGGTGCTCGAAGCGGTTGGCGTGGTACCGTCCAGCGTGTAGTAGATGGTGGCACCCGTGGTGGCGCAGTTCATGGTCACCGTAGTGCTGTTGTCGAACGGTGTGGTCCCGCTGATGGTGGGAGCTGCCACAACAATAATAGGTGTTGGCGTCGTGGTGTCACCAGTTCGCTTGTAGAGGCTCAGGGCGCCGCCAATGTGGGTTCCATAGCAGGCAAAGCCGTATTCGCCGTTGCGTCGCAGATTAGCATTCACATTTTTGGCTGCATTGACTTTGTTGACAAACTCAAAGGTTGCACCTTTCGTTACGCTCCACAACGACTTGTCGTCAGTACCGCTGGCCAGCAATTGAGCCTTGTTATTTGCGCCCGTACCTGCCGCATATTTATTGGCTCCTGCATTGTAAATCGTATAGTAGTTGCCGCTCGGCGCAATGTGCCAGATGATGGATGCGTCGGTAGTCGTAATGACATTGTTTGCGGGAGCCACTTCCTTATATTGCAGGCGGCTGTTCGTCACCGTAGTATTCATCGCACCATTGTCATAGACGATGAGGTAGTCGCCTTCAACGAAGTCCGAAGCTGAAGTTACGAGAGCAAAGTCATTACCTGTAGGCGCTGGATCGGGGCCGTCGCCCGAGGTTTCGCGTACTAATGTTACCAGCTGGTTATCGGCCTCAAACTCGTAAATAGAGCTGTTATACAGTGTCAGGTTACCTGTCACCACGACATTGTCGCCAACCTTGACATCGTCGGCAGAAGTAAAGTTCGCACCGTTATAGCTCTTGCCGCGATATACCCTCAGCTGGTTGCTTGTCGTCGTGCCGTCAGCAGATATGTCGTAGGTGATATTGCCATATTTGCTGTTATATGGTGTGACAATCTTCGACACAATGCCTTTCGCATAGACACCGGTGATGTCCACTCCTTCATCGATGGCTTCACGCGCCTCGTCCACGGTGTACGGATTACTCTCTGAGCCCGTCAGGCTGCCACCTATCTTATAGGTTGCCGAGGCAACGATGCTCTCCTCGCCGTCCTTCACGGCCAAGGCCTGCAGGGTCGTGTTCTCGCTGATGGTGAGTGCCGAGCTATAGACGCTCGACCCGGTAGTAGGCGTACTGCCGTCGGTGGTGTAGTAGATAGTGGCACCTGCAGTGGCACAGCTGACGGTCACCGTCTGTGCCTCAGCATAGCGTCCGCCCTTGGGCGAGAATGTCGGCGTGGCCACGTTGCTGGCAGCGACGAAGCGGAACGAGATGGTGCCGTCGGCATTCTGCGTGATGTTCTCAATGCGGGAGTCCAGATAGTAGGTGCCGTCCGCGTTCTTGTTGAAGAACTTTGCCGCTGGCGTGGTGCCCTTGCTGAAGGCATTGACCGAGCCATAGGGGAAGGGGTCGTTGGCGGCACCTGCCTCCGTGTAATACTTATCTCCGTCGTACTTCTCGTACTGATACACGTTGTCGGCAGGAATCCACGTCATGCGCTGGTGGCTGGGGTCGTCGTTGGGGGTGTTATTGGCCCACGACGTTGCGTTGTAGTCCACGTGCAGTATCAGCAGACCCTTGCCGGGCAGGTCGGCATCCCATCCCGTCAGCTGGCGGTTCTCCAACAGGTAGTACTCGTTGTTGTTGCCCTTATTATAAATAATATAGGTGTCACCGCCGTCCTGCAGGGCCTTCATGTTGCTGACCGTCCGCGTGGCATCCAGCACGATGGGGTTCATCCATCCTGCTACCCAGCGCTCGTAGCTGGTGTAGCCGGCGGGGCGGTAGCCGTTGCCGTTGTAAGAACCGCTGTCCATCAGGTCCCACTCGAACATACCCTGTCCGCCGCTGTAGTCGGTATCGTAGAAGTCGGGATAGCCCAGACAGTGACTGAACTCATGGCACATCGTGCCGATGCCGGCAATACTGCCAGTCTGTCCGTCCAGCTCGGCTCCGCAGGCGTAGGTGTCGATTCGCACGCCGTCGAGCGTCTGTACACCACTGCCATCGTCATACTGAGCAGCGTCCGACAGCTGCCATTCGTGCGGCCAGATAGTGCTGGCAGCACCGCCGTCGGCCTCGCCCTGGCCGGCATAGACCACATAGACCTGCTCCACCTCGTTGTCACCGTCCCAGTCGTAGTCGGCATAGTTCACATCAGCATCAGCCAGCTTCAGGGCTTCAATCACCATCTCGGCAGGATGTTTGTCGTTACCCTGGGTGTCATTCGAGCCATAGTAGGACTGTTTTTGGCTGACAGTTACAGGGCCTACCACGTCGAAGTCCAGTTCGAACTTACCCTCGCTCTGCTTCAGGAAGTAGTCGCGCATAGAGCCTTCAAAGTCGCCTTCAGAATAATTCACCCCGTTGGCAATGCTCTGGTAGAGGGTTTTGTTGTGGCTGCTTTGGAACGAGCTGTTTTGGAAATTGACCAGAATGATGAGGCCCTTCTTTTTACCCGTGATACCACTCACCTCGCCTGCGCGGCGCGGCGCCAGCCGCTTCATGCGACGGCTGTTGGCGTTGGCACGGCGTTGCCGCGCCTTCTTCGCAATGTCCTGGCCGTCCACCACCTGATAGACGTCAGCACCAGCCACCATCTGGTAGCATTTTCCGTCGGCACCCTTCCAGAAATGTCCGTGCTCGTCGCCCACGAGCGTTGCGTTGACGGTAGTGCCGTCGGCGAGGGTTAACAATCGTTTCAGACCTGGTTTGACAGGTACGGCCAGCGTGGCCACCGCCATCAGCAGCAGCGTCATAAGCATCAGGCTGCGCTGTCTGACTCTTGAGAGAAGTTTCTTCTTCATCATTATGGTTATCTATTTGCTCTAAAGTCCGGGGCAAAACTACCTTACGCCGCCACCGAAGCCGCCACCGGAGAAACCGCCTCCGCCGCCGCCCCATGAAACGCGGCCACCGCCACCCGAGGCACGGGCCTCGCGGGCAGCTTTGGCAGCAACGGCACGAGCCGTACTGCTGTGCATGGTGGAGTAGATCATCGGGATGGTCATATCGTCAGCCATCTGCTGGGCCACCTGATCCATGTTGAAGTATTCGGGATTTATCTTCTTCATGTCGCGGATGACCTGGTCGGCAATGCCGAAGAGGGTGGCGTAGATCATGTAGTCCTTCCACAGTCCCACCTCGCTGACATGGCGCTCGTCGAGCAGGGTGAACTCCTGCAGGAACTTCTTCAGGCCAAATACCTTGCGTGCCTCGTCGACTTTGTTGGCGTACTTGCTGGCATCCGACTTGACGTGGAGGGTCGTGATGAACGAGTCGGTAATAGAGCGGTTGCTGCTGCTCTTCATGAACGACTTCAGCTCCCAAGGCTCCAAGACGGTGTCGTCGCCGGCAGCCATCTTAAAGATGTTGTGCATCTTGCGCACGAGCACAGGCTGTTTGTCCTGTTGGTTGAGGTCGTGGATGACGAAGCTCTGTACCGTCTTGCCTTTCTTGTTGGGCCGTGGCTCGATGGTGATGGCACCGAGGTTGACGAGCTTCAGGATGACGGCCGAGAGCAGGTTGTTGTAGTCGCTGCCCACGTAGCGGTAGGCGTTGAGCATGTTATTCGCCTCCGGCAGATTGCCATTCAGCGGTATGTCGCGATACCACAGCAAGTCCTTGTTCACATTGCGGCGGAAGCGCCATGTGGTGTACACCTTATATATAAAGGCAGCGATAGGTATAAAGACAGCTATCAGCAGGAAACCTATCAGATAGAGAATCTCGCCAAACGAAAGGTCGGTGGAATGGGCAAAGTCTTCCGCATAGTCGCTGCCTTCGAAGGCCTCGTCCTGCTTCTGCTCGAAGGTGACGTCTTCCTGAATGGTGGGCTCGAACATACCCTTGTCGAAGCGCACCATGATGTACATGCCGCTGCGACTCTCCATCGGTTCGGTGGTCTCAGCCACGATGCTGTCGCCCACGAAGTCGATGGTGCCCTGGAAGCGGAAGCCCCAGATGCCGCAGTGCTCGGCCGTCAGGTGGGTGCTGTCGTCCTCGGCCACGATGCTTAGCAGGGCATGCTCGGGCTTGGGCGTGACGCCCTCGTCGAGGAAGACGTGGCGGATGGCGTCGGCATCGGGATAGGCATGCACGAGGCTGGTGATGGTATAGCTCGTGACGTAGGTGCGTTCACCGCTTTCGCCGAGACCCCAGCACAACTCGTAGCCGCCGGGCTTATAGACGATGCCGCACTTGCCTTCCTTCCAGCCTCGGCTGCGGTCGACATCCCACTCGCCGATGTTCTCGAACTGCCGTCCCGTCTCGTCGCTGACCGTCAGGTCCTGTATCTGGCTTTCGCCCATGTTGCCCAGTCCGATGAAGCACTCAGTGCCCTCGGAGTCGATGCTCATCTGTCGCGTCTCGGTGATACGGGCATCGCCGTTGGGACTCAGAACAACCCTAATATTAAGGTCATACAGATAAGGGCGCGCTGACAACCCGGTTGCCAACAGCAAACACCCAACACCCAACACCCAACACCAGATCTTACTTCTTGAATGCTTCATCCAGGTCGGGATAGTCCTTCTTCTTTTCGTCGTCAACCTTCAGATAGTCCTTTTGACCGAAGTTCAGCATCGAAGCCACAATGCTCGAGGGCCACTGGCGCACCATGCGGTTCATCTTCGTAGCCGTGTCGTTATAGACCATACGCGACATGCGGACGTTCTCCTCGTACTGCTTCTGGCCTTCCTGTGCCTTGACATACAGTTCGCTGGCCTTCAACTCGGGATAGCGCTCGAAGACAACGTTCAGGCGGCCCATCATCTGTCCCAGCAAGTCGGCCTGCTGGTTGATAGCAGCGGCTGATGTGCCATTGGCGGGAATAGTGCCACTGTTGCCGCCACGTGCCTGGATGGTCTTGATAATGGTGTCCGACTCGTGCTCAGCATACTTGGCAGCCGTCTTGGCCAAGGCGATGACGGCGTCGAAACGAGAGTTCAACTGAACCTCAATCTGGCTCAGGGCGTTCTTACACAATTCATCCAAGTTGACCAGCGAGCGCTGCGTCGAGATGAAATAACCTCCGATAATCACCACAAGGGCGATAAGAATGATTAATGCTGTCATAATAGTAACTGTTTAATGGTTTTGGGGGCAAAGATAGGAAAAAAAAAGCATTTCCGCAAGTTTTATGCAGGAAAAATAATCCGCGTCTTCTGCACCCTTGACACACCGAAAGCCCTCAGATTTAACAAAATGTAACCCAAAAAGAAAAATAATCGGGAAATCTCTTGGAAGGTATTGATTATTTTCCTATATTTGCAGCACCTAAGATAACATAATGTTACAAACAACCTTTTAAAACCACTACACTATGGAAGTTGAAAAAATCATGCAAGGCTTGGAGCGCAAGCATCCGGGCGAACTGGAGTACCTGCAGGCTGTACGCGAAGTGCTTGAGTCAATCAAGGACGTCTACAACCAGCATCCGGAGTTCGAGAAAGCAAAAATCGTGGAGCGCATCGTCGAACCAGAGCGCATCATTACGTTCCGCGTTCCCTGGGTCGACGACAAAGGCGAGGTGCAGGTCAACCTCGGCTACCGCGTCCAGTTTAACAGCGCCATCGGCCCCTATAAGGGCGGACTGCGCTTCCATGCGTCGGTCAACCTCTCTATATTGAAGTTCCTCGGCTTCGAGCAGACGTTCAAGAATGCGCTGACCACGCTGCCCATGGGCGGCGGCAAGGGCGGCAGCGACTTCTCGATTCGCGGCAAGAGCGACGCTGAGGTGATGCGTTTCTGCCAGGCTTTCATGACCGAGCTGTACCGCCACATCGGCCCCGACGAGGACGTGCCTGCCGGCGACATCGGCGTCGGTGCCCGTGAGATAGGCTACCTCTACGGACAGTATAAGAAGCTGACCCACCAGTTCCAGGGCGTGCTCACCGGCAAGGGCCGCGAGTGGGGCGGCAGCATCCTGCGCCCCGAGGCCACGGGCTTCGGCGCACTCTACTTCGTCAACCAGATGCTGACGGAGCACGGTCTCGACATCAAGGGCAAGACGGTGGCTCTCTCGGGCTTCGGCAATGTGGCCTGGGGCGCTGCCAAGAAGGCCACTGAACTGGGCGCGAAGGTCATCACCATCAGCGGTCCCGACGGCTACATCTACGACCCCGCCGGACTCGATGCAGAAAAGATTGACTACCTGCTGGAGCTGCGCGCCTCGGGTAACGACATCTGCCAGCCTTACGCCGACGAGTTTGAAGGTTCGACCTTCTTCGCCGGCAAGAAACCGTGGGAGCAGAAGGCCGACATCTACCTGCCCTGTGCCACCCAGAATGAGCTGAACGGCGACGATGCTGAACAGATTCTGGCCAACAAACCGCTCTGCGTGGCCGAGGTGTCGAACATGGGCTGCACGGCCGAAGCTGCCGAGAAGTTCATTGCTGCCCGCCAGCTGTTCGCTCCGGGCAAGGCCGTGAATGCCGGCGGCGTAGCTACCAGCGGACTGGAGATGAGTCAGAACTCGATGCGCCTCTCGTGGACGGCCGAGGAGGTCGACCAGCGTCTGCACCAGATTATGGCTGGCATCCACGAGCAGTGCGTCAAGTATGGCCGGGAAGGTGACTATGTGAACTACGTTAAAGGCGCCAACGTGGCTGGCTTCATGAAGGTGGCCAAAGCCATGCTGGCACAAGGAATTGTATGATATGAAAGAGACCCACCCCCTGCCCCTCCCTGTATGGAGGGGAGTGATTACCTTACTCCTGATTTGGGGTAACTTCTCCCTTGGACAGGGGGCGGGTCTTTACGCCCAGACTCAGAGCGGAAAGGCTTCTTATTATGCCAAGTCGTGGACGGGACGCCGCACGTCGAACGGTGAGCGGCTGCACCACGACTCGATGACCTGCGCCCACAAGACGCTGCCTTTCGGTACGTTGCTGAAGGTGACAAACCTGCTGAACGGCAAACAGGTGGTGGTGCGCGTCACCGACCGCGGACCTTACGTCAGAGGACGAGTCGTCGACCTCTCCTGGGGAGCCGCCAAGGCCATTGGCATGCTTTCGCAGGGCATTGCTCCTGTATCTGTGGAACGCGTCAGGACATCGACGATACCCTTCAAACCCGAGGAGGACGACCCCGACGTACCCAAGTTTGAATTCGAACTGGCCGACATCGCTCCTGTCGGTATTACGCCCGTCTGGCAGCGTGAAGCAAAAATCGACCCGCTGAAGGTGGAGCGCTCTATGAACCAGACCGCCAGCGAAGTAGCAGAGACTCCTAACACAGAGGCCCTCCCTACCCCATCAGCCAAGTCGGCAAAGGGCCAAAAAGACAACGTCGAGCCCGATGAGCTCGACGAAATCAACCGGAAGCCCAATGCCGCCAAGGCTTACCTGAAGCGGCAAGGGCAACAAAAACAAGATTAACGGCGGCGGGTCGTCACGCGGTAGTCGCGTGTCAGCCCCTGCAGTTCACGCCCACCCTGGAGAACAGAGACGCGGATAACTGCCTCGCCATTGCGCAGGCCGTTGTCAGCCTTCACTTGAGCGGTGTAGCGGATGGTCTGCTTAGGCTGGATGCACTCCACCAGCACATTCTCTGAGATATGGATGTGGCGGTTGCCCGTCACCTCATAAACGGTGGGCTGTACGCTAAAGGCGGGCTTGTCAGTAGGATTGTGAATCTCGAAGACCACGCGGGCCGACTCACCACGCATCAGCGTATGGTCGCGATTGGCATCGACAATATGAACGTCGCTCATCTCAAGACGCACAGGAGTCGCAGACGGTGCATAGCCAGACGACATGCCGTCGAGCATGATGCGGTCGTCGCCACGACCTTCTGGGTCGAAGCCGCTGTCGTCGTAGCCATAGTCCTGATGACGTGCAGCATTGGCCTGACGGTGACGCTCGTAACGCTCCACAGCCCTTGCCTCTGCCTTGTCGTCAGCTGCCTTACCGATGGCTGCGCCAACAACTGCGCCGCCAGCCATACCAACGAGTGAACCTACGTTGCTACCACGCCATCCGCCGGAAATACCACCAATGGCCGAACCGATGATAGAGCCGAAATGGGCACCCGTATAAGCACCCGTTGCCTCGTAAGTGCCACAGCTGCTCATCATCAGGAGCACGCCGAGCGATAACATCAATACCTTCTTCATCGTCTTTCTTTGTTTTTAAAGTTTCACGGTGCAAAAGTAGCATTAAATTATGAAACCGCCAAACGGATTTTCCCTAAACTGATATAGGAAAATCCCTATAAGCGGAAAAAGAGGATGCACCAAACCTTGCTGGCGCATCCTCTTAATCGTATTGACAAGTCCCTGTAGCGGGAATTGATTATTCAGCCTTTGCCTCCTCGGCAGCAGGAGCCTCCTCGGTAGCGGCAGGAGCCTCCTCAGCAGTAGCAGGAGCCTCGGCAGCCTCAGCCTTGGGAGCAGCCTTGCGCGAACGGCGGGTCTTCTTCTTGGTCTCGCCCTTAGCCATTTCGGGATCGAAGTCTACGAGCTCGATGAAGCAGATCTGTGCAGCATCGCCCTGACGGAAGCCGAGCTTGATGATGCGGGTGTAGCCACCGGGACGGTCGCCGACCTTCT
>CAMHHO010000096.1:0-12531 GCA_946184965.1 uncultured Prevotellaceae bacterium | reverse complement strand
ACGCCCTACGGCTTCCCCGCCCGCAGCAGCTACTTCGGCATCATCGACCTGGCGGGCTTCCCCAAGGACTCTTACTATATGTACCAGAGCGAGTGGACCAGCGCGCCCATGCTGCACCTCTTTCCCCACTGGAACTGGTTGCCCGGACAGACCATCGATATGTGGGCTTACTACAACCAGGCCGACGAGGTGGAGCTGTTCGTCAACGGCAAGTCGCAGGGCGTGCGCTCTAAGGACGACCATACATACCATGTCATGTGGCGCGTGAAGTACGAGCCGGGCGAGGTAAAGGCCGTGAGCCGCAAGGACGGCAAGGTGGTCTGCGAGCAGACCATCCACACTGCCGGTCAGCCGGCTGCCGTGCGCCTTAGCGTTGACTATCAGGGCAAGGACCTTTGCTTTGTTTGCGCCGACATTGTCGACGCACAGGGGAACATCTGCCCTTGGGCTGAGGACCGGGTGTTTTTCACTACTGAGGGCGATGCCCGGGTCGTGGCCACCGACAACGGCTGTCAGACGTCGATGGAAAGGCTACGGGTAGGCGACGGAACGTCGGGAATGAGGTTCACATCGCCCCAGCGCAAGGCCTTCTTCGGCAAGTGCCTGGCCGTTGTTCGCGGCAAGGGCGTGCTCAAGGCGCAGGCCATCGGACTGAAGGACGGAACATTGATGATTAACCATTAAAACGATAACGAATATGAAAACCAACAAACTGAACATTGCCGTGGCAGCTGCCTGTTGCATGCTGGCGGCCGCCTCGTGCCAGCCCCAACAATCGGCACAACCTACAACCCTCACCACCGTCGGCAACCCCTATATGCCCCTTTGGGAGCACATACCCGACGGCGAGCCCTACGTCTTCGAGGACCCCGACCAGCCGGGCAAGTATCGCGTCTACGTCTACGGCTCTCACGACAACCTGATAACCGAATACTGCGGCCGCGACCAGGTGGTGTGGTCGGCATCGGTCGACAGCCTCAACAACTGGCGCTACGACGGCGTCATCCTCGTCGTCGACAAGAACGCCAAGGGCGAACCCTTCGACTCAGCAGGTACCGCCGACGTGCTCTATGCCCCCGACGTGACGCTCGTCACCGACAGCACGGGCAAGAAAACCTACTACCTGTTCCCCAACGACCAGACGGGCTTCCGCAACGGGCTGATAGCCAAGAGCGACCGCCCCGACGGCCCGTTCGAGGTGTGCAACTGGAACGCAGACAACCCGAACAAGGTGGACGGCGTGCTGCAGTTCGACCCTGCCGTCTTCGTCGATGACGACGGCCGCGTCT
Source organism: uncultured Prevotellaceae bacterium (assembly GCA_946184965.1). Lineage (GTDB taxonomy): Bacteria > Bacteroidota > Bacteroidia > Bacteroidales > Bacteroidaceae > Prevotella. The sequence continues at coordinate 11,242 of CAMHHO010000096.1, read as the reverse complement.
ACGGCTACTGGGGCTTTGAGCGTAGCTATGCCGCCGAGTTCGACCCGACGACAATGGCTACCGTGAAGCCCGGCACGAAGATTGTCGAAGACATGATCAGCGGCCGCAACCAGCCGGGACGCTTCCGCTTCTTCGAGGCCTCCAGCATCCGCAAGATTAAGGACAAGTACGTCTTCATCTATAGTCGCTTCACCGAGGACGGCGAGTTCGGCCTGCCCACGTCGAACTACACGCTGGCTTACTGTTACAGCGACAATCCGCTCGGCCCCTGGACCTACGGCGGCACCATCATCGACGGTCGTGGCCGTGAAATCAACGAGCAGGGCGACACCATCGCCTCCGCCGTGCCCGACGGCAACACCCACGGCTCCATCTGCCAGATTAACGGCCATTGGTATGTGTTCTATCATCGCCAGACGGGCACCAACGAGTATGCCCGCCAGGCTATGGTGGCTCCTATCGACGTGAAGGTTGAGGAAGGCCCTGGCGGCAAGGTCGAGATCAGCGAGGGCGAGTACAACTCCGATGGCTTCGCTCTCGAAGGCCTGAATCCGCTGGAGCGCCACTCCGCCGGCATCGCCTGCTGGCTGACGGGTCCGAAGCCTGCCGTCCACGAATGGCCCAACAACACGTTCTACGGCTCGTATGTGGCTGCCAGCTACGGAACCGACGACAAGTTTGATGCGCCCTACGACCTGCGCAACAACACCAACCAGGTGGTCAACAATACCGACGGCTCCATCGTGGGTTACAAGTACTTCAACTTCACTGCCCTACAAGGCAAGAAGAACGTGCAGCTGCTGCTGACGATTATTCCCGAGGGCATCGACGGAACCATTGAAGTCATGGCCGACCGTCCCTGGGCTTCGCAGCGCGGTTTAACGCTTGGCAAGGTTGACGTGAGGGGCGACATGCCAGTTGGGAAATCTGTTGAGCTGACGATTCCCCTGCCTGGCTTGTCGGGTTTGGCAGGCAAGCATGCCCTCTTCTTCGTCTTTAAGTCGGATTTCAAGGAGAGGTCTATCTGCACGCTCGAGGACTTTGTGTTCACCGCCAAATAACTCTTGCCTGTGAACATCAGTCCCATCGCCTATTTCCATTCGCCGCTGACGTCGAAGTTCGGCATTCCCCGGCAGAGCGGTCTGGCAGCCACGCTGCCTGGCCGCATCGTCTTCACTCCTGACTTCCGTCGCGAGGAGGCTGTCCGTGGTATTGACGACTTCGACTTCCTCTGGCTTATCTGGGGCTTTAGCCTCTCCCCCGAGCCCGCAGCTTTAACCGTCCGTCCGCCGCGACTTGGCGGCAACGAGCGGGTGGGGGTGTTTGCCTCGCGGTCGCCTTTCCGTCCCAACCGCCTCGGGCTGTCGTGCGTCAGGCTCGACCGTGTGGAACTGACGCCCGACGAGGGTCCCGTCATCCACGTGCTCGGTGCCGACCTGATGGACGGCACGCCCATCTACGACATCAAGCCCTACGTCAGCTACGCCGATGCCCACCCCGATGCCCGCTCCGGCTTCGTCGACCGGCATGAGTGGCAGCCGCTCCAGGTGGAAGTCCCCGACGATGTTGCCCGGCTGTTCACGGCTACCGACCTGCGCGCTCTCTGCGACGTGCTGGCCCAGGACCCACGGCCCCGCTACCACGACGACCCCAGCCGCGTCTACGGCATGCCCTTCGCCGGCCGCGACGTGAAGTTCCGCGTCGCCGACGGCATCGCCCATGTCGTCGGCGTGGAGTTCCCCTGATTGTTAATCGCAGGAAACATCTTACACTTCCGACACTTCCTGACACTTTGACGAAAGGCGGGGGTTTACAACCAAAAGGCGCCGGGTTTTGCCAAAAAGGCGCCGGGTTTTGGACAAAACCCGGCGCCTTTTGGTAGCAAAATTGTATCACATCTCGCTATCCAGTTTCCCGCGCCACAGGTATTTGCGCGTCTCGTGGATCAGGACGCCGCTGAGCGCGAGCAGCGAAACGAGGTTGGGAATAGCCATCAGGGCGTTCATACAGTCGGCGAGGTTCCAGACGAGGCTGAGCTCAATGACACTGCCCGCGAAGACGGCGGCGATGTAGAACACGCGGTAGACGAGCACCCAGCTGTGACCGCGCAGGTACTCGACAGCCCGCTCGCCGTAGTAGCACCAGCCGAGGATGGTGGAGAAGGCGAAGGTGAGCAGACCGAAGGTGAGCAGGGGCGTGCCGACGACGGGAATCTTCGAGAAGGCGGCCTTCGTCAGCGTGGCGCCGTTCTGGAAGTCGATGTCGGGGTAGGCCAGTACGCTGCTGACGATGACGAGGCCCGTGAGGGCGCAGATGACGACGGTGTCCCAGAACGTGCCGCTGCTCGACACCAATGCCTGGCGCACGGGGTTGCGCGTCTGAGCGGCAGCCGCCACGATGGGTGCCGAGCCCATGCCCGACTCATTAGAAAAGAGTCCGCGGGCTATGCCGAAGCGGGCGGCCATCATCACCGTGGTGCCGACGAAGCCGCCGCCGGCAGCCTGGGGCGAGAAGGCCGAGGCGACGATGAGTTTCAGCGCCGGCCACAGATAGGAGGCGTTGACGCAGAGGATGTAGAGGCAGCCCATGACGTAGAACAGTGCCATGAAGGGCACCAGCAGGCCGCAGACGCGGGCGATGCTCTTGACGCCGCCCAGGACGACGGCTCCCGTGAGCAGACAGACGACGGCTCCCGTCAGGGCGGGGCTGATGTTGTAGGTCTCGCTGGCCACGGTGGCGATGGCATTGGCCTGCACGGTGTTGCCGATGCCGAAGGAGGCCAGGGCTGTGAACAGGGCGAAGAGCACGGCGAGCCACTTCCAGCCCAGTCCGCGCTCCAGCGCGTACATCGGGCCGCCCAGCATGCGGCCTTTCTTGGTCTTCACGCGATACTTGATGGCCAAGAGTCCCTCGGCGTACTTTGTCGAGATGCCGAACACGCCCGTCAGCCAGCACCACAGCACGGCGCCGGGGCCTCCGAGGGCGATGGCCGTTGCCACGCCGATGATGTTGCCCGTGCCGATGGTGGCGGCCAGGGCGGTGGCCAGTGAGCGGAACTGCGACACGTCGCCCGTGGCGCCCGGGTCGCGCTTCACCGAGAGTCGGATGGCGGTCAGAATCTTGCGCTGCGGGAAGCGCAGGATAATGGTCAGATACACGTGCGTACCTAATAGTAATATAATCATCGGCCAGCCCCAGAGCAGGCCGCTCACTTCAGTCAGGATCTCGTTTAGTCGGTCCATCTTACTTATCAAACTTGACGGTTATGTTGTTGTAGCCCATGGCACTCATCATGCGGCGCACCTCGTGCTCGGCATTGGCCTCGGCCGTCTTCAGGTTCTCCTTGGTCAGGGCGTGGCTCATCATCTGGCGGCGCGCCTTGCGGTAGAGTGCCTCGCGGTCGCGGGCTGTCCAGCGCCCCGACTCATAGAAGGCCTTGGTGCGCGTCTCGTCGATGAACTCCTTGTCGAGCAGTCCCACCTTGGGCAGTCGCACCACGATGGTGTCGCCGTGGGCAGTGATCCAGTTCTTCTTCGTCTTGCTCAGGTCGACGCCTAAACGCAGCGTGCCGTAGTAGATGCGCACCAGCTGGTCGTCGGAGAACACGCCCTTGCGGACGGTGTCGACCAGCTCCTCGTTGCTGATGCTGAGGAACTCCCACTGGCCGATGTCGCGGATGCTCTGTATCTGTTCGGGCGTCGGGTTGATGTCGTCGTCGACTTTCAGCCCGATGTGGTTGTCCTTCTCGGCTATCAGCAGCCACCACAGGAAGATGATGATGGCCACCAGCGTCAGGGCCTTCACCACCAGTTCTAAGTTATTCTTCTCGCTCTTCATTTCCTAACTCTTCACTTTTCACTTCCCACTCCTCACTTCAATGAACCGACTGATGTCGAACGACTTGAAATCCTTGCGGTAGGCCACGGTGATGTCCTCCTCGTGGTAGCCCATCTGCCTGATGATAGGAACCAGGGCATGGGCGGCACTCGCCTTCGCCATGTCGACAATGCCCAGTCGGGGGATGCTCTGGATGATGGCCTCGCGCCCCTGCTGCTCGTAGCGCGTCAGCTCCTCGTCGCTGAACCTTGACCGCACCATGCCCACGAACGAGCGTATCTCCTGCTGGTTGACCTTCGACGAGGTCAGCTCCACCCGTGGGTCGGGCAGCAGGATGGTAATCTTGCCGTCGGCCGTGCGCTCGATGTTGCGCTCAGAGAAGTCGCTGAAGTCGATGTAGGCCTTCAGCGTGGCGTCGATGGGAATGGCCACCTTGCGCTCGCCCATTGGCAGCTTGATGTCGATATTCTGCTTGAGCAGTTTGCCCTGCAGCTTCACCACGTCGTCGTGGGTCACGATTTTGTGGACCTTCATCTCGGTGGTGTAGAGGCGCGAGCATTTCTTAATCTGCGTGATGAGCATCGGCACGGTGTCGATGCCCTGATAGGCAGCCTGCTCCTGCTGGCCCTCCCCGTCGGAGCCTGTACAGCCGGCAGCGATTGCCAAAAGTGCTGAAAGCAGTATGGTTTTTACAGTTTTGGCCATCTTGCGTGTTTAAAAACATTAATGACGGCCCAAAGGTACGAAAAAAACGGCACTTTGCCGAATAAACGAAAAAAAAAATGCTTGGAATTAAACTTTTTGTCCGTTTTCGCGTCAGATAAGTAGTTCTCTGAAAGTATAACTAATAAAAACTGAACAAAATGAAAAAACTAATTATGGCTTTAGTAGCCTTTATGACAGTAACAGCCTCGCAGGCACAAGGTAATTTCGGACAGGGTAACGGTGAGCGTCGTGAAATCGACAGAACTGAGATGACCAAGAGACGCACGGATGACGCTGTGAAGAAATACAGTCTTAACGAAGACCAGGCAGCCAAGCTGCTGGCTCTCAACACGAAATATGCCGACAAGATTGGTTTTGGCATGGGCGGCATGCGTGGCGGTGCCCGCGGAGATCGTCCCCGTCCTAACTTCGGCGGTGGCGGTGGTCAGGGAATGGGCCAGGGTGGCCAGCGTCCCGAGATGACCGAGGAGATGCGCGAGCAGTTCGCCAAGATGCGCCAGGAGCGCGAGGAGGCCCAGAAGCAGTATGACACCGAGCTCCAGCAGATTATGACTCCCGAGCAGTACAAGGCTTATCAGGCCGACCAGGAGGAGATGCGCCGAAATTTCGGTCGTCGCGGCCAAGGCGGACAACGTGGCGGTCGCGGAAACCGTGGAAACAGAGAAAACGTGCAATAAATAGAATATTCGTATCATAGTGATTTAGGTTAACATAGTGTTTTTGAAAAGGCAAGCGTGCCTCCTTCGATGAGTATTATTTGGTAAAAGATATTGGATAACACCCGCCCGCTATGCGAATAGCGGGCTTTTTTTGTCCGTGTTTCTCTACTTTTAACACCTAAACTGCTTGGAATAAAGGAAATTTTTGTATTTTTGCATCGCTTTTCAAGCATACTAAAGAGATGAAGCTACGGATAGAACTATTTATATTGGTGCTTACGCTGTCGGCAATCATAGCTTGCTCAGGGAGAAAGAGTACGAAACACGGGTCGCCGTCCTCCGACACACTTTACACCGAACGGGCGGTGCTGGACATCTACGACTCGCTGCCTGAGCGGGCACTGCTCATTCTCGACTCGGCAGTCATCGTTGGCAATATGCCTGACTATCGGGCAGATATGTTGCGTGCCAAGGTCTACTGCTCGAGTTGTGAGGAGGCTCAGTACGACTCAGCAATCATCATCGGTGAACGGCTGATGCGTAACGACTCGGCCCTGGCCAACCCGGAACTGCAGGAGGATGTGCTCAACATCCTGGTGTACGCCTGCCGTCTGCGTCACGACGATGAGCGGGCCTTGTACTGGGCCACACAGCTCAGCCGCCATCACCGTCAGTGCGGCGAAACGACCGAGGCCCTGCGCACCGATGCCGAGATAGGCCGCTTTCTCGTCGCCCTTGGTGAGCAGCAGAAGGGACTGGCGCGTATCGACAGCGTCATCAGCGAACTGGAAGATAAGCGGAAGTTCAACGAACTCGATGCCACCATCATCGCACTGAAGCGCAAGGCCGAGAGCTGCTTTGAGAAAGGACGTCTGGCGGAGATGATTCCCGCCGCCAACCGTATGCTGGAACTCTTAGCCGACTACGAGCAGCACCCTGACGACTATCACGACGGCACCTACCGCGAACCGGCTGAGGAGCAGCGCCCAGGTTACATTGATTTCTACCGGGGCAAGGCATACGGCTACCTGGCAATGGCCTCCTTAGGCGAAAAGGGGGATAAGGCGCACGAAGACCGTGCTAAAGCCAAGCACTACGTGGAGCTTTTCGACCAGACCGACTACGGCCAGACCCTCGACGGGCGTTATTTCATTGCGCTGACCGTGGGCCGCTTAGGACAGTATGGCCGTATGCTGGCAACCTACGACGAATATGAGCCGGCCTTTATCAGCGACACCCTCAGTCTGCCTTACGTCGAACTGCTTTACAACCGTGCCGAGGCGGCTGCCGCCCAGGGGCGTTATGCCGACGCCTACGGTCTCATGGATCGCTATACTGCACTCTCGAAACAGCTGACCGACAGTCTGTTGCACGGCAAGGCCAACCTCTACGCAGCCCGCTTCCATGCACAGGAACAGCAGCAGGAGATTGACCGCCAGCGGGCCTTTAAGCACTATGCAGCCCGGGTGGCAGGCCTGATGGGTATCCTTGCCATCGTAGGACTATTCCTTGCATGGTACACACGCCGCCTATGGATCAAGACGCAGTTGAAGAACCGTGTGCTGGCCAAGCAGATGAAAGAGGCTATGCTATATAAAGAAAGGTACGAGAAGCTGAAAGCCCACCCGACACCAGCCCAAAGTGTGGAGACCGCGACGGCAGAAGACGCCCGCCTTTCTGCCCTTGCCGACAGTCAGACACCCCCTCTGACGGAGGTATCAGGCGAGGACTTGGGCGCACTCTCTCCCGAAGAGCTCTTCCGCTACATCGAGCGTGAGGTGAGTCGCCGGCTACTGTTCCTCAACCCCTCGTTCGACCGCCAGATGATCATGGACGAGTTCCACCTCTCGAAAGAGCGCGTGGGGGCCGCTTTCTCTCAAGGCAGCAAATACGACTCGCTGCCTCAGTTCATCAGTGAGCTGCGATTGCAGTATGCCAGCAAGCTGCTCATCACCACCGACCTCTCTATCGGCCAGATCATGGCGAAGGCTGGTTTCAGCAATGCCTCAGTGTTCAGCCGCTACTTCAGTAGGAAATACCAGATATCCCCGTCTCAATACCGTCGTGCAAACAGTGAACAGCAGTAGAAAACAATAATGATTGTCCGCATGTACCCGATAGCGCCCCGCGCTCGAGCTCTGCTCGCTTGCTACCGAAGGGACGCAAGAAGGGGCAATGAGCGCATAGTCTGTGCAGAGGGCAAAAGCTGCACTTCCTGCACTGACCACTGACTTTCAGTCGCTTACGAGCCTCTGTAGCGTCTGAAACCTGCACTGAAACCTGCACCGAAACCTGCACTGAAACCTGCGCTGAAACCTGCACCGACTCACGGCAGGGTCTGCGCTCCGTTTCGGTATGTCGGTTCAGTCAACGTTTTTCCAGCCTTGAAAATCTGTTTTTCCAGCCTTGAAAATCAGATTTTCAAGCCTCAAAAAAAGCTGACTGCCTTTTTAAAATAAGTTAAAGCCGTATTCCTCTGCCCAGCCGCCTCAGTGCAGGAAACCGTCTGAACCAGTGCAGGAAAAACGACGAGAAATTCTGCATAACTGCCTTATAATCAGTAGTCAGTGCAGGAAGTGCAGGAAAATTACAAAGGTAATCTACCTTTACCTCCACATCTCCTCCGCTCGACCTTTGGTCGCTTGCCTAAGCAAGAACTCCTTTACTCCTCGAAGTTGAGCGAATGCGAAACTTGAATCATTAAAACAATTGTCTCAAACAGTGCCAGAGGCGTCGCATTTCCGGACTTTCCGCTTCATGACGCTTGACCATTTGTCTGAAAAGACTTGACCATTCGTCTTGACTGTTGTCTACGTGCGTATAAATACTTACTTTTGCAGATTATAGTATGAAAATATCGCATAACTCCCGGATTCTCCGGTTCATCTATGGCCATGAGCAACTGGCTCGCGCCTACCACTGGCTTGTCGGCAACTGGCTGTTGCTGATTATCTATGTGCTTTTCGTGGTTGTTGCGCTCTGCATGGTCAATCTTGCCGTTATGGTGCTGACAACGTAAACAAATTAAAAATATTAAAACAGATTGTGAATATGGAAAAGAAATCTTTCAAATGGGTCTTGTCGCTCGGTGCAGTCGTCGGACTGACAGCTTGCGGGCTGGACATTCCGAAGGAAACAAACTCATCGTTTGAGACGATGACAGTCGAGAAACAGGACATCACGTTACCCATGAAGTTCAGCGCCAAGCTGAAGGGTCAGGCCGACGTGACCATCACGCCGCAGGTAAGCGGACAGCTGATGAAAATCCTCGTCAACGAGGGCCAGCAGGTGAAGAAGGGGCAGACGCTCTTCGTCATCGACTCGCGCAACGCCCGGCTTGAGCTGGAGGCTGCGCAGGCCAACCTGCAGGCTGCACTGGCTCAGGAGAACAGTGCGAAGCTGGAGTATGAGTCGAACAAGAACCTGTTTGAGAAGAACATCGTGAGCCGCTATATGCTGGACAACTCGCAGAACACTTATCGCCAGGCTCAGGCCTCGGTGGCTCAGGCCCGTGCATCGGTGAGCCGTGCGAGGGTGAATCTGGGCTTCTGTACGATTGTTGCGCCGGTAACGGGCGTCATCGGCGAGATTCCCGTTCGCACCGGCGACCAGGTAACGCCTGCCACCCAGCTGACCATCCTGAGCGGCAACACGACGATGGACGCTGAATTCTCGGTGACTGAGGCGCTTGTCGAGGCATCTGTCTCGGCCGGTCTGACCCAGGAGGACAAGGCGAAGCACATGGCAGAGCTGCCGGAAGTGACGTTCGTGATGAAAAATGGTACGGAGTACCCGCACAAGGGGCGCATCAACAGTCTGACCGGCGTGGTGGATGCTGCCACCGGCTCACTGGGCGCAAAGGCCTCGTTCCCCAACCCCGACGGCCACCTCTTCTCAGGCATCCAGGGCACGGTCGTGCTGCCGTTTGCCCAGAAGGACGTGATCGTGATACCGCAGACGGCGGTGGTGAAGCTGCAGGACAAGCAGCAGGTATATAAGGTGAAGACCGACAGCACGGCTACTGCTGTTACGGTGACGACGGCCGATACCGGCAACGGCAAGGACGTCATCGTCACCAGCGGTCTCAACGTAGGCGACAAGATCGTGACCATCGGAGCTAATAACGTGCAGGAAGGACAGCAGGTGCTGTTTCCGGAAGAAGTGAAAAGTGAAGAGTGAAGAGTGAAAAGTGAAAAGTAAAAGATGAAAAACAACATATTCATCAAAAGATACGTGATGGCGTGTGCCATCTCGATCGTTATTGCGATGGTGGGCTTCATCTGCATGAAGTCGCTTTCCATTGAGCAGTATCCAAGCATTGCGCCGCCACAGGTGATGGTGATAACCACCTACACCGGTGCCGACGCTAACACGATTATGAAGTCGGTCATCCAGCCGCTGGAGGAGAACATCAACGGCGTGCCCGGCATGACCTATATGACCTCGAAGGCATCGTCGTCGGGCAACGTGAGCATCAGCGTGTTCTTCGAGCAGGGCACCGACCCCGACATGGCGGCGGTGAACGTGCAGAACCGCGTGTCGAGGGCACTGGCCCTGCTGCCTGCCGACGTGACGAAGGTGGGCGTACAGGTGATGAAGATGCAGAGCAACATTCTGCGCATTCTCGCCGTGAGGAGTGCGGACGGGAAGTATGACGACGACTTCATCTCGAACTACGTCGACATCAACATCAAGCCGCGCCTGATGCGTATCACGGGTGTGGGCGATGTGACGGCACTGGGCAACACCTACGCCCTGCGCATCTGGCTGAAGCCCGACGTGATGGCGCAGTACGGTCTGGAGCCGAACGACGTCTTCGCCGCCATCAGCGGCCAGAGCTTTGTGACGTCGACGGGCTCCCTGGGTGAGCAGTCGGAGAATAAGTACCAGTACGCGATGGAGTACAAGGGCACGCTGAAGAGCGTCGAGGAGTTCAACGACATCGTCCTGAAGACGAGCGACGGCGGCCACCTGCTGCACCTGAGCGACGTGGCTGAGGTGGAGATTGGTGCCCAGAGCTACAGCTTCCTGTCGAACATCAACGGCCAGCCCGGTACGCTGCTCATGGTGTTCCAGGCTCCGGAGGCCAATGCCACTGAGGTGAACGCCCGCATCACGAAGATGTGTGAGGACATGAAGGCAACGATGCCCGCCGGACTTGAGTTTGTCACCTTGCAGACTTCTGACGACTTCCTCTTTGCGGCCATCCACAACGTGGTGGAGACGCTCGTCATTGCCATCATCCTCGTTGTCCTCGTGGTGTTCTTCTTCCTGCAGAACATCAAGGCGACGATCATTCCTTCAATATCCATCATCGTGTCGCTGTTGGGTACATTTGCCATCGTCGCGCTGGCGGGCTTCTCGCTGAACATCCTGACGCTGTTTGCACTGGTGCTGGCCATCGGTACGGTGGTCGATGACGCCATTGTGGTGGTCGAGGCCGTGATGGCGAAAATGGAGAATGGCATCAGCGACGCCCGCGAGGCTACGCGCCAGGCCATGAGCGAGGTGTCGGTGGCCGTCATCTCGTGTACCTTGGTATTCATGGCGGTGTTCGTCCCCGTGACCTTCATGGGCGGCACGTCGGGCACGTTCTTCACGCAGTTCGGCGTCACCATCGCCTCGGCCGTCGGCCTGTCGTGCGTGTCGGCACTGACGCTGTGCCCCGCCCTCTGTGCCATCATGCTGAAGGTGACTGAAGGCAAGAAGGAAGGCAAGAGTCTGACATACTATACGAAGAAGGCTTATACTGCCAGCTACAACGCTATCTACAACAAGTACAGCAAGAGCGTCCAGAAGTTCATCAAGCGCCCCATCCTGGCATGGAGCCTGCTGGCCGTTGCCGCCGTCCTGCTCATGTTCTTCATGAAGAACCTGCCGTCGGGCCTCGTGCCGCAGGAGGACCAGGGCGTCTTCCTCGCTGAGATCCGTGCACCGGAGGGCTATACGCTGAAGCAGACTCAAGAGCTGACGAAGCTGGTGGAGGCCAAGGTGAAGGAGATTCCCGAGATGGAGAGCTT
>CAMHHO010000095.1:0-12685 GCA_946184965.1 uncultured Prevotellaceae bacterium | reverse complement strand
GAGCGCAACGACCAGATGCACCACTACGACATGAACCTGAACTACATCGACGAGCTGCTGTGGCACTTCCAGTACGATGCCGACACGGACTATATGCGCCAGATGTGGCCCGTCATCAAGAGCCACCTGGCATGGGAGAAGCGCAACTACGACCCCGACGGCGACCACCTCTACGATGCCTACTGCTGCATCTGGGCTTCGGATGCCTTATATTATAATGGTGGGGCGGTCACTCATAGCTCGGCCTATAACTACCGGGGCAACAAACTGGCTGCTCGCATCGCCGAAATCATCGGTGAGAATCCGCAACCTTACCGCGACGAGGCTGAGGCTATCCTGAAAGCAATGAACCAGCGGCTTTGGTTGAACGGTCGTGGCGTTTGGGCTGAGTATCAGGATGCTATGGGATTGAAGCGATTGCACGAAAGTCCTGCTGTTTGGTCGGTCTATACGCCGATTGACTGCGGTGCCTGTTCGCCCGACCAGGCCTACGACGCTACCGAATGGGTGAGCCAGAACATTCCGCATATTCCTGTCGAGAAGACGGGGTATAGTACCATTGCAACCTCTAACTGGCTGCCCTACTCATGGAGCATCAACAACGTGGCGGCGGCTGAGGTGATGCACACGGCGTTGGCTTTCTTTGAGGCTGGCCGGGCCAAGGAGGGCTTCAGCTTGCTGAAGGCCAATATCCTCGATCAGATGTACTATGGGCAGTGTCCGGGAAACTTCGGACAAATCAGCCGCTACGATGCGGCCCGCGGTGAGTGCTACCGCGACTTTGGCGACTGCATCGGCATCAGCAGCCGCACGCTGCTGCAGGGCCTTTTCGGCATTGTTCCGCAGGCGCTCTATGGCGAGTGCGTGCTTCGTCCTTGCCTGCCGTTAGAGTGGGACAGCGTGACCGTCACCACGCCCTATCTCTCCTATACGATGAAGCGGCGCGACGGTCAGGACATCTACGAGATTACCCAGAACTTCAGCCGTCCGCTGAAGATTGTCTACCGCCAGTACAGACCGCAGACGGGTATGCTGAAAGTCGAGGGAACGACGGCCACGACGCAGACCCTTGTCGTGCCTACCGACTATAGCAGTCTGCACTATCGGTTGGCTGACGTCGTGACCCAGGAGATGATGGAGCGTTTCCAGCAGGAGAGAAAGGCTGACGAGGAAGAGGCGGCCAACCGGATTGTACGCTTAGGTCTTGCTGAACCGTCCACCGACGGGAAATGCCGCCCCCAGGCGATTGACAAGTACTTCAATGCCCGCGTCGACGATATCTTCAGGCAGCAGTACCTGTCGCCCCGTCCTCAGACTACGACCCTGCAGATTCCCACGCAGGGTATCGGCGAGTGGTGCCACCCGCAGCTGACCGCCGACATCAACGACTCGGTCTTCCGCTCGTTGATCGTGAACGGCAGGATGGTTGTCGCCAATGTGCCGTTCAGCACGCAGGAGCAAGGACGCAACATCATCTACACCTCGCTCTGGGACAACTACCCCGATGCCGTTACCGTGCCGCTGAAGGGGCGCGCCGCTGTGGCCCATCTGCTGATGGCCGGCTCGACGAACCACATGCAGAGCCGTATTGACAATGGTCTTGTCGTCGTCACCTACCAGGACAACTCGACTGACACTCTGACACTACGCAACCCCGACAACTGGTGCCCGATAGAGCAGGACTACTACGTCGACGGCAAGGCATTTTCAACCACCGATCCGCGGCCATACCGCATTTGTCTCGGCAAGGCTACTGACGACGGGCGTCCCATCGTCAGCCGCGACCTCGGACAGGTCCTCGGCATCCGCGAGGTCTATGGCCGGGAGATTCCCGGTGGCGCCGCCCAGCTGCTGCGCATGCCCCTCGACCCCGCCAAGAAACTGCGTTCGCTGACGCTTCGGACGCTCTCCAATGACGTGGTGATAGGCTTGATGGGCGTAACGTTACAATAGAAAAATCGCTTTTTATTTGCTTATGTCTTTTCTTATTCGTACCTTTGCACTCGCAACAGGTGCACTGCCATTGGTGCTTAAAAGGGAACCGGGTGGAAGTCCCGGACAGTCCCGCTGCTGTGAGTCGCCCTTGGACGGCGCGAACACCGATAGTCACTGGCCGCTGTAGGCTGGGAAGACGTTCGCGCCCGGCGATGAGTCAGAAGACCTGCCTGTAGTGCCACGCTTTTGCAGTACTCTGGGGATAGGCTGCGGAATGGAATAGTGAAAAGTGAAGAGTGAAAAGTGAAGAGTAGCAGATGCTTGGCAATCGCTATAGCGTGTTTTGTCGTTCACGGTGTCGTGGCACAAGGCAGACTGGACTCCGTACAACGTGTGCGAGAGGTGGTCGTCGTGTCGCGACCGGCCATGCGCGAGGTGGTGCCCAGCCAGAAGCTGAACGGCGAACAGCTGGAGCGTCTCAACACCCACAGCGTGGCCGACGCCCTGCGTTACTTCTCGGGCATCCAGCTGAAGGACTACGGCGGGGTGGGGGGCATCAAGACGGTCAACATCCGCTCGATGGGTACCCACCACTTAGGCATCAGCTACGACGGCGTGCAGTTGGGCAATGCCCAGAACGGCCAGATAGACCTCGGCCAGTTCTCGCTCGACAACGTCGAGGAGATCACGCTCTACAACGGTCAGAAGAGTGCCATCTTCCAGCCCGCCAGCGACTTCGGCAATGCCGGAGCCATCTATATCCGCACCCGTCGGCCGGAGTTTGCCGACGGCAAGCGCTGCAATCTGAAGTTCAAGACGCAGTACGGCTCCAGCGATATGTTCCGACTCTCTACGTTGTGGGAGCAGCAGCTCTCCGATAAGGTCAGCTCGTCGCTCAGCGCTGAGTTCCTGACGGCCAGCGGCAAGTACAAGTTCCGCTACGAGCGGCGCTATCCCAATGGCTCGACGGCCTGGGACACCACCGCCGTGCGACAGAATGGCGACATTCACGCCGAGCGCGTCGAGGCCAACCTCCATGGACGGCTCCCGCAGGGTGGCTGGCAGCTGAAGGGCTATCTCTACAACTCCGCCCGAGGCATTCCCGGGGCCATTGTCAACAACGTATGGCGGCGCGGTGAGCGCCAGCAGGACCTGAACACCTTCTTTCAGGCCGACTTCAACAAGAACATTGGCGAAGGGTTCAGCACGCGCTGGCTGGCCAAGTATGCCTATTACGACACCCACTACGTGAACCGCGACACCACCCAGCTGCCCGTCGACAACCGCTACCGCCAGCAGGAGTTCTACGCCTCGACCGCCAACGTCTTAGAGCTGTTGCCGGGCTGGAGTGCCTCGCTGAGCTACGACCTGAAGTGGAACAAGCTCAATGCCGACATCTGGAACTTCGCCCGTCCCACGCGGCTGTCGAATCTTGTCAGTCTGGCTACCGCCGTCGACTACCGCCACCTGAAGGCGCAGGCCTCGCTGTTGGCGACCTTCATCAATGACCGCACCCACCGCGAACAATATAGCGACAGCCGTTCGCTGTCGCGGCTCACGCCTGCCGTCTTCGTCAACATATATCCCTTCCGCGGCACGTTCTTCTCCGTCCGTGCCTACGTCAAGAAGAGCTTCCGTATGCCGACGTTCAACGACCTCTACTACACCGATATGGGCAATGCCAGCCTCGTGCCTGAGAGTGCTTTGCAGTACGACGCGGGCTTCGCCTTGAACAAGCACTTCGAACGGGGCATCGTGCGTCACGCCGCCATGCACTTCGACGCCTATTATAATACTGTACACGACAAGATTGTGGCCTATCCCAAGGGCCAGCAGTTCCGCTGGACGATGCTCAACTTGGGCCGCGTCCACATCAAGGGCATCGACGTCGAGGCTGAGGCCGATGTCAGTGCGGGTCGCGATTTCGAAGCGACCATCCGCGCCCAGTACACCTACCAGGACGCCCGCGACGTCACCGACCCCGCCACCTCTTATTATAAGCACCAGATACCCTACATTCCTTGGCACTCCGGCTCGGCCATCGTCGGCCTGAACTACCGCCAGTGGACGCTCAACTACTCGTTCATCTATGCTGGCGAGCGTTACGATGAGCAGGAGAACATACTCTACAACCACATGGAGCCGTGGTACACCAGCGACCTGAGCCTTGTCTACAGCTTCCATTGGCAGAAGATGCTCTGGAAGGCCCAGTTAGACGTGAACAACATCCTCGACCAGGACTACGAAGTCATCGTGAACTACCCCATGCCGGGGCGCAACTATGCCCTGACCCTTAACGTTACGATATGAAAGAAAGAAAGCCCACCCAAGCCCTCCCCAAGGGAGGGATGTTGAATTACTTGAAGAAGTTTCAGGTAATCAAACACCCCCTCCTTTGGAGGGGCTTGGGGAGGCTTTCTGTTCTACTCCTTCTGTTGTCTTCCTGCCGTGACGACGTGATGGTGGTGCCGATGGAGAATATCGACACCGGCGGCAAGGTCGTGAGGAGTGAAATCATAGGTATGTACCTGCTCAACGAGGGCAATATGGGCTCAAACAAGTCGACACTCGACTACCTCGACCTCTCGGGCAGCGACTCCACCGTCCACTACCTGCGCAACATCTACAGCGAGCGCAACCCCAGCACGGTGATGTCACTCGGCGACGTGGGCAACGACTGCCAGATCTACGGTTCGCGGCTGTGGCTCGTCATCAACTGCTCCAACAAGGTGGAGGTTGCGCGGGCCGCCGATGCCGTCCGCATCGGTCAGGTGAACATCCCCAACTGCCGCTATGTCACCTTCAAAGATGGCTATGCCTACGTTTCTTCCTACGTCGGCGGCGTCCGAAATCCCGGCAGCAGTCCGTTAGGCAGCGTCTACAAGGTCGATACGCTCACTTTGCAGAAGGTGGACTCCTGCACCGTGGGCTTCCAACCCGAAGAGATGGCCATCGTCGGCGACCGCCTCTATGTGGCCAACAGCGGCGGCTATCAGGGCATGACGGGCCAGGGCTATGAGTCGACGGTCAGCGTGGTTGACCTGTCGACGATGCGCGAAGTCCGCAAGATTGAGGTTGCCCCCAACCTGCACCACCTGAAGCTCGACGGCCACGGCCGGCTGTGGGTCACGTCGCGCGGCAACTACACCGACCTCGACTCGCGCCTCTACTGGCTGGAGTCTGATGCCGGCGGCGAGATGCGTGTCGGCGGCGTGATTGACCAGCCCGTCAGCGACCTCTGCATCGTCGGCGACTCCCTCTACTTCTACGGCAGTCAGTGGAGCGAACTGACGATGACGAACACCGTCACCTATGGCATCGTCAACGTGCGTACTTGCCAGATTGCCAGCACCTCGCTCTCCGACGCCCCTGAGGTGAAGAAGATACGTATGCCCTACGGTATCATCGTCAATCCGATAGACCGCGACTTCTACCTGATGGACGCCAAGAACTACGTCTCCAGCGGCGAACTGCTGCACTTCCTGCCCGACGGCACCTTCGACTGGAAGGTGCGGACGGGCGACATACCCGCTCACGCCGCCTTCCTATTTAAAACAGAAAAGAAATGAACAAAACGATAACACTTCTATTGGCAGCTTCGACTGCTGTTGCCGTTTGGGGTCAGCGGATGGACAATGTGACCACCCACTCGAAGTATATCCAGGCCGTCGACGAATACCGTCCCGCCCCCGGCCAGTACGTCAACGACATTCCCGAGTACGAGCCGGGCGACACCGAGGCCGACATGGTGCGTAAGTGTACGGAGCGCCTGGCAGGCAACGAGCGCGGCATGGTGGCCTTGGGAGCCTATGGCGGCTATATCACCTTCCACTTCGACCACTCCATTGCCAACATCGAGGGGCAGCGCGACTTCGCCATCTGGGGCAATGCCTACCAGGAAGAGCTGGGACTCTTCCCCGGCGGCGGCACCGGCGAGGCTGGCATCGTGATGGTGTCGCAGGACGTGAACGGCAACGGACTGCCCGACGACCCGTGGTACGAAATCAAGGGCAGCTGCGACGACGACAGCCTCGGGATGGTGGACTACGGCTACGAGATTACCTACCACCGCAACCTGATGGGCAAGATTCCCTGGACCGACAACCGGGGAGGCAGCGGCGAGCTCGACCGCTGGGACCGCTACCATCCGCAGGAGTACTACCCCGAGTGGCTCCCCGACGGTCTGACCTTCCGGGGCACGCGCCTGCCCCGCAACGGCTTCGACTTCACCGGCAGTGTGCCCGCCAGTTACAGCCAGTACTTCTGGGTGCTTTATTTCTTCGGCTGGGGCTATGCTGACAACCAGCCCAACACGCTCGACGACCGCGTGACGCCTAACATCGACGGCTGCGGCATCGACATCGCGTGGGCTGTCGACGAGCAGCGCCAGCCCGTCAGTCTCGACTTCGTCGACTTCGTCCGCGTCTATACCGGCATCAACCAGAAGTGCGGCTGGCTCTTGGAGACGTCGACCGAAATCCTTGGTGCCGAAGACCTCCACCTCGACGCCTCGCTCCAGGCCATCCGCCAAGCCGCGACCTCAGTACCCTCTCTTCACCCTTCGCCCTTCACCCTTCACCAAATCCACGACCTCCAAGGCCGCCTCGTCACTAACCCCACCAAGGGCCTATACATCAGGAACCGACAGAAATACATCATTAAATAAACATTATTCCTTATTAAAATCAAAACAGTATGAAAACAAACAAGATTATCGGGCTTGCAGCCCTTGTCTGCGGTTTAACCGCTTCATTCACTTCGTGTGACAATCAGGACAATGCCGTCGTTGCTGACAGCACAGTGATCATCTCTTTCGAGAACCAGCAGCTCAATGCCGACGGATTCTGGATTGGCGATGCCGAAGGCAACAGCTACTCCTACGAAGACGACTGGGGCGGCAAGACCACCACGTTCACCGACAACGCCTATCAGGAGGGAACGGTCAGGTTCCCCGTCACCTACAACCTCTACGAGTCGGCTTACGGCACCTCCGACTTCTGGTCGGGCATCGCCATCTCCAACCGTACAGAGACCTCGTTCAGCGCCCTCACGCTGACTCCCGACCAGTACAACAACGTCGCCGGCAAGGCCCACTCCGGCCAGAACTTTGCCGTCATCACCACCTACGGCGAGACGATTGACCTCGGCGAGGGCGTCGTGGTCAAGAGCCTCTTCTACACCAACAGTGCCTATACCGTCAACTCCATCCTGAACGGCGATAACTACTCTGGCGCTCCCTTCACCGCCGCCGACTGGCTGAAGTGCACGCTGAACGTCACCAAGGCCGACGGCACCACCGCTGATGTCGACGTCGACCTGGCCAAGGACGGCACCTACGTGGCCGACTGGCAGCTGCTCGACCTCAGCTCGTTAGGCAAGATCACGAAGATTGGCTTCACCTTCACCGGTTCGCGCAGCAACGACTATGGTGTGCTGACGCCTGCCTACATCTGCATCGACGACGTCACCGTCGAGAAGTGATGAAGCAGCTGTTGATCATATTTGCGGCACTGTCGCTCTACGCCTGCGGCGGAGGCAGGATGTCCTCCTCGCCACAGGCTGAGGGCGACACCCTTGCCTTCAAGTATGCCCGCCTGCTCACCGTCGTCCGTTACGACGGCTATACCGTAGCCACCATCAAGAACCCTTGGAGTCCGGGAAAAGCCCTCCACCGCTACGTCCTCGTCCCCAAGGGTTCGCCGTGCAGCGGCGCTGCCGCTGCCCCTGCAGAGAAGGGAACCCTCCTCCGCACCCCGCTGAGCCGTTCGATGATTTTCACCACCGTCCACTGTGCCATGCTCCAGTCCTTAGGCCGTGAAGACTGCATAACGGGCGTGGCCGACCTGAAGTACATCAAGATTCCCTGGGTGCATCAGCAGGTGGCCGTAGGCAGGATTGTCGATGTCGGCGAGGGCATGAGTCCTGTCATCGAGAAGATTATCGACCGTCGTCCCGATGCCATCCTGCTGTCGCCCTTTGAGAACAGCGGCGGCTACGGCAAGTTGGAGGACATCGACATCCCCATCGTCGAGTGTGCCGAGTATATGGAGGAGTCGCCGCTGGCACGTGCTGAGTGGCTGCGCTTCTACGGTATGCTCTTCGGCTGCGAGCACGAGGCCGACAGTCTCTTTGCCGTCGTCGACAGCTCCTATCAGGCGCTGAGCCGCCAGGCCCGGGAGGCGAAGGATCAGCCCACCGTGATGGTCGACAAGGTGACGGGCAGCGTCTGGTATGTTCCTGGTGGGTGCAGCACCATCGGCCGGATGATAGCCGACGCCGGCGGCCGTTACCTCTGGGCCGACGATACGCACAGCGGCTCGGTCTCACTGCCCTTCGAGGCCGTCCTCGAGCGGGCCGGCGAGGCCGACGTGTGGCTCTTCCGCTATTCTGCCGACCACGACATCACCTACGGCGAACTGGCTGCCGAGCATCACGGCTATCCGCAGTTCAAGGCTTTCCGCCGGCGCGCCGCCTACGGCTGTAATGTCGAACTTTCGCTCTTCTACGAGGAGTCGCCCTTCCGCCCCGACTGGCTCCTCAGCGATTTCATCCAGATTCTGCATCCCGACATAACAAATCTGCCGCCGCTCCGTTATTACCAAAAAGTGGGGAATCCAGAAGTAAATAGTAAATAGTCAATTGTCAAATCGTAAATCTCTCTGGTGCTGCCTGTTACTGGCCGTCCTGACGGTTGCCCTGTTCGCCCTTAACCTGTTGGTGGGGTCGGTCAGGATTCCTGCTGCCGATGTCGTCTCTATCCTCTTCGGACATCCGGCGGCTGACGTTTCTGCCGCCTGGCAATACATCGTCCTCCAGTCGCGGCTGCCGCAGGCCATGACTGCCGTGCTCTGCGGCGGCGCACTGGCCGTCAGCGGACTGTTGCTGCAGACGGCGTTCCGCAATCCGCTGGCCGGTCCCGGCATCTTCGGCGTCAACAGCGGCGCCGGACTGGGTGTGGCGCTCGTCATGCTGCTCTTCGGCGGCAGCCTCTCTGTGGGCAGTCTCCAGCTGTCGGGCTTCGTGGCCGTCCTTGCAGCGGCGTTCATCGGTGCAATGGCTGTCATCGCCCTTATCTTCTTTTTCTCGACGCTGGTGCGCAGCAACGTCATGCTGCTTATCGTCGGCATCATGATTGGCTACATAGCCAACTCGGCCATCTCGCTGCTCAATTTCTTCGCCACCGACGAGGGCGTCAAGTCGTATATGGTCTGGGGAATGGGCAGCTTCGGCGGCGTCTCGATGGCCAACATGCCCGTCTTTGCCGGCGTCACCGTCCTGGGCCTCCTCGGAGCTGTCCTGCTCATCAAGCCCCTCAACGCCCTGATGCTCGGCGAGGGCTATGCCGCCAACCTTGGCATCAACGTGCTGCGTGTGCGCAACTGGCTTCTCATCGTCACCGGCCTGCTCTCGGCCGTCACCACCGCCTTCTGCGGTCCTGTGGCCTTTATCGGACTGGCCGTGCCCCACATCGTCCGTTTGCTCATCGTCACCGACAACCACCGCATCCTGATGCCCGCCACCATTCTCATGGGAGCCGTCGTCGGCCTGTTGTGCAACCTCGTCTGCTTCCTCCCCGGCGAGTCTGGCGTCATCCCGCTGAACGCCGTCACCCCCCTCATCGGTGCCCCCGTCATTATCTACGTCATCGTGAAGGAGCGGAAATGACCACCCTGTAACCTCAAAGTATTATGAAAAAACAGATTATCATAGCAGGCTTAGGACCTGGCGGCAAGGAAGACATAACGCCCGCCGTGATTGACGCCGTTCGTCGGGCTGACGCCATCGTCGGCTATAAGTATTACTTCCGATTTGTCGAGGACTATCTGAAAGCCGACTGCACGTGTGTCGATACTGGTATGCGCCACGAGCGCGAGCGGGCAGAGCAGGCTTTCGAACTGGCCGAGACGGGTAAGACCGTCGTCGTCATCTCGTCGGGCGATGCCGGCATCTACGGTATGACACCGCTCATCTACGAGATGAAGACTGCCCGCCAGTCGGATGTTGAGATTGTTTCGCTGCCGGGCATTTCGGCTTTCCAGAAGGCGGCCTCGCTGCTTGGCGCACCAACGGGCCACGACACGTGCATCATCTCGCTCTCCGACCTGATGACGCCCTGGGAACTGATAGAGCGGCGCATCAAGGCGGCGGCAGCGGCCGATTTCGTGACTGCCGTCTACAACCCGAAGTCGCACGACCGCTACTGGCAGTTGTACCGCCTGCAGGAGCTGTTCCTCCAGGAGCGTAGCGAGCTGACGCCTGTCGGCTATGTCCGTCAGGCCGGGCGCGACGACCAGGAGGTGAAGGTGACGACCCTTGGAGCCTTTGACCCTGAGGACGTAGATATGTTCACCGTCATCATCATTGGCAACTCACAGTCGTATATAAACTCTCCAAATGGCGAGGGGCGTAAGATGATTGTTACGCCTCGTGGGTATTATCGCGATGAAGCGAACGAAGGCAATAAGATTGGTCAGAACATTATGATAGAATCCTTCCGCACCATTCTTGGAGAATTGAAGGGTGACTATGCCTTAGACCATCAATGGGCCCTGCTCCACGCCATCCATACGACTGCCGACTTCGATATGGAGAACATCCTCCATACTGACCCAGGGGCTGTGGAGCTATTATATAATAAGGTTAAGGACGGTACGCTGAAGACTATCGTGACCGACGTGACGATGGTCGTCAGCGGCATCCGTAAGGGCGCCCTCCAGCGCTTGGGCATCGAGGCCAAGTGTTATTTGAGCGACCCGCGTGTGGCAGAACTAACCAAACTCCCCTCCCTTGGGGAGGGGCAGGGGGTGGGCCCTACCCGCACTCAGGCCGGCATCCGTCTCGCCGTCGAGGAACACCCTGACGCCCTCTTCGCCTTCGGCAATGCACCAACGGCTCTGATGGAGCTCTGCGACCTCATCCGCAAAGGCAAAGCCCATCCGGCAGGCATCATCGCCGCCCCCGTCGGCTTCGTCCACGTCTGTGAGGCCAAACACATGGTGAAGCCTTTCCGCGACATTCCCAAGATCATCGTCGAGGGGCGCAAGGGTGGCTCCAACCTCGCCGCCACTCTCTGCAACGCCATCCTCACCTTCGACGATGCCGCACAACTAAAGCCTGGCCGTGATCTATGAAGTTCATCGTTATTGGAATCAGCGACAACCCACAGCCGTTTTTCCCGCCTGAAGTGCTGGACGTTATCAAGAACGGCAAGGTGTTTTCTGGCGGCAAGCGCCATCACGACATCGTGGCACCGCTACTGCCGAAGGACGCCGAGTGGATTGACATTACCGTCCCCCTCGATGCCGTCTTCGAGCAGTATGGCTCCCTCTGTAGGGCAGACTCCCCCTCTACGGGAGGGGGTGGGGGGAGGCTCATCGTCTTCGCCTCCGGCGACCCACTCTTCTTCGGTTTTGCCAACACCATCCGCAGCCGGATGCCTGAGGCCAACATCACGGTCTACCCGTCGTTCAACTCGCTCCAGATGCTGGCCCACCGACTGCTGATGCCCTATCACGACATGCACATCGTCTCGCTGACTGGCCGCCCCTGGCCGGCTTTCGACCGCGCCCTCATTGAGCGGACTGCCAAAATCGGCGTACTCACCGACCGCCATCACACCCCTGCCGCCATCGCCCGGCGCATGCTCGACTACGGCTACACCAACTATCAGATGCACATTGGCGAGCACCTCGGCAATCCTAACGAAGAAACAGTCTCCACATTATCCCTCGAAGCCGCTGCCCAGCGCACCTTCGCCTCCCCCAACTGTCTCATCCTCACCTCTTGTCCGCTCTGCAGTGGCGGTGCCACTGCCAAACCCTTTGGCCTCCCCGACGCCGGCTTCGCCCTCCTCGACGGCCGCGAGAAGATGATCACCAAGATGCCCATCCGCCTGCTCACCCTCCAGGCCCTCGACCTGCCCCGCCGTCACGTCTTCTGGGACATCGGCTTCTGCACGGGCAGCGTCTCCATCGAGGCCCGTCTGCTGTTCCCCCATCTCGAAATCCACGCCTTCGAAATACGCCCCGAGTGCGAGGCCATCATCCACGAAAACGCCCGCCGCTTCGGTGCCCCGGGCATCAACGTCCACATCGGTGACTTCCTACAAACTCCCCTCCCCCTTGGGGAGGGGTCGGGGGTGGGGCTTCCCGACGCCGTCTTCATCGGCGGTCACGGCGGCCGCCTGAAGGAAATCATGTCGAAGGTGCTCACGGTGCTCGCCCCCGGTGGCGTCATCGTCTTCAACAGCGTCAGCAGCCCCCATGTCCCGACCAATAGCCGCCAGCTCTGGGACGAGGCCTGCGCCGCCCTATCGCTCAGTCAGGCTCCTCCTCTTCAGGTCCGGCTGAACGACCATAATCTCATCACGATTCTGAAGTGTACATACGCCTAATTTTACCGCAAAATTACAAAAAAAAGTTGAAATGCGTTGTCACTTATCACTTTTTTGACTTTATTGGGGAAAAATTCATCTTTAGCGAAACAGTCACCCCTGCCTCCGGCTCTTGTTACATATTTCTTAAAAATAGTCTACACTGACTCTCAAAATTAGCAAGATAATTAGTACCTTTGCACCAGCATAAACAACTTTAGCAAATTGGCGGTTATCCGCTTCGAAGTTGTGATTTGCTAAAAAATTAGTACCTTTGCACCAGCATAAACAACGCGGTGTTCGATGCTGACGGCACGAAGGTGGTTGTGATTTGCTAAAAAATTAGTACCTTTCCTCTATAAACTTGAACACAAATTG
>CAMHHO010000094.1:0-12751 GCA_946184965.1 uncultured Prevotellaceae bacterium | reverse complement strand
AACCGCAAGGCCTACGAGTCGCTGGCACTCAGCGGCGGCTTCGACTCGTTCGGCATCCGCCGCGAGGAGTTCTTTGCCACGAATGCCAAGGGCGAGGTGTTTCTCGACACCCTCGTGCGCTACGGCCAGAACTACCAGACGGAGAAGCAGCAGGCCCAGAACTCGCTCTTCGGCGCCTTTGGCGACGGCATCGAGATTGCCACGCCGCCCGTCCCGAAGACCGACGTGCGCTGGAGCGACATCGAGCGGCTCAACAAGGAGCGCGACCTCGTGGGCATCTACCTCTCGGCCCACCCGTTAGACGAGTACAAGATCGTGCTCGACAACCTCTGCAACACGACCTGCCAGGAACTGGCCGACGTCGACAAGCTGGCCGACCGCGAGGAGGTCGTCCTGGGCGGCATCGTGACCGGCGTCCGCACGGGCTTCACCCGCAACGGCAAGCCCTTCGGCATCGTCATGCTCGAAGACTTTGAGGGCTCAGGCGAGCTGCCCATCTTCGGCGAGGACTGGGGGGCGAAGTCGGGCTTCTTCACCGTCGGCGCCTCCGTCTACGTCACGGGCAAGGTCATGCCGCGGTTCAGGTACAACCCCGAAGGGCCGAAGGACCTGAAGGTCAACGGCGTGGAGTATCTGCAGACCATCAAGGACAAGGCCGTCGACCGCATCACCATCCAGCTGACCACCGACCTGCTAAACGACCAGATCGTGGCCGACCTGAGCGAGATCGTCAGCGAGCATCCCGGCAAGACGAAGCTCTTCTTCCAGCTGCGCGACTCGCTGGGCAAGCACCACGTGCTGCTGCACTCGCAGAACACCACCGTCGACGTACACCACTCGCTGATTGACTATATCGAGCGTATGGATGCGCTCGACTATAAGATTAATTAATTTAGGTTTTGCAGGATGTCATCATTGGGAGAGTGAAGTTGGAATTTATCCGTGTGCAGAAGCATTTTATTTCTTTTTTTGTTTATCATCCTTGTATGTTTCGCAGAAAATGTTTAACTTTGCAGCCGTATCACGAGAACAATAAAGCAAATAATAACCATTTAAATCAAACGACGTAAGAAACAGACAGTACTGACGAACACTCGGGAAGCGTAGCAGGCACGAGGTGCCGCCACTTCCAAACAGGGAACAGACAAACCAATTCATTATTAACCAAAGGATTGTGCGTTGCTCCCGTTCGTACTTTTTAGATAGTTGAGCTTTCTGCTCTTGTCTCTCTCAATTCGAATACCGGCAAAATATTCGCGCAATGAGAGCAAGCAGTTCAGAAGGTTCACGTCCGTAAGGGCGTGAACTGTTCTTGCTTGTTTATGCGCATGGTACTTGCCGGTAACCAGAATTGAGAATGAGCATCGGACGGTTGCACGCCTTTTCTTATTCTCAAAACAACATAACAAGCAATGACAAAAAAATTACTTTCTGTCCTGCTCCTACTCATGGGAGTGGCGCAGGGCGCAATGGCGGTGCAGCATCCTTACGCTGTGCTGAGCCAAGACGGCGAGACCGTGACGTTCTACTATGATGACCAAAAGAGCGAGCGAGACGGATTTGAGATTAGTAACTATTATATTAATCGCTACCAGCATGCCACGACAGCAGTCTTCGATCCTTCTTTTGCCGACTACCGCCCCACCAGTACCGCCGGTTGGTTCCAATCGTGCTATATGATGACTACCATCCAAGGCTTGAGGTACCTGAATACCGAGGACGTAACGGACATGAGCAAGATGTTCTCCGGCTGCTCCAGCCTGACGAGCCTTGACGTGAGCAACTTCGACACGCGGAACGTGACGGACATGAGATATATGTTCTCCAACTGCGACAACCTTACGAGCCTCGACGTGAGCAACTTCGACACGCGGAATGTGGTGAACATGATATCTATGTTCTCCGGCTGCTCCAGCCTGACAAGCCTCGACGTGAGCAACTTTAACACGCGGAATGTGGCGAACATGGAGGTTATGTTCTCAAGATGCTCCGGCCTGACAAGCCTCGACGTGAGCAACTTCGAAACGGGGAACGTGACGAACATGAGATATATGTTCTCCGGCTGCTCCAGCCTGACAAGCCTCGACGTGAGCAACTTTAACACGCGGAATGTGGCGAACATGGAGGCTATGTTCGCTCGCTGCTCCAGCCTGACGAGCCTTGACCTGAGCAACTTCGGCACAGGAAATGTGACGAATATGCGAGCTATGTTCTCCGGCTGCTCCAGCCTGACGAGCCTCGACGTAAGCAACTTCGACACGGGGAATGTGACGAACATTAGTTCTATGTTCTACGGCTGCACAGGCCTGACGAGCCTCGACGTAAGCAACTTCGACACGGGGAACGTCACGGACATGAGCGAGATGTTCTCCTATTGCCTCAACCTGCCGAGCCTCGACCTGAGCAACTTCGAAACGGAGAATGTGATCTACATGCACCTAATGTTCTCCAGCTGCTCCAGCCTGACGAGCCTTGACTTGAGCAACTTCGACACGAGGAATGTAACGGACATGTGGGAAATTTTTTCCGGCTGCTCTAGCCTTACGAGCCTCGACGTGAGCAACTTCGAAACGGGGAATGTGACGGACATGAACTATATGTTCTTCGGTTGCTCTAGCCTTACGAGCCTCGACGTGAGCAACTTCGAAACGGGGAATGTGACGGACATGAACTATATGTTCTCCGGCTGCTCCAGTCTGACGAGTCTCGACGTGAGCAACTTCGACACGGGGAACGTGACGAGCATGGAGGCTATTTTCTCCGGCTGCTCCGGCCTGACGAGCCTCGACGTGAACAACTTCGACACGGGGAACGTGACGAACATGGATGCTATGTTCTCCGGCTGCTCCAGCCTGACGAGCCTTGACTTGAGCAACTTCGACACGAGGAATGTAACGGACATGTGGGAAATTTTTTCCGGCTGCTCTAGCCTTACGAGCCTCGACGTGAGCAACTTCGAAACGGGGAATGTGACGGACATGAACTATATGTTCTTCGGTTGCTCTAGCCTTACGAGCCTCGACGTGAGCAACTTCGAAACGGGGAATGTGACGGACATGAACTATATGTTCTCCGGCTGCTCCAGTCTGACGAGTCTCGACGTGAGCAACTTCGACACGGGGAAGAAACCGAATATGTTTTCTATGTTTAACAAATGCTCTAACCTGACTAACATTTACTGCAACGACACTTGGAGCAGTCTATCTCGCTGCGGCATGATGTTTTCTGGTTGCAGCAAACTGCCAAACCATGACGAGAATAACGCAAACGACATCACCTACGCCAAGCCCATCGTAGATGGCGGCTATTTCACCCCAAAGGCGGAGAAGGCTAACGCGGTGGGCGGCAACTACTGGTGGACTTACTACACCGACGTGCGCAACGTGAAGGCTGACGAGAATACTACCGTCTATACCGCCACGCTGAACGCTACGGGAAAGGAAGTAGAACTGAACGAGGTGACGGACAAGATTGTGCCTCGCGGACAGGCCGTGATCATGAAATCGACTATGGGAGAACCAATGCTCTATACCAGCTCGGAAACGGGAACGGGCGACTTCTCCGCCAACGCCTTACAGGGCACACAGCGCGAGTTGGCTACTTCCGACGTCGATGGCACAGTCTACACGCTGGCCGCCGAGGGCGATAGGCTGGGCTTCTACCGCTACACGGGCGAGAATCTTGCTCCCCGCAAGGTATTCCTCGTGATAGAGGGCGGCAGCGGCGCACGCTACATCAGTTTTGCGGGCAGCGAAGCGACAACTATCAGCAACGTGGCCGCAGAGTCAGCCGTCGAGGGTGCTGTCTACGACCTGCAGGGCCGCCGCGTCAGCAAGCCGCAGAATGGCCTCTACATCGTGAACGGAAAGAAAACCATCAAACGCTAAACACATCGAACGACAATGGACAAGAAACAATATGAGCAGCCGCAGGTGACGACGGAAACCATCTGTCAGGACAGCTATATAATGGCAGGTAGTCTGGACATCTACGACGACACGACCGAAACGCAGTTCTCGCGCTCCGAAGACCTTCACTGGGTTGACGAGGATTAGCTATAAAATCGCTATAGAGGCACAGGGATACAGCGGCTTTCATTATAAGTCTCTGTGTCTCTGTGCCTCTGTGGTGAAAATAGTTGAAAAACGCAAAAAAGGGTGGAAAACATTTGGCCTTGTGAAAAAGAATGCGTAACTTTGCAAATCAATTGCAAAAGGTTAAACCCGCTGTCCTTCTCTGCGGAGGCAGTCAAATGAATGGAATTATGGAAGTACAAATCACAAACGAGAACTTTGAGACATTGAAAAACGGCCAGCAGCCGTTAGTAGTTGATTTCTGGGCTACATGGTGCGGACCGTGCCGCATGGTGGGACCCATCATTGCCGAACTGGCACAGGAGTACGACGGCCAGATCGTAGTCGGCAAGTGCGACGTCGAGGAGAACGAGGACCTGGCAGTGGAGTTTGGTATCCGCAACATCCCCACCATCCTGTTCTTCAAGGGCGGCGAGGTGGTCGACAAGGTGGTAGGCGCCCAGAGTAAGGCCAAGCTCGACGAGAAGTTCAAGGCTCTGCTTTGAACTTAATTGACAATTGAAAATCGAAAATCCGTAAATCGAAAATCCAAAGATGCCAAGCTTTGAAGACGAACTTCGCATGGACGAAGAAGAGAATCGCCGTGAGATAGCCTTTATCCGCGAGCGGTTGCCGCAGGAACTGAAGTCATACTTCAGCGACGACGACCTGTACTACCTGATGGATGCCATCGTCGACTATTACTACGACAGCGGCATCCTGGAGTCGACGGCCGACGAGATAGAGATTGATATGCAACAGGTGGCCGACGCGGTCACCGCTCAGGCTAAGAAGGACAAGGTGGGAACCTTCGACCCCGAAGTCGTGTACTACGTCGTCGAGGCCGACATGGATTTCCAGGAACAAAATTTGTAATAGAATGAGGAAACTTTTTGTTAGCTTGGTAGCGGCTTTTATCTCCATCACATTAAATGCTCAGGGGGTGAAGCCGCTGCCTACGCTGCATGTAGACGGCAAGTGGCTGGTAGACATGCACGGCAACCACGTTGTGCTGCATGGTGTGATGGACACGCCGAACATGTATTTCAACGGATGGCGGTGGGGAACCCCGTGGGGAGGAGAAAATGGTTACGCCGACTACAATGCCGAGGGCGTCACGAAGTGTCTGAACTATTTCGAGAAGCTCTTCGCCGGTCTGGAGGAGGCTAAGTGCAACGTGTTCCGTCTGCACTTGGATCCAGCCTGGACTAACGACCCGAGCAGCAGCTACTCCTACGCCGTTGCCGCCAACCAGCCGGCAGACGCTACGTCGGAAGCTGACATTAAGAAGTTTAATCCCCAGCGTCTGCGCACCTTCCTTGCCTCGCTCTACATCCCCTTGATGCAGAAGGCAATGGCCCACGGCCAGTATGTCGTGGTTCGTCCGCCGGGTGTCTGTCCTCCGAACCTGAGGGTGGACGACTATTATCAGACTTACCTGCTTGAGGTCTGGGACATCGTGTCGAAGGATGCAACCATTCAGCAGTATGCCGGACAGATTAGCCTGGAGTTGGCCAACGAGCCAGTAAATCTGAAGGATGTTAATGGCAATGACAATGCCAAGGCCCTGCACGACTATTTCCAACCCATTGTCGAAAAGATTCGCTCGAACGGCTTTACGGGCATTATCTGGGTGCCCGGTACTGGCTGGCAGTCGAACTATACGAGCTACAAGTCATATCCCATCACGGGCAGTAATATCGGCTATGCCGTCCATGACTATGCGGGCTGGTACGGCTGCAGCGACGACACCCCATCTTCGCAAAATAAAATCAATAACTTCCACAATCAGGTACCCGTGGTAGACACTAACCCCATCATTATTACGGAGGTAGACTGGAGCCCCAAGAAGCCCGGCACTGGCCATACTAATGAGCATGGAGATTTGGTGGAATCCAATTATGGCACTTGGGCTACTGCTTCAACTTCGAAATGGGGCAAGGCCTTCAAGGCTACACTCGACCATTTTGGCAATATCTCGATGACGCTCTCAGGTACTGGTTGTCTCATCGACATTGACGAGCTTATAAATAATAATAAGGTGACGGCTGCCTTTGGCGGAGAACCGGAAGCCTGCGGCAAGGCCTGCATGGACTGGTATGCCGACTATTACGAGGTAAACTGGCCGCACGCCGACACAGCTGCAACGCCAGAGGAGCAAGGTACTGCGGTTAAACTGTCGTTGAGCGATGTGGCCTCAGAGGTCATGATAGGCCAGTCGAGTAAGTTGCAGGTCGTGGCCACCTATCAGGACGGCCATAAGGCCAATGTGGCATCGGAGGTGACTTGCACAACCAACTCGAACGGCGTTATAGAGATCAGCGACGGCCAGATACGCGGCCTCAGCGAGGGTGAGGCCAATGTGAACGTGAGCTATACCGACCCTATGGGCAACACGCTCACTGCGACGTTCAAGGTGCGTTCTACCTTCTTCCCATTCGGGGAGCAGTATATCAAGACGGATATCTTTGATAACGGGACGTATAATGAGAGTACCCATGCCTTCCATCCCGGACAATGGGGACAGATGGGCTGGGTGTACCCTGATGGAGTTGATTTCTCCGGATATAAGTTCTTGGTTGTCAAACTGAAGGAACCACAGAGTTGCGGGGCACACCTGAACATCTTTACTTCCAACAACATCTGGGACGGGCAAGGCAGTTTTGAGACCCCAACCTTTGATTCCCAGACGCAGATAGTGGTGGACCTCAGTGCTGCGAAGTATCTGAATGGTGAGAAACAAGGTCAGCTGCTTGACACCAAGAACATCCATATCGTGGATTTCTGGTCATACGGAACTGGCGATATCACTGTTGAAGATGTGTTCCTGAGCAACGACGACGCTTACGAAGAGCCAGCTGTTGCCAAGAACGAGACGCTTACTGTGGGTTCTGACACCCGCTCCATGATAACGTATGCCCCCAATGGCTTGCCTGAGCAACCGCCATTGGTCATTGCCTGTCATGGTGCCAGCCAGGATGCTGCCTACCTGCAGGGGCTGGCAAAGTGGGAGTCGGTGGCTGACACGGCGAAGTTCGTCGTGGTCTATGCCAACGGTATTGATAAGCTCTGGGACATCAGTGGAACGAAGGACCTGCAGTTCATGCAGGCTATTATCGACGCCATGCACAGCCGGTATAATATAGACCTGAACCGCGTCTACCTGACGGGCTTCTCCATGGGCGGTATGTTCACCTACTATGCTGCCTCGAAGATGGCCGATAAGATTGCGGCCTTCGCCCCCGTAAGCGGCTACTTGATGAATGGCCCCAATGCCACGTCATCGCGCCCTGTGCCCATTCTGCACACACATGGAACGTCAGACGACGTCTGCGTCTATAGCAACGTACAGCAGCACATCGACGCCTGGGTGAGATTCAACGGCTGCAATACGACGCCGGAAACCATCAAGCCCTATCCGAAGTCGAAACCCAACTCGCCCGCCAAGCTCGAGCGCTACAAGGGCGGCAGGAACGGCGTGGAGGTGGCACTGCTGACGCTGGCCGACAAGGGACACTGGTGGTCGATGGACAATGCACAAGCTCTGACGTCGGAAGAGGTGTGGAACTTCTGCAAGCGCTACTCGCTTGACATGCCGGAACCAGAGGTGACAACGGTCAAGCTTGACGCGGATAATCCGAAGCTGGAACTCTCGAAGGCTTTCAACGAAGGCGGCTGCGTGCCCGCTGGCTGGATAACATACGACAGCAGCGAAGGACGCACGGGCTATAGCAATGATTACTGGAACGGTTGCCGTGTCCTAAAACTGACGGGTAGCCCGCGTGACTTCGACTACGGATTCTATTTCCGCAACATTAGCGGTGGCTCTCATGCCGGCTACGTGAAGTATGGTGCCAGGGGCAGCTATACGGACTTGCAGCTGACGCCCGGGCGCTATGAGCTGCGCTATAAGATTTGCAGCTGGAACCGAGGGGACTTCCCTCCTGTAAGCATCTGTGTTGAGAAGGCCGACAATGGTTCAGTGGTCAGTTCGCAGCAGTGTAAGCCTACGGTGAACATCGGCAATGATGCATCGAACAGTTTCAGCGGCGTACAGGAGGAGGCACTTAGCTTTGACATCTCCACGGAGGATAACTATGTGCTGGCTTTCTATACGCTGGATTCCGGATGGGCCGACGCCATCATCGGCTCGCTGTCGCTGGCCTACATCATTCCGGGCGACGTCAATAGTGACTCCAGAGTAGACCGCGACGATGTGACCTGTCTGATTAGTCATCTCCTGGGACAGAAGCCAGCCGTATTCTCTGCAACAGCTGCTGACGTGAACCGTGACAGTAAGGTGGATATTGCCGACGTGACAAGCATCATCGGGATAATTCTGGCCCGTTCTTCTCGATAGTACAAGCCTGAAAGAACCTGCACTTCTTGCACTGAGCCTCATTATCAGCAGGTTATGGGCCACCTGGCCTATATTAACCTGCACTGGAACTTGCACTGGAATCTGCACTGAATAGAGAGCGGTGCTTTACGATCAAAAGGCGGCGGGTTATGCGCAAAAGGCGGCGCCTTTCAGACGTTCCCACGGCTTGGAACATTTGTTCCAGGCCGTGGGAACGCTCTTTTGGCGCCGCAAATCCATGGGGCTTGAAGCGCTGTTCCAACTCAGATGCAGGATCAGTGCAAGTGCCAGTGCAGGTTCATGGCGCAACAAGGGTTTTCAACCACTTGTCCGTCAAGTCGTTAGGCGCCAAGTGCAGGAAGTGCAGGATATTTTCTGGCTTTACCCATTAGTTTTTCCCCGACTCGTACTTCTCGCGCATCTTCTTGACGCGCAGCAGCAGGTTCTTGTAGTGCTGGGCGTTGATGCCGCTGGCCTGCTGGGCTTTCAGGTAGCCCTCCACCTTGTCTAAGTGCTGCTCAAAGTAGAGGATGGCATCCGAGCGCTGGGCAGTGGAGTTGTTTGAGTTGAGTGCCGTGTCGATAAAGTCGACGTATGCTCGCTGCTGGAAGCGGCGGAAGTTGTTCTGCAGTTCGTCCTTCGCAGTCAGGGGCTTCCAGACCATTGCGAAGATATCATTCAGATACTCCTCAACGGGATAGGCCTCCGGCCACTGCATCCGGGCGTTGTGCAGGTTCATGATGGCACCGGGCGAGAGCAGCATGGCGATGACCGTCTGCTGACGGCTGCGAATCTCGTCGATATAGTCGACACCGAGCTTGGTGACGACGCTCTCGGGATAGAGCCACATCGGAGCCTCCATCACGTTGCGGTCAATCCACTGCAGGGCTTCCTTCTGCAGTTCTCGGGGCACGACGTCGTTGGGCTTCTGACCAGGGACGTTGTTGACGTACTTGCTGAAGAGATACTTCTGCACGTGGTTCACGTAGCGCTGGTACTGGGCGCGGGCAGCACGGTGAATCTCGTTCAGGTGCTCATATTCGCCGTCGGGCTGAGCCGTCCACTTCTCGATGTTCTGCATCACGCGGCGCAGGTTCTTCAGACCATACTCGTTGGCCTTCATCTGGTTGTCGCCAAGGTCCTCGGTCTGCGAGCGGGGGTCCTGTCCGTGACCCTCGTCGCCGCACCACCAGAGCCGGCGGTTGCCCTCCAGGGCTTTCGAGGTCTCAGTGCGCAGGGCTTTCTTCTCGGTGGCGGGATCCT
Organism: uncultured Prevotellaceae bacterium; assembly: GCA_946184965.1. GTDB lineage: Bacteria > Bacteroidota > Bacteroidia > Bacteroidales > Bacteroidaceae > Prevotella. Next base: position 3,055 of record CAMHHO010000094.1, on the reverse strand, counting down.
TAAACTCCGGACGGTACTGGTAGCCCCACTTGATGGCCCACTTGTCGTAGTCGTTGATGCGGGGGAAGAGTCCCTTCTCCGAGATGTTGTCCTCGGGCTGGGCTACGTAGTTGAAGCGGGCGTAGTCCATGATGCTGCTGGTGTGGCCGTGGGCTTCGACCCAGGCCTTGTCGCGCAGCTTTTCGACGGGCGTGGCCTGCGAGGCAATCATGTTGTGGCGCAGGCCGAGCGAGTGGCCCACCTCATGGCTGGAGACGAAGCGGATGAGCTCGCCCATCAGCTCGTCGGGGAAGTCCATTGTCTGGGCGCGCTTGTCGAGCGGGCCGCACTGTATCATATACCACTTCTTGACGAGATTCATTACGTTGTGATACCAGCATACGTGGGCCTCGATAATCTCACCCGAGCGGGGGTCGACGATGCGTGGGCCGTAGGCATTCTCGGTCTCCGACGGCAGGTAGCGGATCATCGAGAAGCGGGCATCGTCGACCGACATGGTCGAGTCGTTCGTGGGCCATTCCTTGCCCACGATGGCGTTCTTGAAGCCGGCAGCCTCGAAGGCGCTGTTCCAGTCGTTGATGCCGGCAATGAGGTACTTCACCCACTTCTTCGGCGTGGCCGGGTCAATGTAGTAGACAATCTGCTTCTTCGGCTCCACCAGCTTGCCGGCCTTGTAGGCCACGGGGTCCTTCGGCTCCAGGCGGTAGCGCATGACGATGGTCTCGTGGTTGGTGGTCTGCTGCTCGTCGCTGAACTCGGTGATGCGGTTGTTGAAGTAGCCCACGCGCTCGTCGCCGAAACGGGGCTGCATGGGCTCCTCTGGCAGCAGCACGATGCTGGTGTTCAGCGACAGCGTGGCCGAGCCGGTCTGTGATGCCGGCGTGCCCCCGGCGTTCATGCCGTAAGTGCGCAGCGACTGTATCTCGATGTTGATGGGGTAGGTCTTGATGCTGTCGATGAACGTGCGGTCGGCCACCACGCCGCCGAGGCTCAGCGACGTGCGGTCGTTGTTAGTGAAACTCGTCACCTTGTTGTCGCCCATAATCCACTTCGTCACGTTGATGAGCTGGGCCTTGGTCTTGGGGTTGCGGCCGATGACCTCGAACTTCTGGATGATGGGGTCGACGGTCGCCTGCTTCACCGAGATGGCAATGCGGTCGCCGGGCTTGGCGAAGCTCGACTGCACGTACTCACGCAGGAAGAGCGCCTTGTCGTTGTACTGTTCCAGATAGATGGCCGAGCGGTTCACCTCCTCGCCGCTGAACATCCTGAAGCCCTGCGGCACGCTGGTGAAGCGGGTCACCGCCAGTAGCATCTTGCCCAGCAGCTCGTCGGGCACCTCGAGGTACCAGTCGTCCTTGATGTGGCGCACGGTGAAGAGGCCCTCGCGCACCGAGCCGCCCTCCTTCACAATCTTGTGGTAAGGGTCGCTGTGGTCCTTGACGGTGGTGTCTTCGCAGCACTCGTGCTTCTTCTCAGCTTGTTTCTCTACTTTGACGGAGTCTGTCTTGTGGCTGATGGTGTCCGTCTTCAACGTGTCTGCCTGAATAGCGGCAAAGGCAGCACTCTGCCCACAAACGAGCATCAGTGCTGCTAAGGCAATGGTCTTGGCTGTCATATTCATGCTGCAAAGTTACAACAAAAAAACAATAATCGGACAAGGCATGTGAATAATTATGCTTATTTTACACTTCCTACAAATGCTTTTGGAAAAAATGGAGAACACGCTCCTGGGCTTTCACTGGACAGCTGTGGGGTATGTCCCAGATTTCCGTCTCCAAGCGGTCGTCGGCATTCTGGCTCTTCCAGACGTCATGCATGATGTTGAAGGCTTTCTCAACACCGGCAACGGGGAAGAGCTTGTCCTGCGAACCGTTGATGAAGAGCATAGCCTTGGGGCAGGCTATCGAGGCCACATGCGGATAGTCGAGCCAGCGGCGCAGGCCGGGGAAGCAGTTGGCAAAGCCGCCATTCTCGGTGCGGCTGTACTTGAACGACATCTGTTCGTCGGTGGTGACCATCCAACAGATAGAGGCTCCGGCTTTGATGCGGTCGCTGAGTGCCGAGAGCATCCAGGCGCGATAGGCACCCATCGAGCAGCCCATGCAGCCGATGCGGCTGGGGTCAACCTCGGGCATCTGGGCCAGGAACTCCGTACCGCTGATGTCGTCGTAGGTCATATAGGCTGATAGGTCGATGCCGTACATCATCATGTTGCCGGCAATCATGTCGTAGCGGTCGCGGCGAGGCCCTTCCTCCTGACCGCGCTCACCCCACATTGGGGCGTCGGCAGAGAAAACCACATAGCCGTTGCGGGCTAAGTAGTCGCCCACGAACTGTCCTTCATAGAGCGAGGCGGCCCATTCGTCGGCATCCTTGATGACGGTGGAGTCCTCGCAGGCCAGCGGGCGAATCATCTTCTCCTTACCTATAAAGAGGTGGGCGCCGTGGTCGTGCAGGGCGTTGACGGCGGGGAACGGTCCCTTGCCGTCGGGGATGAGCACGTAGGCCGGCACGGTGTAGTAGCGCGACAGGCGGATCTCTATCTTGCGGGCTCGGTAGCCGTCGCGCTGCTCCTCGGCGATAATCGTGAAGGGTGAAGGGTGATGGGTGAAGGGAGGCGGCGGGGTGAGCATGCAGTCGAAGACTTTCTGACGGGCGGCCCGGCGCCATTCAGTAAAGTCGGTGATGGGGCTGTTGCCCCAGGCCATAGGGTAGGTGAGGTCTTTCAGCAGCGAGTCGGCATAGACAGGCAGGTTGCGCTTGAACTCAAACTTCGCACGCTTCTGCGCCGTAGCGCAAAAACTGAAAAGCGTCAACCCAATGAGAGTCAGCAGAAAGTCCCTCCTTTGGAAGGGGTGGGAGAGGCTCCATTTCATTGCAGAAAGTCCATTTGCCGACGCAATGCCTGCAGCTCATTGCGCACGCCGATGAGACGGCTCAGCACGTCGGCAGTCTTGTCGGCACCCTGCCGGTTGTTGTTGATAATCTTCTTGGCGGCAGCCAGTTTGAAGCCGCGCACCTTCACCAGGTTGTGGATGAGCTTGATCTGCTC
>CAMHHO010000093.1:0-13089 GCA_946184965.1 uncultured Prevotellaceae bacterium | reverse complement strand
GTCATCAACAAGTGCGACGGCGACAACGTCGACCGTTGCCAGATGGCTGCCACCAACTTCCGCAATGCCCTCCACTTCTTCCCGATGCCCGAGAGCGGCTGGCTGCCCAAGGTGCTCTGCTACAGCGGTTTCTACGGCTTGGGCATCAAGGAAATCTGGGATATGATCTACCAGTACATCGACTTCGTGAAGCATAACGGCTACTTCGACTACCGCCGCAACGAGCAGGCCAAGTACTGGATGTATGAGAGCATCAACGAGCACCTGAAGAACTCATTCTACAACAACAAGGTGATTCAGGCCCGGCTCGCCGCCGCCGAGCAGTCGGTCCTCGCCGGACAGAAGACGAGCTTCGTGGCTGCCCAGGACCTGCTCGACACCTACTTCAATTCCCTCCGCCCATAATGCCAAAATTGCCCACAATGCCCATTAAAATAGAGATCGACACCGGCAGCGGCTTCTGCTTCGGCGTGACCACCGCCATCAAGAAGGCTGAGGAGGAACTGGCAAAGGGCTCAACGCTCTACTGTCTGGGCGACATCGTCCACAACGGCATGGAGTGCGAGCGCTTGAGGCAGATGGGGCTCGTCACCATCAACCACGACGAGATGGCCTGTCTGCACGATGCCAAGGTGTTACTACGCGCTCACGGCGAGCCGCCCGCGACCTACGAGCTGGCTCGTCGCAACAACATCGAAATCATCGATGCCACCTGCCCCGTGGTGCTCATGCTCCAGAAGCGCATTAAGCAGCAGTATGAGACCACCAACACCCATCACCCAACACCCAACACCCAAATAGTCATCTTCGGCAAGAAGGGCCATGCCGAGGTGCTCGGCCTGGTGGGACAGACGCAGGGAAACGCCATCGTCATCGAGAACTTCGACGAAGTGAAGAAACTCGACTTCACCCGCGACATCTACCTCTACTCGCAGACCACGAAGTCGCTCGACGAGTTCCACCGCATCATCGCCTATATCCAACAGCACATTGCCCCCACGGCCACCTTCAAGAGCTTCGACACCATCTGCCGCTCGGTGGCCAACCGCATGGGGGGCATCTCGCAGTTTGCCGTGCGCCACGACCTCATCCTCTTCGTCTGCGGCCGCAAGAGCTCGAACGGCAAGGTGCTCTACAACGAGTGTCTGCGCGTCAATCCCAACACCCACCTCGTAGAAGGTCCCGACGCCATCGACCCCTCATGGCTCCAGGGCATCGAGACCGTCGGCATCTGCGGCGCCACCTCCACCCCCAAGTGGCTGATGGAGCAGTGCCGCGACGCCATTGAGGCTAACTGGCCTAGTTAGCAGCATGAGGAGGCGCCTCGTCATCGTGAAGCGCCGCCTCGTCATCATGAGGCGGCGCCTCATGAAAAAGGGATAGAGGTACCTAAATCGTTGGAAAACTTTGCTTATTTCATCCTCTCCAACATCCTTGCCAATCCTTCCAAATCACGAGGGTCGGCATTTACATCAAGGATGTTGCCACTGCGATCAATGAGACGGTAATGTGGCCAAGCTGAGACTCCCAGGAAATGCTCGACAGCACTTTGTTGGTCATCGGGCAAATTGTAGTGGACGACATTCGGACCGGTAACCTTGTACTCCTTGATGACGTTCTTCCACGTCTCGTCATCCGACTTGTTGGCCAGATAGAGGAACACGATATCCATGTCCTTCAGCCGCTCGTATTCCTCAGCAGAATGTGAGAGGGCTAACCTACAAGGCCCGCACCATGTACCCCAGATGTCGAGGAGAACAAACCTGCCCTTGTAGGGCTCGATGAGTTTACGCAGAATCTTCTCGCCATCGCTCATGTTTGCCACATCGTCAGCTGATTTCAGAGACTGTGAGATGTCGCGCTGCTGCAGGGCGAGGTACTTGCTGTTCAGTTCCTCGACGATGTTGAGGGCTGCTGTCATCTTGATTTGCTGTTTGGCAAAAGCCATGACGGTGCTGCCTACCGGCTCACGGTTGCCGTCTATCAGCTGGTAGATCTGATGAGCCACAATGATGTCGCGCATCGATTGTTCGCAGCCCAGCGAGTCGGCCACATCCATGATTTGCTGGACGGCATAGAACCCCACCAGCGATGAGCATCTTTTTAGCAGTGCATCCATGGTGGCCTTTGTTTCAGTCTCCATACGCTTCCTTTCCTCAGAATAGTCGTCCAGGGCGCGCTGCTCCTCGGGTGTCAGCGTCACCAGCCCCTCTTTGGCAAAGCGTTTGAAAGAAGTGATGAAATTCTCCTGTACCCTTGTGATTGAAGTGAAGTTGAGGTAGTTGTGCATAAACTCCCCATAATCACGGTAAATCGTGTAGGGCTTGGGAGGCTTCTGCCAGAACTCGCGGTTCATATATTCTTTGTATTCCTGGGGAGCTTTGAAACCTTCTGAAACGAATTGAGCCTCAAGCATGTTCATCGCCTGATCCATGCAGTAGTAGCCTGCCACATAGTCGAGGTAGCGCTGCGACAGCGTAGGATGGTTCTGCTGCAAGGTCTGATGATAGTTCATCTGCACCCGTCGGGCACTGTCGGCCTGAGCCAAATAGGCCATAAGGTCGATATCGGATCTTTGGGGGACCTTTGCATCGGCACGTAAACGCTTATGCGCCAATAGTTCATTTTGCACCCGCACGTCGTCGCCCATCCAAAGCCGCTGACCAGTCTTGAAGTCGTTGAGGAAGAAGTAGGTCTTGCCCGGCTCCAGGAAAGTTTGCACAGTGGAGCGTCCCCAGTCGATGAACACCTCCGTCGAGTTCAGCAGCGACATTTTGAAGGAAAAACGCCCCAGTGAGTCCATCACGGTGTAGGCATTCTCCTGACGTTCGGAGATGATGTCCTCGAAAGCCACAGCAAACTCCCTGCCATTTCTCCACGCTTGAGGGGGCATGTCCTTCAGCCAGCCGATGATCGTCACGCTGTCGGTCGGGTCGTAGCCATTGTCGACGAAGCCCGTGCGCAGGTCCTTCGTCGGATAGTCGGGTATGGCTGCTCCCGTTATCGGGCTGCAAGCGACGGGCTCCCCGTTGCCAATGGCAATAGTCCGTAGCCCCTTTTTCATTTTGCCGATCTTGACTATCGTTCCATCGTCGAGTGTCAGCGTATAGGCATCCTTCTTTTCCATCCGTCTGACGATGTCCCACACCTTGTTCTGATAGACCACGTGTTTCTCGGCGAAGCCTATCAGCCAGTCGCCCGTCGCCTCATTGCGCCAGTAAGTGTCGGTGATGCCTTCGGACAGGTCGTTCGCATTGCGGATGTTGAGGAGAAGCCAACCACCGGGCTCCACGAAATCGAATCTCTTCGTGGTAACAGGCATGGGCTCGAAGGTTAGCACGAAGTTGACCGTGTCGTCCGTCAGCGTATACTGCTCGCCAGGCGTCAGCACAGTTGCTGATTGTAGGGCAAAGTCCTTTCCATCGGTTTTGAGCACAGTATTAGGGGCGATGGTAATCCACGCCCCCTTCACTAAGCTCACATGCAACGTCAGCTCCGTGCGGTTATCGCTCAGGGCCACCTTCGTCACGTTAATATTAGATTGGTTTGCATAGCCCGTTACGACCTTGTCCCAAACCGTTGTCTGAGCTCGTCCTGTCATCGAGACAAGGACAAACAGAATGGTGATGACGGATTGCTTATTCATATTTGTATTTTACGAGTTTTTATTCAAGAGCCTTCTTGCCAAACTGACGGACTGGCTTGGCGGGCATTGTAATGGCGCTGTCGTTGCCGTCGCCACGGGTCTGACGAGAGTAGTAATAGTCATCGCACCAGTCGTCGTAGCCCCAGTGGCGGTAGTTGTCCCAGTTGGGCGACGAGGTGTGGACGAGGTTGAAGTAGACATCGTTGTCGCCGTCGGCGATGTAGCCCGAGAAGCGGGAGTCTGACAGGTGGTAGTCGGCAATGACCACCGAGGTGTCGTCCTCGCGGAAGTGGATGTAGATGTTGCCGTTGTCGACGCGCCAGCTGATGTGGTTGGCCACGTAGTCCCAGGGTGCGCCGCTGTAGTAGTCGACCCAGTAGCCCGAGCCCTTGGTAAAGCGGAAGGGATCGATGCTGAAGGTAATTTCTGAATGGGTGGCGTAGTAGTCGCGACCGTCGTAGTAGGTGGAAACGAACATCGTACCGCTCCAGGTTCCCTCGAGGGTATCAGCGATGTATTCGTCCTCGCAGGCTGTGAATGTGAGAGCCATCAGGGCTGTCAGCATCAGGGTGTATAGCTTCTTCATAGTCGTAAACTTTTAATGGTGAGTAATTTCGTTTTTTACTGCTGCAAAGATACGGCTTTTCAGAACACGCTGCAAGGGTAAAGCTATAAAGTGGCGTGGGGGAAACTATAAAACCGCATAGGGAATTCCCTACGAGCGAAAAGATCGTAAGGTTCCTCCTTATTTCTCAATCAAGACGAGACTGTCGACGGCAGTACGGGTCTGCAACCACTCATGCAGCTTCTGACGGTCAGCAGGATTGAGACGCTTATTGGGAGCCGTGCCAACAAGGGCGACAACAAAGCGATGCTGCAAAGCTGTGTCGCTCATGGTTTCAGTAACACGTGAAAGGCCGATGGACCTGACCTGCGGAAAGAGAGCTTTCAACTCCGGCCGCAGTTCGGTCGACAGGTCGTCAAGGCGCGCATAGCCCTCAAGCTGTGCGGCAAGAGTAGTGGCCTGGGCCGAAAGCTCGATGATTTGCTGCCGGTCGGTCTCGCGGGTTGTGTTGACTTGCGTCAGCTGGTTGTTGAGGGCGAGGATGCTGTCGGTCTGCACGCCCTGAATAATATGTAGCCGATAGCCTTTCATGCCATACTGCTCCATACGCTGCTCGGCAGCTGTTCGGGTGGTCTCAGTAATCTCGCGCCCCACGGCGACAACGCGCAGCTTCATGCTGTCTTTCTCGACATCAGTAGAGATAATCTGCGTGCCGCGTTGTGTCAGTTCGCTCTTGATGAACTTCCGCATATTATTCTCAAAAAAGCTCTTGCGGACTATGTTGACGGTCATAACGGCGGCCGGCAGCATGGTCAGGACGACAATGGCCGTAACGATACGGTGCGCCTTGGTGCCCACGTCCGACGAAAGGAACTCCGACATCTGGAAGTGCAGCAGCCGCACACCGCAGAACGTGGCAAGGGCGATAAACACGGTATTGATGAAAAAGAGGTAGAAGGCACCAAGGAAGTAGAGGAAGTGTCCGGTGGCCAGTCCGTAGCCGGCGGTGCAGAGCGGTGGCATCAAGGCAGTGGCGATGGCCACGCCGGGGATGACGTTGCCCTTACCGCGAGTGCAGAGGGCGATGATGCCGGCAGCTCCGCCACAGAAGGCGATGAATACGTCGTAGAGTGTTGGCGACGTACGGGCCAGCAACTCCGACTGCGCCTCGCCAAGCGGAGTTATCAGGAAGTAGAGCGTTGCCGTGAGCACGCTGATGACGGTGGCAACGCTGTAGTTTTTCACCGCCCGTTTCAGCAGGTCGAGGTCGTTAGTGCCCACGGCCAAGCCCATGCCGATAATGGGCCCCATGAGCGGCGAAATGAGCATGGCACCGATGATGACGGCCGTTGAGTTGACATTCAGGCCGAGCGATGCAATCAGGATGGCAAAGACAAGCACCCACAGATTGGCGCCACGAAATGATACCCCGCTGCTGATTTGCTGGATGATAGCCTGTTCGTCATCCTTGTCAGGCATCAGGTTGAAATATACCCTTATTCGGTCGATGATGCTGTTGATATCCATTCCTTTGCGTAGAGATTGTAGCGGACGTCTATGAAACTGATGACGACGTTGCCTCCTGGAACCGCTGCATGAGCCATTCGTTCTGCTCGGGAATGGTCATGTTGCTATTGTCGAGCAGCAGGGCATCGTCGGCCTGGCGCAGGGGCGACACCTCGCGATGGGAGTCGATGTAGTCGCGCTCAACGACGTTCTTCAGGATGTCGTCGAAGTCGGCGGGCATGCCCTTCTCCTGCAACTCCTTGAAGCGGCGCTGGGCACGCACTTCAGCCGAGGCGGTGACGAACACCTTCAGCTCGGCATTGGGGAAGACGACGGTGCCAATGTCGCGGCCGTCCATCACGACGCCCCCACCCTGCCCCATCAACTGCTGCTGGGCCACCATGGCCTCGCGGACGAAGCCGAGGGCGGCGATGGGCGACACGTGGTTGGACACTTCGAGCGAACGAATCTGCTGTTCCACGCACTCACCATTGAGGTAGGTGTCGGGACGTCCCGTCTCCTCATTCAGCTGGAAGGTAATGTGGATGTTGTCCATCTGCTGTTCCAGTTCGTCGGTCTTGATGCTGTCGTCGTCGTTGAACAGCCCGTTGCGAAGGGCGTAGAGGGTGACCGAGCGGTACATGGCACCCGTGTCGACGTAGATATAGCCCACCTTGCGGGCCAGGTCCTTGGCCATCGTGCTCTTGCCGCACGACGAATGACCGTCAATAGCTATGGTTATCTTCTTCATAATGCGTATGATATGTTAAACAGTAATGACGATGTTGAAACGTGGTACTTGGCATAGGCCACACTAAGCTTCAGCCGCTGGAGCGTGAGGCCGCCGCCGATGCTCAGACCGGCGCCGTGGGCACTGGCTCCGTCGCTCTCGCTGATTTTCATCTCTGAGGCACGCATGGCGTTGTAGCCGGCTGCCACGTAGAACTGGGGCGACAGGATAAGGTCGGCACCAATGACCACGTGATGGCCGATGCCGCGCTCCCAGTCGTTCAGCCGCACCAGCGAGGCCGACAGCCGCAGGGGCGAGCCGATGAGCCGCTTGCTGACACCTATCTGCAGGTCGAGGGGCATACGCTCGAAGTCGTCCTCATAGGCCGAGAGCTGGCCGCCGAGGTTGCGGGCCACGACCGAGGCCGAGAGCTCGTTGTCGGCATTGTAATAGTTAAGTCCGAGGTCGACGGCTGCTCCCAACGAGTTGTACTGGCCGATATAGCTGGCCACGAACTTGGCCGTGATGCCGCCTGAGAAGAATTCGTTCAGCGCGTAGGCGAAGGAGCCGCCGACGGCAATGTCCTTGGCTGAGAACTCACCAGTCTGCTGGCCGGTAGCCGTCGTCTCCTTCATTGTGCCGTAGCTCATGAACTGCCCTGTAGCGCCCCATGTGCCACGCTCGCCGGCAGCCCCGATAAAGGATGCACTGGCGGTTGTCGAGCCCTCCATATAGGTCATCAGGTTGAGGTTCAGCGTGCGGTCGCTGACGTTGTTGATCAGGGCGGGGTTATGGAAGATGAGCGCTGCGTCGTCGTCGGAGATGGTCGAGTTGTCGCCACCAAGGGCCGCTGCGTGGGCACTCACCGGCAAGCGGAGAAAGTTGAACACGGTCTGGCTCTCCTGCGCTCCGGCTGAAAGCGCAGAAAGTGTCAAAACGGCGGCTAAAACGACTCTCTTCATCTGAATTTCCTTCAATTCGGCTGCAAAGTTACTAAAAAAACTCAATTTTCGCTGCTTACTTCTCACTTTTCACTTTTCGCTCCTCACTTTTTTGTACCTTTGCATCGCCTTACCATATCTATAACGGAGAGAGGCGCCATTTTATTATGGAGATAAAGAAAAGTACGAAAGCCGACCTGGACGGCAAGCGCATGCAAGGGTTCCTCCTAGGGGTAATCCTGGTGCTTACCATGCTGTTTGTGGCGCTGGAGTACGACTGGACGACGAGCAGCAGCGACTACGACTTCGACGCACTGGAGAACATCGTCAAGGAGCTGGACCTGGAGGCACTGAAGGAGGAGGAACGCATACCGCTGATCAAGGAGCAGGTGGTGGAGCGCCCGCAGTCGGCCGATAAGCTGAACGTCGTCGAGGACGAGCCCGAGGTGGAGCTGAAGGACGAGATTGCCCCGCCCGAGGACGTGGAGCTGAAGACGGTCGACGAGGTGGAGAACCCCGAGCAGCCCACCGTCGTAGATATGGAGCTGAACCCGCTGAACTTCCGCATCGTCGAGGAGTTGCCCGAGTTCCCAGGCGGCGCCACGGCGTTTATGAAATGGCTCACCAAGAATCTGCGCTACCCTTCGATTGCCCAGCAGCGCAAGGTAGAGGGCAAGGTGGTGGCTCAGTTCATCGTCAATACCGACGGAAGCATCAGCAACATCGAGCTGGTGACCCGCGTCGACCCCAATCTCGACCGCGAGGCACTGCGGGTGCTCAGGATGATGCCCCAGTGGAAGGCCGGCAAGCAGAACGACAAGCCCTGCCGCACGCAGGTCTGCATTCCCATCGTGTTTAAGCTGTAACGTCGAAACATCGAAACAACGAAAAATCGCAATAACCCAATGTACACATCAACTGAAATCCTGAATCTGGTCAACCAGTTTATCGACCAGCTGCCGTACGACCGCTGCCCGGCGTCGCTCTACGACCCCATCAAGTACGTGCTGTCATTAGGCGGCAAGCGCATACGCCCAGTGCTGATGCTGTTGGCTTACAACCTCTACAAGGAAGACCCGGAGCGCATTCTGATGCAGGCCGTGGGACTGGAGACCTACCACAACTACACCCTGCTGCACGATGACCTGATGGACAATGCCGACCTGCGCCGCGGCCATGAGACGGTCCACAAGCGCTGGGATGCCAACAAGGCCATCCTCTCAGGCGACTCCATGCTGGTGCTGGCCTACCAGCGCATGCAGCAGTGCGACGCCCGCCACCTGCAGGCCGTGCTCGACGTGTTTACGGAGACGGCACTCGAGATTGGCGAGGGCCAGGAGTATGACATGACCTTCGAGACGCGCAACGACGTCACCGAGGACGAATACATCGAGATGATTCGCCTGAAGACCAGCGTGCTGCTGGCCTGCGCCGTGAAGATTGGCGCCATACTGGCCGACGCCTCCGACGAGGACGTCAAGAACCTCTATAAGTTCGGCGAACAGTTGGGACTGGCCTTCCAGCTGCAAGACGACCTGCTCGACGTCTACGGCGACCCGAAGGTATTCGGCAAGGCCATTGGCGGCGACATCACCTCGAACAAGAAAACCTATATGCTCATCAACGCCGTCAACCGCGCCAACCCTGAACAGCGCCGCGAACTGGAACGGTGGATAGGTGCCCGCGACTTCGACCGCCAGGAGAAGGTGGCCGCCGTCACCGCCCTCTACGACCAGATAGGCATCCGCCAGCTCTGTGAGCAGAAAATAAACTTCTACTTCGACGAGTGCCGCAAATATCTGGCCAAGGTCAGCGTTGGCGACAAGCGCAAGCAGATGCTGCTCGACTATACCGACGAGATGATGAAGCGCAAGAAGTGAGCTATGGAGTGGATTGACACACATTGCCACATCGACGGCGAGGAGTTCGATGCCGACCGCGATGCCGTGCTGGAGCGGGCACGTGAGACGGGCGTCAGCAAGATCTTCGTTCCGGCTATCGACCTTGCCAGTTCCAAACGTATTCTGACGCTTTGTCAGCAGTACCCCGACTACCTCTACCCGATGGTGGGCCTTCATCCTGAGGAGGTCCGTGCCGACTGGCGCGAACAGCTCACCGACATCAAGCAGTTACTCCCCCTCCTCCGGGAGGGGGCGGGGGGAGGCTCCATCGGCGAGGTTGGCCTCGACTTCTACTGGAGCCGCGAGTTCGAGCAGGAGCAGTTGGAGGCGTTCGAAGAGCAGGTGCGCTGGTCGGTAGAGACACAGCTGCCGCTGATGATTCACTGCCGCAAGGCGCAGAACGAACTGGTGAGTATTATTAAAAGGTACGCGAAGGAACTGCCGAGCGGCGTGTTCCACTGCTTCACCGGCAACGAGCAGGAGGCCCGCGAACTGCTGCAGTTCGACCGCTTCGTCCTAGGCATCGGCGGAGTGCTGACGTTCAAGAAGTCGCACCTGCCCGAAGTGCTGCCAGCCGTCGTTCCCCTCGACCGCCTCGTCATCGAGACCGACGCCCCCTATATGGCTCCCGTCCCTATGCGCGGCCAGCGCAACGAGCCTGCCTACACCCGCTATGTACTACAGCGGCTGGCCGAAGCCTACGGTGTCACCGAGCAGGAAATTGCCGACCGCACCAACGCCAACGTCACCCGCGTGTTTGGCGTAAAATGATAAAGATTATTAAATCTCAATTCTCAATTCTCAATTCTCAATTAATTGTATTACCTTTGCACCCGCTTAACGCAAAGGAGAGGTGCTCGAGTGGTTGAAGAGGCACGCCTGGAAAGCGTGTAGCCGGCAAAACCGGCTCGCAGGTTCGAATCCTGTTCTCTCCGCAGGAAAAACAGGTTCAAAGCTTTTAGGAAAAAGTGAATCCTGTTCTCTCCGCAAGAAACGTAATGGGACGGGATTTTTCCGTCCCTTGTTTATTTAACCAAACTGCCCCAAGCTTACGAAGAAAGGTTCGAGAACGAACAATCTCTTACCGATATAATATTTGCAAATATAGAAAAACAAATGGTTAGAGAAGGAGTTATCATCGGCATCATTCTTTTGCTGCTAACAATCATGCCAGACATGAAAGCGCAACAGGCAACGCTGTCACGGGATGAAACGGAACAGATACGAGGACAGATCGTGGCAGAATGGCTTTCCAGTCAGGCTGGGCTGCTGAAGCAGAACGAGAAGACACACTGCATCAGCCAAGGCGAACTGCGCATGCGCTACGACGTAAAGGTCTTCGGTCAGGAGCCTGACGACGGACGAAGCCTGTGGATTTCAATGCACGGTGGCGGCAATGCCCCCACGGCTCTCAATGACAGTCAATGGGAGAACCAGAAGAGGTTATACCAGCCCGAAGAGGGCATTTATGTGGCTCCACGCGCCCCCTGGGACGACTGGGACATGTGGTTCAAGCCGCCCATCGACAACTTGTTCGATGAGCTGATACGAACAATGGTCGTCTTTCATCATGTGAATCCAAACAAAGTTTACCTCCTGGGGTACTCTGCTGGAGGCGATGGCGTCTGGCGCATGGCACCGCGTATGGCCGACCGCTGGGCGGCTGCATCGATGATGGCAGGCCATCCCGGCGATGTCAACCTGCTCTCCCTGCGTAACCTGTCTTTCATGATATGGTGTGGGGGCGACGATGCCGCCTACGACCGCAACCGTGTGAATGCGCAGCGGGGCCTTGAAATGGATTCCCTCCAGCAGACCGACCCGACGGGATTCATCCACGAGACACATATACTGCCAGGAAAACCTCACTGGATGAATCTTGAGGACAAGGCAGCCTTGCCGTGGATGGCTCAGTATCGCCGTAATCCTTATCCCTCGACAGTCATATGGGTACAGGGCGACCGTGGCCACAAACATTTCTATTGGCTTGGAGTACCTGAGGAAGAAACGAAGAAAGGGGCTCAACTGCGTGTCTCTGTCAAAGGCAATACTATCACTATCGACTCTGATGACTACACCTCCGTCACACTCTTTCTCAATGACGACATCGTCAACCTAAACCGATCGATTACTGTCAAATGGGGGAAACGCACCGTGTTTAAAGGACGCTTGCCACGAACTGAGGAAAACATGCGCAAAACCATTAATCTGCGTGGTGACCTTGCCTACTGTTTCCCTTCACAGGTAACGGTAAAGAAAACAGCAAAGACGGCGGCCTTGGTCTCAACCCATATATGACAATACAGATAACATACAGGAGAACCAGTAGGCTGTCGATGCGTATCGTGAAGAACGGCGATGTACATGTGTCGGCACCCATTGGCATGCCAAAGAAAGAAGTGGAGCGGTTCATTGAGGAACACCGCGAGTGGATAGCCGAGGCACGTAAGAAAACCTACGAGAGCCAGAAGCGCAGGGCTGAGTTTTATAACAAGTTGCCGCTAAAGACGAGGGAACAGGCTGACGATGCCCTGCGTCGACTGAAAGCCCTGATAGAGCCGATGGTGGAACGCCACTCCAAGGAGATGGGCGTGAGGCCAACCATTGTCTATTATAAGGCGATGATTTCGCGATGGGGTGTCTGCAATGTCAGGGACAAGTCCATCTGCTTCTCTGCCTATCTGTTGCTGTTGCCGGAATGGTGTGTCGAGCACGTAGTGGTTCATGAACTGTGCCATCTGTTGGAACCCAGTCACAATGCCCGCTTCCATGCACTGATGGACAGGTTCTTCCCCCGTTGGAAGGAAGCCCACAAAGAAACAAGGCAAATCTGCAAGATGGAGGATGACGAAGATGAGTAGCATAGCCCTTTTCATATTCCTGCTGAGCATCGGAGCCAGCTTTGTGCAGCGCACCACGGGCTTTGGCTTCGGTATCTTCATCATGACGATGCTGCCGTTCCTGATGCCCAGTTATGGCGAGGCCACCACACTCTCTGGACTTCTGGCCATCACAACCTCGGCTGTCATCGTCTGGCGGCTACGTGAACATGTCACCTGGAAGAGGCTCTGGACGATTCTGCTGACGTTTATCATCGTCTCTACGATAGCCATCTTCGCCCTGAAACGTATTGAAGACCACACCCTTAGGCAGATTCTCGGCATGGCTCTCATTCTTATCAGTATCTATTTCGCAGCATTTAGTCAGAAGATAAAACTGCCGACAACAAAGCGTGTGCAGGTGGGTGCAGGAACACTCAGCGGACTGATGGGCGGTTTCTTCGGTATGCAAGGCCCGCCAGCCGTGCTTTATTTCATCCAGAGTGAGCCTTCGAAGGAACATTACATGGCGATGACTCAGACCTATTTCCTGATAGGCAATGTGATGATGACCATCGTTCGGGCCTACAACGGTTTCCTGACTACGACAGTCCTGACAGATTATTGTTTCGGCCTCGGTGGAGTCGTCATCGGCACCTGTTTGGGAACCTATGTATTCAGGCACATCCCCAACCGAATCTTCCGCTACATCGTTTATGCCTATATCGCCGTGAGTGGCGTGATCATTCTGATAACGAATTAGGGATTGGCAATAATCTTCTCGGCCCCCAAGTGTGTCCAGCGGTTCCACCGCTGGAATAAACGCCCCACTTCCCAGTCGTACAATCACACAAAAAAACATCGGGATTATGATAGACTACAACAACGATAAGACTTTGACATGTCGCCCTTCAACGAGGATAGCGCCCTCCTGCTTCAGCTCATTCAGACACCGTTGCAACGAATATTTCTGGATACCGA
>CAMHHO010000092.1:0-13515 GCA_946184965.1 uncultured Prevotellaceae bacterium | reverse complement strand
AGTTTGAGACCGAGGTGAACCCCGACATCATCGGCGGCTTCATCCTCGAGTACGACACCTATCGTATGGATGCCTCTGTGAAGGCCAAGCTCAACAGCATTCTAACTCAGTTGAAGAAATAAGTATGGAGTAAACAGGAGTTATCAGTAGTTAGCCGACTTCGTCGGCAGGAGTTATCGGACATTACTCTTGCTGGTGAAGAAGAACAATAAAGCAAATGACAAGTAGTTTTAAGGATATAAAGGCATGGCAGATTGCACATCAGTTCGTTATTGATGTGTATAGGGCAGTCAAGGCGTTTCCTGAAGAGGAACGCTTCGCACTGTCTTCTCAGTTTCGTAGAGCTTCCGTGTCTATTCCCGCCAATATTGCCGAAGGATACAAAAGGTTAAGCAAACAAGAGAAACTGCGTTTCATGAATATTTCGCAGGGTAGTTTGGAGGAATGTCGTTATTATATTCTTCTGTCAAAGGATCTTGATTATATCTCGCCGGAGACCCATGACTATCTGAATAATGAGATTGAGAAGGTGAGTTGGTATCTGAATGCTTATTGCCAAGGTATTATCAATAATAGTGGTATGAAAGACTAATGTCAGTTAACTCCCAGAGCGGTCATAGACCGCGATAACTCCCATTAACTCCCATTAACTCCTAAAAAAGAAAGAAAATGTCAGATAAAATCAAACCAAGCGAAGTCAGTCAGGTACTGCTCGACCAGCTGAACGGCATATCGAATGCCGAGAAGTTCGACGAGGTGGGCACTGTGCTTACCGTCAGCGACGGCGTGGCCCGCATCTACGGCCTGCGCAATGCTGAGGCCAACGAGCTGCTGGAGTTCGAGAACGGCACGATGGCCATCGTGATGAACCTCGAGGAGGACAACGTCGGCTGCGTGCTCCTTGGTCCCACGTCGGGCATCAAGGAGGGACAGGTCGTGAAGCGTACCAAGCGCATCGCCTCCATCCGCGTCAACGACAACATGCTGGGCCGCGTCATCAACCCGCTGGGACAGGCCATCGACGGCAAGGGCGACATCGACTTGACGGGCGCTTTCGAAATGCCGCTCGACCGCAAGGCCCCCGGCGTCATCTACCGCCAGCCCGTTAAGGAGCCGCTGCAGACCGGCCTGAAGGCCATCGACTCGATGATTCCCATCGGGCGCGGACAGCGCGAGCTCATCATCGGCGACCGCCAGACGGGTAAGACCGCCATCGCCGTCGACACCATCATCAACCAGAAGAGTTTCTATGAGGCAGGCAAGCCTGTCTACTGTATCTATGTCGCCATCGGCCAGAAGGCATCGACCGTTGCAGCCCTCGTCTCGACGCTGCAGGAGCACGGCGCCATGCCTTACACCATCGTCGTGGCCGCCACCGCCGCCGACCCTGCCGCCATGCAGTACTACGCACCGTTTGCAGGCGCCGCCATCGGCGAGTACTTCCGCGACCGCGGTCTGCCCGCCCTCGTGGTCTACGACGACCTGTCGAAGCAGGCTGTGGCCTACCGTGAGGTGTCGCTGATTCTGCGCCGCCCGTCAGGACGCGAGGCCTATCCCGGTGACGTGTTCTACCTGCACAGCCGTCTGCTGGAGCGTGCAGCCAAGATGAACGAGCAGCAGGAGGTGGCCGAGGCCATGAACGACCTGCCCGCCTGCATGAAGGGCCACGTACGCGGTGGCGGCTCGCTGACCGCCCTGCCCATCATCGAGACGCAGGCTGGCGACGTGTCGGCCTATATCCCGACCAACGTCATCTCCATCACCGACGGTCAGATATTCTTGGAGAGCGACCTCTTCAACCAGGGCTTCCGTCCCGCCATCAACGTCGGTATCTCCGTATCGCGTGTCGGTGGTTCGGCTCAGATCAAGTCCATGAAGAAGGTGGCCGGTACGCTGAAGATTGACCAGGCACAGTATCGCGAGCTCGAGGCCTTCTCGAAGTTCTCCTCCGATATGGACGCCGTGACGGCCATGACGCTCGACCGCGGCCGCAAGAACAACCAGCTGCTCATCCAGCCCCAGTACTCACCGATGCCCGTCGGCGAGCAGGTAGCCATCCTCTACTGCGGCGTTCACGGACTCATGCGCCAGGTGCCCATCGACAAGGTGCGCCAGTGCCAGGACCAGTTCCTCGACAAGCTGCGCTCAGCGGCTCCCGAGGTCATCGAGACGCTGGCCAGCGGAAAGATTGACGACGAAACGACGGCCAAGATAGAAGCCGTGATGGCTGACATCGCAGGCACGTATAAAGCCTGATAGCCTATGCCTAGCCTGAAAGAAATTAAAGGCCGCATAGCCTCCGTCAACTCCACGCGCAAGATAACGTCGGCCATGAAGATGGTGGCGTCGTCGAAGCTGCACCACGCCCAGGTAGCCATCCAGAACATGCTGCCCTACGAGACGATGCTCGAGCACATCCTCAAGTCGTTCCTCGCTGCCGAGGCCGACTCGCAGACCATCTACGACCAGGAGCGCCCCGTTCATCGCGCCGCGCTGGTAGTCTTTGCCAGCAACTCGTCGCTATGCGGCGGCTTCAATGCCAACATCATCAAGCGCATGCAGCAGGTAGTGGCCGAGTACAGTGAGCAGGGCGTCGACGCCATCGAGGTCTATCCCATAGGCCGCAAGGTGTTCGAGAAGGCCAAGAAGCTGGGCTACGATGTGCAGGGCGAGTTCTCGGCGCTGGCCGACAAGCCCAACGTGCGCCAGTGCATCGACATAGCCATGGAGCTTGGCGAGAAGTTCCGCAACGGACAGATTGACAAGGTAGAGCTCATCTACCACCACTTCAAGTCGGCAGGCTCACAAGTGCTCACCCGCAAGACCTTCCTGCCCATCGACATCGCAGAGGAGCTGGAGCGCGACCACGAGCGCGACCTCACCTCGATAGCCGCCACCAAGGAGAGCCAGGAGTACCTGAAGAAGAACCGCAAGAAGAAGGTGAAGCTCAACGCCGAAGGCAAGGAAGTAACGCCGCTGAACGACAACTTCATCGTCGAGCCCGACATGGACACCGTCCTCTCGCAGCTCATACCGAAGCTTGCCCACCTCATGCTCTACACAGCCCTGCTCGACAGCGTAGCCTCCGAGCACGCCGCCCGCATGGTGGCTATGCAGACTGCTACCGACAATGCCGACGAGCTGCTGCGCCAGCTGAACCTCCAGTACAACAAGAGCCGCCAGCAGGCCATCACCAGCGAGCTGCTCGACATCGTCGGAGGCTCCGTCAACAACTAAGCGCGACTACGAATTATACGAATTCTGCGAATTGCTGCGCCAGGCAATAGTTCGTAAAAATCCGTATAGTTCGCAGTCGTTTTATTCAGCCCCCTTTCACTCAGTCCAGAATCACCTCCATGCCCGTCTTCTGCACCTTCATACCCATGTTGCGGTAGAAGCAGAGCGCAGCCTCGTTGCCCTCCCAGACGTTCAGCGTAATGTTGTGGCAGCCGATAGAGCGGGCATAGTCGTGCACATACTCATACAGCGCCCGCCCCACGTGCCTGCCGCGCGACGCTTCGTCGACGCAGATATCGTCGATATACAGCGTCTTCACGTCCTCGAGCAGCTGGTGCCCCTTCACCTCGGTCACCTGGCAGAACGCATGTCCGCGCACCTCGCCGTCGTCAAACACGAACACCGGCTTGCTCTCGTCGCCCAGCAGCGCCTCCAGTTCACTCTCGCTGTACTTCGTCGTGTAGGGCTTAAACAGGTCGGGCCTGATGACGTGGTGTACCATGTTCACCTGGTGCAGCAGTTCGATAATCCGCCCGACGTCGTTCCTATTCGCTTTTCTAACCATAATCTTCCTTATTGTTTTCGCAATTCGCCTACAAAGTTACGGACAAAACTCCGTTCACGCAAACGATTATGACGTTTTCGGCAATTATTGAGAAGAAAAAGGCTACAATAATCAAAAAAAATTGTATCTTTGCAGGCAGAATCTAATTAACCCAATAACATTACGATTATGAAGAAAACATTATTATCACTATTGCTGATGCTCCTGCCCGTCGTGGCGAGCGCTGACGCCGTCGAGATTGGCGGCATTTACTACAACCTGAATTCAACCGACAAGACGGCTGAGGTTACGAGTAATCCGGACAACTACTCTGGGGCTGTTGAAATCCCTGCGAGCGTTTTCTATGAGGGTGATGGCGAGACTTATGCCGTGACTAGCATCGGGGTGGAGGCGTTCTATCGTTGTTCTGAACTTACGGGCGTAACCATACCCAGCTCTGTAACCAGCATTGGTGAAAAAGCGTTCTATCGTTGCAGAGCCCTGATGAGCATCAGTATTCCCAACTCCGTAACCAGCATTGGGAAATTAGCGTTCTGGGATTGTGAAGGTCTGACGAGCCTCGACATCCCTAATTCTGTGACCTTCATCGGGGATTGTGCATTTAGTTACTGTGAGTACCTGACGAGCGTGACCATCCCCAATTCCATTACGACTATCAGTAAAGATATGTTCTCTAATTGCTTCAGCCTGACCAGCGTGACTATCCCCAATTCTGTTACGATTATCGGTACTACGGCATTCAATGGCTGCAAATCCCTTACGAGCGTGACCATCCCCAATTCCGTGACAAGCATTGGGAATTATGCGTTCAATGGCTGCAAATCCCTTAGGAGCATGGCAATCGGCAAATCCGTTACCAGCATTGGTATGGGACCCTTTGAAAGTTGCCCAGAACTGACGGATGTATATTGCTTTTGTGAGACTGTTCCCTCCACAGATAGTAATGCATTTGATAGCTCCAATCCTGAAAACATAACGCTCCACGTGCCTGCCGGCTCAGTCGAGCTGTATAAGGCTGCGGAGCCCTGGAGCAAGTTTAAGGGGGTGTTGGCATTGGAGCAGTGCGCCAAGCCGACCATCACGCTGGCTGACGGCAAGCTGACGTTCAGCAGCGAGACCGAGGGTGTTACGTTCGTATATGAACTGGCCACTACCTCAGCCATAGGCGGCGAAGGGCAGACGGTGGAATTGCCGACAGCCATCAGCGTGTATGCCAAGAAGGATGGTTTCATTGACTCCGAGACCGCAACCATGCCCTTCAACATCAGCGGCCTGAAGGGCGACGTTGACGGCGACGGCGAAGTGAACGCCGTCGACCTGACCAAGCTCATTGAAATCCTGCTGCAATAACGGTTTTTCGCCCCAACCGAACGATTCCCCTGCCTCTTCACAGCCGAAGGAGCGGGGGCGTTTTTTATTCGGGGCAAACGCAGCGTCGGGTCGGAGGGGTGGGGGAGTCTGGTCGGAGCAAAAGTTGAGGGCGAAAATTACAAATTACAAATGACAGTTTCTGAAAACACAGCTCGCTGGGCAATAGAAGTTAGTTTAGCTTCTTTATAATGTTAATTTTTATATAATTATTTAAATAAATATATATAGCATATATATTATAGGGTGCGTTGGGGGCATTGTTTTAAAACTGTAATTGTAATTCTGTAATTTTGGCTCTGATATTTTTTGGTTGTATGGGAATATTGTGCTATCTTTGCACCATCATATTAACCGGAATGAGCTTATGATCAACATACTACCTGAACTGATATACAAGGAGCGCCCGCAGCTGAGTGACTTCGACATCGACAACGAGTATTCAATCGATAGATGCTTCTATCAAATGCTGGAGCGCATGCGCGGTTTTGCCGACAACGCAAATGCAGACTATGAGCAGGAGTACTGTAGCATGTTCAACACGGCCTACTACCTGACGACGGTGATTCTGAACTCGGAAGATCCAGAGCAATACTTCGATGAGTATCTGAAGGTGGGCAGTGGCGAGCGTGTCGTATTTACGCAGGGAACGCTCTTCTCCAGTGATATTCGAAGTACGTGTGTCATGCAGATGGTCAATTGGCTGATCAAGGGAATAGACCGCGTGAGACCGTGTGACCGCCGACTGCAAGAGCGTTTGTCCGAGTGGCTGGCTCCCAAGATGGCACTTGTGAAACTATTCGTGAAGGACTTTCCTACGCCACATATTCTATACGACCGCAACGATTATCCGCTGAGGCCTTTGACACCCGATGTGCTGAAAGGTATCGACTGGGGGAAGTTGCCGCTGACAGCCAAGTTTTTTACTAATGAGTTCAATGATATAGAGGACACATTATTTAAGGTCGGGAAGAACGCGTTGGTAAAGCTGTTGCTGACCGACTCGATGCTTCAGTATATTAAGCAAAAGGTATTGGACTCCGAGAAGTTTTATGAAGAATCCTTTGATGCAAAACTATTCATTACTAACATCAAGAGGCGCCTGCTGAGGCTATATCCTGAGCTGCAATCCCTAGTTGAACCGGAAGAAGAGGAGCCTGAGAGCTGCCCTCATCCGCTGATCACCAATTATGTGATGAAGCTGAGGAACATGCAGGTAATAGGTACTGATGTGTACCGTGAACTGTGGGACGGGCTGCTGGCCATTAAAGAGGTGGAGGCTGAATTATATAATTGGGGCAATCAGAAGAACACCCAGTTTAACCGCCAACTGGTGAACAAAATCATTCACGAGATGAAACCGAAGGTATTCGGTACAAAGGTCAGCGATACGGCGCTGGCTCGTGTTCTCGATCCTGTTAAGGGATACAAATCGACGGTGAGGGGTGAGTTAGGCGATTCGCTCGAAGGCAATGTCAAGCTTGCTGTTAGAGAGTTCCTAGAAACTTTTTTGAATCAACATTCGAAAGAAGAGTAATCAATTTGTAACTTATTGAAAATCAAATAGAAAGCAAAAAGAAAGTTCGCGAAAGTTTCTTTCTTCTTTCTACCATTGTGCTCTAAAAAAGTCTTCGTATCTTTGCATCGGAAACCAAAAGAAGTTTCTGATTGTTGAACCATTAAATATAAAAAGAGGTATGAAGAAGATTGTTGCAAGAATCATGGACCAGGGCAACGTGACGTACGTTCCCTCGCGTAAAGAAGAAGGTGGCCAGCTGGCCAAGTGTTCCATCCGTTTCCGTGAGATTGGCGGCGACTATGAAGACGAGTATGACGCTACGGCCTTCGGAAACTTGGCTCTCTGTAAGTATTATCCCGACGATATCGTGGTGGCCGTGCTGCGCTTCAGCACCCGCCAGGTGAACACCCAGGTCTATCAGGACATCGTGGTGAACGAGATTGTGAAGCTGAACAAAAAGTAACCTAAAGTAAGAAAGGAGTATGTTTATGAAAAAGAGTGTTTTCGCAGTGAACCCCCGCATGCTCGGGGGTAGCTGCAAGAAGTATCACCGCGGCTATGCCGAGCCTGGCACGGCCGAACAGGTGATGGAGATGCTGGCCGACGAGCGCCTGAAGCAGACGGTGAGCGACATTCGCGGCGGCCAGGAGCAGCTGAAGGACCAGCTGCCGACGGTGTGTCCTCACTACTCGGAGTTCCGTAACAACCACCGTGCCCAGCAGGACATCATTGCCGAGGCATTCACCTACAAGACCTGCATCGACATCGACGACGAGACGCTGGTGGAGCAGGCCGTGAACCATGTGCTGGAGATGAATGCCGACCCGATGTCGGAGTGGGAGGACAAGCTGCTCTATGCCGAGTATTCGCCCCGTAAGAAGGTTCACTTCTGGATTCTGCTGC
Organism: uncultured Prevotellaceae bacterium; assembly: GCA_946184965.1. Lineage (GTDB taxonomy): Bacteria > Bacteroidota > Bacteroidia > Bacteroidales > Bacteroidaceae > Prevotella. The sequence goes on along the minus strand of CAMHHO010000092.1, from coordinate 5,923 downwards.
CCGTTGGCATGACGGTGGCCGAGGCCCAGCAGTCGTTCTGCGACGAGGCTGGCATTCCCTACGACGAGAGCTGCACCACGCCCGAGCGCTATATCTACATGACTGGCGACGAGATATACCGTTCCGAGCGCTTTCTGCAGCCGTTGACCGAGGCTGAGGTCGAGGAGCGTCGCGAGGCTTTCCTGATGCGCGGTCTCGACGTTGACGGACAGCCCTTGAAGTCGCACGAGGCCCCTGTGAAGCAGCAGCCCGTCGCCCATCAGCCGGCAGCACCGGTAGCGGCCGATCAGCGCACGCGCTACATATTCCGCGAGGCTATGAAGCGCAAGGGGGTGGACGATGCCGACTTCATCAAGGAGGGTGGTCGCCACAACGTGGTGAAGATGGTGCTCAGCTTTGCATCGCCGCTGCTGTCGAAGGATGAGTTCCTGGGGTGTCTGCGCGAGGTGATGCCTGCCCATTGGAACGACGAGAACATCCAGACGCTGGTGGCCGACTTCTACCAGAAGTACACCGCCCATGAGCGCCCGCTGACCATGAGCCAGGAGAAGGTGTTCCGCGACAGTCTCTGCATCGGCGGCGAGGGTGACCAGAGCCTCTCGGGCAATGATGTTCAGAAGGCACAGCCCGGCGACACGGCTCCCCTGTCGGCCATCTACGCCAGTTCGCAGCCTCCGTTGCCGCCTGCCGTCCTGCCCCGACTGGTGAAGGCCGTCACTGCCCCCGTGCCCGACGACCTGAAGGCCACGGTGGCCATGGGAACGATGCCTGCCCTGGGTGCCTATCCGAAGAACCTCAGCTTCCGCTACATCGACAACCAGCCCCGCGAGCTGCGCATGAACTGCCTGACGATTGCCGGCACCGGCAAAGGCAAGGACTCGTGCCTGACGCAGCCCCTGAACCACATACTGGCTCCCATGCGCCAGCGCGATGCCGAGAGTCGTGAGAGCATCCGCGAGTACAACGAGGCCTACAACAAGAAGGCGTCGAACAAGGAGAAACCGCAGCGCCCCAACGATGTGCCGGTGCAGAACATCAAGGCCGACATTACACGTGCCCGCCTGGCTCAGGCTGCCGACGACGCCCAGGGAGCAACCCTCTTCGTGCGCATGAACGAGCTGGAGGAGTGGGAACGCATAGAGGGGGCACGCGGCCGTCAGAACCAGTTCACCACACTGAAGAAGGCCGACGACGAGGGCAACGACTTCGGACAGGACCGTGCCGGTACGCAGAGCGTCAACTTCGACGGCTGCCTGCGACTGAACTGGACGGCCAACACCACGCCCGCCAAGGCACAGTCGCTGCTGCGGCACGTCATCGTCGAGGGACCCCTGTCGCGGCTCACACTGGCAACTACGCCCGACCGCGGCATCGGTGCGCCAATACCCGTCTACGGCAGTTTCGACCAGCGCTACGACGATATGCTGAAGCCCTTCATCGCCAACCTGCAGAACGCCACAGGCTACATCTACTGCAAGCCCGCATACCGGCTGGCCAAGCAACTGAAGGAAGAGCTCGACGACTTCTGCCGCCTCTCCCAGTCGGACATTCTCGACAACCTGGGTCACCGTGCACTGGTAGCCACTTTCCGCCGTTCCTGCCTCATCTATGCTGCTAACGGCATGAAGTGGGAGAAAGCCATCGAAGGCTGGTGCCGCTGGTCGCTTCACTACGACCTCTGGCTGAAGATCAAATACTTTGCCGACATGATCAGCAATGCCGAGTACGACACGCTGATTTCCAAGCGCGGTCCACGCAACCTGCTCGAACTGCTGCCTGCCGAGTTCACTACCGGCGACGCCTCCAATGTACGCTTCACCCAGGGCAAGGACCGTGAGGGCACAGCCAACATGCTGAACCAGTGGGTACACCGCGGCTACATCTTACGAATTACAAATGACAGTTTTAAAAAAGTACGTACCAACAACGACAAACAAGTCTGATGGCACAAGAATTTCAGGATAATAAGAGGCAGGTTTCCTAACAATGGGAGTCTGCCTCTTTTCTTGAAAATAATTATGAAAAAAGTTGTGGAAATGTTTGGCGGTTTCAGGATTTTTTTGTATCTTTGTACCATCATTCAGAGGAGTGATAAAGCGGGAAGGACCACCCGGTGAAGATGGTCTGCTTAGTAATTTAATACCACAAAAAACATTTATAACTATGGCACGTAATGTGATTACTTTCCTGGTGAACTTGCGCAAGAACAAGAACACCGCCTCGAAGACCTACGGACAGTACTACCCTGAGGCCGAGCCTAAGGAGCCGCTGTCGCTGAAGGGATTCGCACGCCACCTGGCCGAGCATGGCAAGCTGGCAACGTATGAGATGCTGGTTCTGGTGCTTCAGAACGTCGTCTCGTGTATGAAGGAGCTGAGCGCGCAGGGTCAGCCCGTGAAGCTCGACGGTCTGGGCACGTTCTACCCGTCGATTGAGGGCACGCCCGCTCCCGACGTGGCTACTGGTGCTGCCAACATCGACCTGCTGATCAAGGGTGTCCACCTGAGGTTCCGTCCTGAGGGTGCGGGCACGCCCGACGAGAAGCTGACGTCGCGCGCGCTGAAGGACCAGTGTGTGTTCGAGGCCTACCAGCTAGTGGAGTCGAAGACGAAGGAGGTCGACGGTAAGACGAAGACCTACCAGGAGCGCACGCCGCTGGCCACCTACGGCATCAGCCAGGCTGAGCCTGACGAGCCTTAATCAAGAGCGAGAGAAGCCCCGCATGGACAAAACCATACGGGGCTTTTGCTGTGTGTGTGTGTGAAACTCTATTAGTAGCTGCGGGCGATGATGACGCGAGCCTTCGAGGGCTTGCCGCTCACCATGTCGACGCCGGGCGTCTGCTCAACGCCGAAGGGCACGCAGCGGATGGTGGCCTGCGTCTCTTCCTTGATCTGAGCCTCGGTCTCGGCCGTGCCGTCCCAGTGGCAGAGGAAGAAACCGCCGTCCTTGACGCGCTCCTTGAACTCCTCGTAGTTGTCGCACTCGAAGATGTGGGCGTCGCGATAGGCCTTGGCCTTCTCGAAGATGTTCTGCTGGATGTCGACGAGGAGCTGCTCCACGTAGTCGACGATACCCTCCAGGGGGCGCGTCTCCTTCTCTAACGTGTCGCGGCGCATCACCTCGATGGTGCCGTTCTCCAGGTCGCGGGCACCGAGCACCAGGCGCACGGGAACGCCCTTCAGCTCGTAGTCGGCGAACTTGAAGCCGGGACGCTTGTTGTCGGCATCGTCGAACTTCACGCTGATGCCCTTCTGGCGCAGCTGCTCGATGATGGGCTGCACCTCCTTGTTGACCAGCTCCATCTGCTCGGGCTTGGTGGCGATGGGTATGATGACCACCTGGATGGGGGCGAGCTTCGGCGGCAGCACGAGCCCGTTGTCGTCAGAGTGGGTCATGATGAGGGCACCGATGAGTCGGGTGGAAACGCCCCACGACGTAGCCCAGACGTACTCGGGCTTGTTCTCCTTATTAAGATAGGTGACGTCGAATGCCTTGGCGAAGTTCTGTCCGAGGAAGTGGCTCGTGCCGCTCTGCAGGGCCTTGCCGTCCTGCATCATGGCCTCGATGGTGTAGGTGTCGAGGGCACCGGCGAAGCGCTCGGTCTCCGACTTCACGCCCTGCACGACGGGGACGGCCATCCACTCTTCGGCGAACTTGGCATAGACCTTGAGCATGAGCTGGGCCTCGGCCTCAGCCTCCTCACGGGTAGCGTGGGCGGTGTGGCCCTCCTGCCACAGGAACTCCGAGGTACGGAGGAAGGGGCGCGTGCGCATCTCCCAGCGCATGACGTTACACCACTGGTTGCACATCAGGGGCAGGTCGCGCCACGACTGAATCCAGTTCTTATACGTGTTCCAGATGATGGTCTCCGACGTAGGACGGATGATGAGTTCCTCTTCGAGCTTGGCCGAAGGGTCTACCTCGACGCCGCTCTTGTCGTCCTTGGCGCGCAGGCGGTAGTGGGTCACTACGGCGCACTCCTTGGCAAAGCCCTCTACGTGCTCGGCCTCGCGACTGAGGAACGACTTCGGGATGAGCAGGGGGAAGTAGGCGTTCTGGGCGCCTGTCTCCTTGAACATCTTATCTAACTGCTGCTGCATCTTTTCCCAGATGGCGTAGCCATAAGGCTTGATGACCATGCATCCACGTACTGCCGACTGCTCGGCTAAGTCGGCCTTCACAACAAGGTCGTTGAACCACTGGCTGTAATTATCAGCCCTTTTGGTCAAATCTTTTAATTCTTTTGCCATGATTAATCAGTATTTCGTCAAATTGAGTGCAAAATTACAAAAAAAAATCAATTAAAATGCATGAATTAAGAAATAATTGCTATCTTTGCACCGTAAATGGGACAATATTTGTCAAACATCAATTAATAACAAAAAAGAAAAAGATTATGAAAAGTATGAAGACTGTAGTCATCGCTCTCTGCGCAGGCATGGTGATGGCAGGATGTAACAACTTGGCCAAGGGTACCGCTATCGGCGCTGTCGGTGGTGCTGCCTTAGGCGCTATTGTAGGTAAGATTGCCGGTAACACCGCTGTCGGTGCTGCCGTCGGTGGTGCTGTGGGTGCCGGTACTGGCGCACTCATCGGCAAGCACATGGATAAGGTGAAGGCTCAGGCTGCTGCCGTCGAGAATGCTCAGGTTGAGAGCTATACCGACGCTAACGGTCTGCAGGGTGTGAAGGTTACCTTCGACTCTGGTATCCTCTTCGGCACGGGCAGCTCTACGCTGCAGGCTGCTGCCAAGAACTCGCTGACCCAGTTTGCCAACAACGTGCTGAAGGTGAACACCGACTGCGACGTTGCCGTTCAGGGTTACACCGACAATGCCGGCTGGAAGAACTCTACCGCTGAGCAGAGCTATCAGAAGAACGTCAACCTGTCGCAGCAACGCGCTCAGGCCGTGACCAACTACCTGCTGTCGCTCGGCGTTAGCAGCAACCAGATTCGCTCTACCACCGGTTTCGGTGAGGCTAATCCCGTTGCCGACAACTCTACCGCCGCTGGTAAGGCTCAGAACCGCCGCGTTGAGGTTATCCTCTATGCCAGCCAGGCTATGATTCAGGCTGCTGAGGCCGGAACGCTCCAGTAAGGATTGAAGAATTCAAGGATTCAAGAATTGAAAAATTGAAGAACTGAAGAATTGAAGTTCATTAAGAAACTGATACGTAGAATCGTGGTGGCTTTCTTGGCCTCCACGATTCTTTCTGTCGTAGCCCTGCGTTTCATCCCTGTATGGTTCACGCCGCTGATGTTCATCCGTTGTTATGAGCAGGCGAAGGAGGGTAGGGAGTTGCGCATGAGCCACCATTGGGTATCGCTCGACGAGATGTCGGAGTCGATGCCCGTAGCCGTTATGGCCAGCGAGGATGTCAACTTCCTCAGCCATCACGGTTTCGACTTCAAGGCCATCGAGCATGCCGCCAAGCGCAACAGCCAGCATCCGGAGAAGCAGAAGTTAGGCGCCTCGACCATCACGCAGCAGACGGCCAAGAACGTCTTCCTCTGGCCGGGTCGCTCGTGGGTGCGCAAGGGCTTTGAGGTCTATTTCACCGTATTGATTGAGTTGATCTGGCCTAAGGAGCGCATCCTCGAGGTTTACCTGAACTCCATCGAGACGGGTGAGGGCATTTATGGTGTCGAGGCCATCAGTCGCGAGAACTGGGGCCTGCGTGCCAGCCAGATTTCTCGTGAGCAGTGTGCCCTGATTGCCGCCACGCTCCCTAATCCCCGCAAGTTCTCGTCGAAGGATCCCAGCAAATACATGAAGAAGCGCCAGAAGCGCATCCTTCACGAAATGAAGTTCGTAAAATTCCCCTCCTGAGTCAGGAGGGGCTAGGGGAGGTCTGAAGAAGCGATTTGTCTTCCCCTGGAAAAAGTTGACTCATAAAAAGTCAACAAGATGAAGTATTAT
>CAMHHO010000091.1:0-13846 GCA_946184965.1 uncultured Prevotellaceae bacterium | reverse complement strand
CTTGATGACGTTGTACGTGCCCTTGCGCTTGTCCTTCAGAATCTCGATGGCCTCGTCGGTATAGCCGGGGGCAATCACGCCGTCGCTGACCTCGCGCTTCAGCAGCAGGGCCGTCGTCTTGTCGCAGGTGTCGCTCAGGGCCACGAAGTCGCCATACGACGACATACGGTCGGCACCACGGGCACGGGCGTAGGCACAGGCGATGGGCGACTCATCGAGTCCCTCGATATCGTCGACGAAGTAGATTTTCTTCAGCGTGTCGGTCAGCGGCAGTCCCACGGCAGCACCGGCGGGGCTGACGTGCTTGAACGACGCGGCGGCGGGCAGGCAGGTAGCCTCCTTCAGCTCTTTGACCAGCTGCCAGGCGTTGAAGGCGTCGAGGAAATTGATGTAGCCCGGACGGCCGTTGATTACTTCGATGGGTAACTCGCCCTCCTGCATGAAGATGCGCGAAGGCTTCTGATTCGGATTGCATCCGTACTTCAGTGCTAATTCTTTCATTGTGCTTTTGCGTTTTTTGTCGATTTGTGTGCAAAGGTACGAAATAATTTTGTAATTTTGCAGCAAAATTCAGAATTTATGGAAAAGAAACATTTGGCACTGAAGAAACTGTTGGGAGCCGTGGAAAAGGAACTGCTACACAAGCCCGACCGCAAGACACTCGACCGGCTGTCGCTGCTGGTCGGTTTTCAGGACTGGGACTCGTTTCAGGACGCGCTCCACGGCGACGTCAGTGCCGATGAGAACTACAACAAAAAAAGCTCAACCTGAAGGTGAGCTTTTTATGCTTTCGATTACTCGGCAGCGACGGGGCGACGCTTCTCCTTGATGCGGGCAGCCTTACCAGTGAGCTTGCGCAGATAGTAAAGCTTAGCGCGACGAACCTTACCAACCTTGTTCACCTCGATAGAGTCGATGTTCGGCGACTCGATGGGGAAGATACGCTCAACACCCACGGTGCCCGACATCTTGCGAACGGTGAAGCGCTTCTTCTCCTGATGGCCGCTAATCTTGATGACTACGCCACGGAAGAGCTGGATACGCTCCTTAGAACCCTCGATAATTTTGTAAGCGACAGTGATAGTGTCACCAGCCTTGAACTCTGGGAACTTCTTGCCGGTTGCAAATGCTTCTTCAGCAACTTTAATTAAATCCATTTTTGTTATAAAGAATTAAACGGTTGTTGTATCGTTCCAACGCAACATAACAGGCAACTCTCCTATCTTCCTGCCAGCGATTACGCGGAAAGCGGCTGCAAAGGTACTAAAAAGTTGGCAGATAGAGCCCCTTAGGGCAGAGTTATCCGCCAACGTTTAACGTTTTTTATAGATTGATGTTCTTTTTAGCCGAGAAAGCGTATTCCAAATCTTCACTTGTCAGCTCCGTCAGCTGTTCTTTGCTTAGTCCAGTCTGCTTGGCCAGACGGTTGGCTTGCTGCTCAATGGTTTTCTCGAAGATGTTGCGCACATAGCGGGCGTTACCAAAGTTGCGATCCTTATGAGCGACGGCATATTCCAGCTTCTCGCGAAGCATGGCGTCGGCCTCCTTGCTGAGTGTGTACTCGTTCTTTTTCATGTACATATAAAAGATGCGGACCAGCTCTTCTGCCGTGTAGTCGGGGAAGTTGATGTAGCGGGTGAAACGCGACTGCAGACCAGGGTTGGAGTCGATGAAACGCTGCATCTCGTTGGAGTAGCCAGCAATGATGACTACCAGACTGTCGCGGTTGTCCTCCATACGTTTCAATAGTGTAGAGATGGCTTCCTGACCGTAGTCCTGTGTGGAATGCTCGGGCACTAAGGCGTATGCCTCGTCGATGAACAGCACACCGTTCATGGCGGAGTCTACGATTTGGTTGGTTTTGGGTGCCGTCTGTCCGATATATTGCCCTACGAGGCCAGAGCGGTCGGTCTCTACGGTATGTCCTTTCTTCAGAATGCCCAAGTCCTTGTAAATGCGTGCCACGATGCGTGCAACAGTAGTCTTACCAGTACCAGGGCTACCGGTGAACACAAGGTGATAAGACAATTTGGGGCTCTTGAGTCCTTGGTCCTTGCGCTGCTTCTGAAGTTTGACGAAGTTGGCCAGCGACCTGACCTCCTTCTTGACTTCATCCAGTCCGATGAGATTGTCCAGTTCTTCGTAGGGGTCAGTCTCCAAAGGCTTGTTAATGACGACGCTGTCTTTTTCAATGGAGTCTTTCTGCTCTGATTTCTGTTCTGTCTGCGCCGTCTGGCCTTCGGGTGTCTCGTCGCCATCGATGACCATCGTCATCACGGCCAAGGTGACGAAGACCACGCAGATGATAATGGTTAACTGCTTGTTGGTAAAGAATGATTTCATACTATACGGTTTTTGTTTGATAAGCGTAATAAATGATATAGGCAAGGTAGGGTAGGGTGTAGGCTACAATGTCAAGGACGTCGAAAGTGCCGCTAAGCATGCCGATAGCCTGCAGCCATTCAGTGACGGCCCCGGCTACGGGCATGATACCGGCAATGACCACCTTGTTCCGCGATGGTGCCAGCAGAGCCTCTATTGTCAGTATGTAGGCTGCCGACCACAGCGCGTTAGGCAGACTATAGACAACCCACTCGGGCAGCCACGCTCCAGAGTCGGAGGCCCAGGCGCGACAATCGCCCAAGACAGTCATCGCTCCTAATGCGTCGACGAGTCGGAACATGAGGAGTGTACATGGCCGGAAAAGCAGATAGGTTAGGCCTCCTACGACCAATAGTCCAACGGCAGTGGTCAGTGCCTTGACAGTCTTTGCCATTAATTGCAGCTGCAAAGTTACGAAAAACCTGTTAAATCTGAGGGATTACCAAAGTTTTTTTTCTTCATATCACTTTTTTTCTCTAACTTTGCAAGCAAAAGAGCGTCAATTATGAAGATTAAACTATTTGCGGCAGGAACGTTGCTCGTCGCAGTTGCGATGGTTTCCTGCAAATCGCATTACAATTTAACAAGTGTCGAGCGCACCCGGATAGTCATCGACAGTCGCTACGACCAGCATCCTGACGAGACGGCTGCCAGTTTTATTGCCCCTTTCAAACGGGTGAACGACAGCATCATGGGGCCTGTTATGGGGCGCGTGGCACATAACATGCACGCCAAGCGGCCTGAGAGCGACCTGTCGAACCTGCTGGCTGACATCCTGGTATGGGCGGCTAAGGACTACGGTGAGCAGCCCGTGCTCGGCGTTTATAACATGGGCGGCATACGGGCCGACCTGACGCGAGGTGAGGTGACCTACGGCGACGTGCTCAGTATTGCGCCGTTCGAGAACAAAATATGTTTCGTCACGCTGACCGGCGAGCAGCTCCTGGAACTGTTCTCACAGATAGCTGCCACGGGCGGTGAGGGCGTAAGCCGCGGTACGGAACTGGTGATTACCAGCGACGGCAAGCTCGTTTCGGCCCGTCTGCACGGACAGGAAATCAATCCGCAGCAGAAATATCGCGTGACGACCATCAACTATCTGCTCGAAGGCAACGACAAGATGATGGCTTTCCGTAAGGGAACGGATATTGTGGCCCCTGAAGCAGCGAGTAACAACACGCGTTTCCTCATTATGAACTATTTCAAGGAGAAACAGGCCCGGGGCGAGACTGTTGACTCACAGGTAGAAGGACGGATAAAAAAGCAGTAAGACTATGAGACGATTACACCTTATTATAATAATAGCGCTGCTGTCGGGGCTGACGGCAGCCGCAAAGAAGCAGAAGCAAATCGTGATTCTGCACACCAACGACACCCACTCGTGTATCATGCCTCTCAGCCCTAACCTTGACAAAACCGATATTGCCGGGCGGGGCGGATTCCTGCGCCGTGTGGCGATGGTCAAGGAGCAGCGACAACAACATCCCAACCTGCTTCTGCTCGACAGTGGCGACTTCTCACAGGGGTCGGGCTACTATACCCTGTTTAAGGGCGAGGTGGAGATAGGGCTGATGAACCAGATGGGCTACGATGCCGCCACCATCGGAAACCATGAGTTCGACTTCGGACTCGACAACATGGCTCGCCTCTTCAGGCAAGCCAACTTCCCTATCGTCTGTTCCAACTACGATTGTACGGGCACCGTGCTCGAAAGGCTGGTAAAACCCTACATCACCCTGAAGCGCGAGGGCGTGAAGATTGGCATTTTCGCCTTGGCGCCCCAGCTGAAGGGACTGGTGAGCGACCGCAACTGCGAGGGTATTACCTATCTCGACCCTGCTGAGACGGCCCAGAAGTACATCGACCTGCTGCGACGTCAGGAGAAGTGCGACCTCGTCATCTGTCTGAGCCATTTGGGCTGGGAGATCAGCGTGTTCCCCGACGAGCGGTTCCTCAGCCTGACCGAAGGCTGCGACCTCGTGCTCGGCGGTCATACCCACACCTATATGCCGACGTTGGAGTATGCTCCCGACAAGAACGGTATGCGTATTCCCGTCGACCAGAACGGCAAGCACGGCGTCTTTGTCGGCAAACTGGTGCTGACGATGGAAAAGTAGCAACCCTCAAAAAAAACTGGTCGTGGAGCGTCTCGGAATTTGTACTCTGCTGCACTTCCTCGTCGACGGACTGTGCCTCTGCTGTCTCTACCTGATGGCGGCTTCGTGCAGTACGGCCAGCTTGGTGGGCGTGTTCTTGCTATACAACGTGCTGGCATTCCTTACCCAACCGCTCACCGGTCTCTGTGCCGACCGTTTGCGCGAGCCCCATTGGATGCTGTTGGCGGCGGTCATGCTGCTGACGCTGGCCGTTGGCGTGGCGTCGGCGGTGGTGTTCGTCGCCAGTCTCCACACTTCGCGCCTGCTGATATTGCTCGTGACCACGATGCTGGGGCTGGGCAACTCGCTGTTTCACGTATGGGGAGGCCGTCAGGTGGCACTGACTACGGCCAACGACATGCGCGCCCTGGGATTCTTCGTCTCTACTGGTGCGATGGGACTGGCGGTCGGAGCCGTCTTCTGTTCGTGGCCGCTGCTCTACATGTTTCTGCTCGCCCTATGCTTTTTGGCGGCTGTCTATGTGCAGCGCGACGGTCGGCCATCGGCAAAGACTGACGATAATAGGGTCAAGGGCGGTTTTGGCTTTGGCGTAGTTGTACTGGCTGTGCTGGCGCTGATGGGTTTTGTCATGCTGCGCTCGTTTGTGGGCGAGGCGTTCTCGGCGGGCATTCCCAAGCAGCCCAAGTCTATACTGCTGCTCATCGGAGCTGTCGCCATGCTGGGTAAGATGGCGGGCGGCTGGGTGGCGAGGCAATTTGGCATCATTAAGACGCTGCTGACGGTAGCTGTTGTTGTCGCTCTCTGTGCCTTGCTGCGAAACGAGAGCGAAGCCGTGCTCCTGGCGGGCCTCTTCGCCGTCAACTGTACGATGCCCGTTACGCTCTATCTGGCCAACATCGTGCTGAAAGGCCGCGAAGGACTGGCCTTTGGTCTGTTGGCTGCGGCACTTATTCCCGGTTATCTGTTAGCTTACCTGTAGCCTATGAACAGTCTGACGCTCCTCTTGACTGCACTCGTTGCCACCATTCTCATAGAGTACGGTGTTCTGCTGCTGCTTGGCGAACGCCGGCGGAACGTGCTGCTTGGCTCAGTGTTGGTCAACGTGCTTACCAACGTGCCATTGAACCTCTACGTCATTCATCACGACATCGGTCCGACAGGCATAGCTCTGGCCGAAGGGCTGGTTGTCGTAGCTGAGGCACTCTGGTACTTCGCTTTTACGCGGAGCCTCGGGCAGTCCTGCGTCTACAGCTTGCTTTGCAATGCCGTCAGTTTCCTCACAGGGTTGCTGTTCACCATCTTGTCCCACTACTATTCAAACATCATTAACCTATAAAAACAATTCAGTTATGTATCTGTTAGACATCATTGTTGATTACCCGCACCGACCTGTACGTCCCGTCAAGCCGGTGATTCCTCCCGACACCGCGAAGGTGCCGGCTGAGGTTCCTGACACAGTCGTTGCCTCTGACACCATCGTTGCCCAACCAGCAGAAGTGCCCGACACCGCCCATGCCGTTCAGGACTGGCTTGTCGGCGGCACTGGCGACGACTCGTCGATGCTGCTTTGGGGTGCTCTTATTGTTGTTGCTGCCCTCGCCCTCTGCCTATGGCTGGCTCGCAGCTATCGGCGGCGGCTGAACGCGGTACGCTGACAATAAAAAAGGCCGGAATCACCGGCCTTTTTTACTATCTATACATTCCTATTTCTTCTCAAACTTCACGTTCTTGAACGACAGCCAGCTGATGTTGTTGTCGGCTGCTACAATGAACTTGATCTTCAGCACTCCATCGGCACCAACTGTGCCTTTAGCCGTAAAGGTGTCGAGATAGAACTGCGACGTACCAATCTGCTTACCAGCAGCAACGTTAACGGCCTCGCCGTCGTTAGCCTGCAGAGTAATGCCATAGGCTGGAGCCTCGTAGCCGTTCTTGGCACGGACGCGCACCCAGGCCGACACCTCGTAGTTGCCAGGCTCCAGGCCCGTCATCGTGGCAGTCAGCGTGCGCTCACCTAACGAGTTGGGGTCTTGTGTCCAATACTCGAAGAAGGGCACGCGGAAGTTAGAACCGTCGTTGTCACCCTCTGTCGACCAGGTGTTGATGTAGTAGGGAGCATCCTGGAAGTTGGGGTTAGTGTCCCAAGCGCTCAGCAGGAACTCGTCGCAGCTGATGGCATCGTGCCAGCCAGTCACCTTGTCGGGGTTCTGTAAGGTGTTGACGTCATTCTCATCTAACGTTCCGGCTTCAAACTTTTCAACATACTTTGTATAGTATTCGTTGAGGGCTGTTTCGGTATAAACGTTTGTCTCGTCTATCAAGGCTTTCATGGCATCGAGTTTCACCTTTACCTCATCATATATCTGCACACCCTCGCGAGCAGCTTTCAGGGCCAGCTTCAGGGCTTCGAGATTCTCCTGGCTCCTCGGCTCAGCAAGGGTAAGTTCTAATAATGTCTTAACGTCGGCAGGCATAACCTTGCCTGATAGCGCGTCAATTTCGGGCTGCAGTTCAGCATAAGCTTCACTCATCGGACGTGTATTGACAACCTGCAGGGCCAGTTCCTTAATCTGGATATTATGCCAGTTGGTGCCACCCTTCTCCTTGCCAAGTCCCAAAACCAATATACCGTCTTCGCCAACCTCGGCTTCGAAACTATAGACAGGGTTCTTCGTCGTTGTTGCTGCACGCTTGGCAACAATAAAGATTTTCTTGTCGTTGGCAAAAAGGTAAGCCACGTCCTCGGCATTGTCTTCCATGTCGGAGTTAAAGCCGCGGTCGGGGGTATACATGGCGTTGGCATAAAGATCTACCGTGTACTTACCTGGCTGCAGGCCTTCAATGGTCTGCTGCAGCAGCACTCCTGTGGCATTGATGACGGCATCGCCCTCACCATAGACCTCGGCCATGCCTGAGTGGCGACCGTCCTTGGTGTCAACCTCAGGTGCAGCCCAGGAGCCTGTGAAGCCTGCCTGGCCCCACTTGTCGACGGCTACCATTGCGGTGACATCCTCATAGGTTATTTCTTCAATCATGGGATCTACCGGCTCTGGCTCCGGACTGATAGGGTTGTCCCTCTTGTCGCACGAAACGTAAAGTAAAGCACCGAGTGCGACGGCAAAACTTCTCACAAAGAATGATCTCTTGCTCATAACTCTATTGTAGGCTCAGTTGGTGTTTACCATCGCGGGGCAGAGCCCTTTATCCCTCATGTGGTTTTTAGAATAGTTTGTTTTGTTCTAGCGATGCAAAGTTAATAAAAATTATGGGAAAACAGTGGTTTTAGACCTTAAAAACGCCTTTGTGAGACAAATTGAAAAGTAAATGTGACAAATACAAAGGTCTGCATTTACTTTTTTTCATACCTTTGTAGGCGAATTACTATTGACAAACAATACATACCAATAATCATTTAAACTTACAACGTATGAAACAGAAAAAGAGTTTTATCGTGTTGGCATCGTTAGCACTTGCCACAACTGGATTTTATTCCTGTACTCAATTAGACAATCCTATTGAGATACCTCCCGTGGTTGATCCGTTCGACGAGGGTAACATGGTTTTGAACGGAAGCTGTGAGGGTACCAATGTGGCCAACTTCTTCGCCAACGACTACATTGACGGCGTGAAGGAGGGTACGACATCTGCTAGAATCGTGGAGGATCCAGCTGATCCTACCAACCATTGCATCATCGTCACCTCAAACGACAATCCTTCAGCTGATTGGGATAGTCAGTTCTTCGTAACTATCGACGAGCCTTTAGGCGTTGGTGACGAGGTGAAGTTCTCCATGCGAGTCAAGGCCGATAAGGTGGCCGTAGCCTCATCGCAAGCTCACGCCGCTCCTGGTGCCTACCTGATTTACTACATGGTGGGCGACGTTAACTTTACTGAAGAGTGGACCACCGTTGAGTGGACGGGCAAGATTGACGGCTCGCAGGATGGCATGCGTACCATCGCCTTCAACCTCTCTCAGAACCCGAAGGAGGCTACGAATTACTATTTCGACGACATCCGCTTTGAGATGATTAAGAAGGCTCCCATCCCCGTTTGGAAGAATCTTGTTGTAAACGGTGACTGCGAAGGTACTGACGTGACCTGCCTCGTGGGTAAGGACGGTGACGAAGGCGGTGCCTTCAACACGAAGATTGTTGACGGTGCTGGTGTTGACGGTTCACGTGCAGTCGTTGTTACGAGCCATGCCGGTGCTGCTCAAGGTTGGGATACCCAGTTCTTCGTAACTGTCGACCATGTGTTCCAGCAGGGCGAGCAGTTCCTCTTCAAGATGAAGTATCGTGCTGACGATGCTGCTTCTGCATCCACTCAGGCTCACACCACCCCAGGCGCTTACAAGCATTGGGATATGGTTGGAACGGTTAACTTCACCACCGAATGGCAGTCCTTCGAGAAGCGTGGTTCTATCTCTTCCGACCAGGCTGGTATCAGCACGATTGCTTTCAACCTGAATGACAACAAGGATCTGGCTACAAAGTTCTACTTCGACGACATCGAGTTCTGCATCGAAGAGCTGGTAGATCCCGAGTAAATTCTTAATTGAATTCTGTTATAGGCAGGCACATCTTAACTGGTGTGTCTGCTTTTATTATGTGCCCTAGTTAGTAGTGCTAACTGGCCTAGTTAGCTCAATCAACTTTACCTGCCGGTAAACTCATCTTTACCTGGCGGTAAACGAGGCTTTACCCGCCGGGTAACGGGAAGAAAGGTGGCGGGTAGCGGTGTGGAGGACGGGGCCTTACTCAAAGAAGAAGCTGAGGGTTATCATCTTGGCGTGACCAGAGTTGACGGAGTTGGTGTAGAGACGGGCGTTGGCGTCTGTCAGTTCGTCAGAGTGGCCACTGTCGAGGGCATTGGTAAGGCTGTAACTGAACTTCAGCTCAGGTATGAGCTTGAAGAAAGGCAGGTAGAAGTCGCAGCCAAAACCGATTTCTACCATTGTGTCGTAACGCTTCAGCTGTATGAAGTCCTGTGACTTGCTCGTGAGGTTGAGCATGGGGTTAATTCCTGCAATGAGGTAGGGACGGTAGTTGTTGAAACGCTCTGCTGAGAACTTTACATCGATGGGGAAAGCGATGTAAGTGTTCTTCATGTCCTGTGTGGCTGTGATGATATGTCCTTCGTTGTCTCTACGCGTGAGGTTGTGGAACGTAAGATGCTTGGCTCCAAAGTGCATGGTTGGCGCCAGACGCACGTTAAAGTGCTTTGACAGACGCTGGTCGGCAAGCACGCCTACGCTGAAGCCTGGGTTCCAGTTGTCCTGCTCGCAGAGGATGGTCTCAGTAGTTTGAGTGCCGTCGTCGAGCGTAATAATCTGAGGCCCGACGTTCTGTAGCTCGATGTCCTGCATGTGGAAGCCCACGCTGATGCCAAAGTGCATGGGGCGCAGGTCGATATAGGGCTTGTTCTGGGGCTTGCGCTCCTGAGCATTGGCCGTTATATGTGAAGAGTGAAGAGTTGCAAGCAGCAACAGCCCTTTCACCCACCACGCAGCGTTCACCTTATTATATATATACAGTCTCTTCACTTAGTATATAACGCCAAAACTGCCTTAATATTATATTTGCGGCAATTTCGACACCGTATAAATTGCAAAAAAAGATACCAAAAGTTGAGTATAATTCAAAAATAATACTTACCTTTGCATCACTAATTTTGAGTATTAATTAATTCACTAACAATTTAAAAGTATTATGGCTTACGTAATTGGTGATGATTGCATCGCATGTGGAACCTGTATAGGTGAGTGCCCCGTAGAGGCTATCTCTGAGGGTGAGAAGTATGTAATTGACGCTGACGCTTGCACGGAGTGCGGTACTTGCGCTTCTGTTTGCCCGTCAGAGGCAATCTCTCTTCCGGCTTAATTCGTCTGATTGAGCTTTATAAACCAAAAAGGGGGCTTCCGCAAGGAAGCCCCTCTCTGTTGGTATTTATCAGTAGTGTTTACTTCAGCTGCATCACAACCTTGGCCGTCTCGTTATCGGGATCGACAGACTGCAGTATGGCAGCATACTCCTTAGCCTTGGCGTTGTCGGGGGTGATGTGTACGTAGTAGTTGATGAAGTAGCCGCAGCCCTCGACAATCTTTTTCTTGTCGCTCTCGGTCTTCTCGTCCTTGGCAGCGAGCAGTTCGATGAGCTTGGCATAGTGGGGATTGGCCAGGCCCTGCTTGAAGTCGGGGTCCATGAACAGGCTGACGTGGGCACGCTGGAAGGCGATGAAGTCGTCGATGTCGGCATACTTGCTCTGCATGCTCTCATAGATGCCGTCGGCCTTCTTCAGGGCATCGGTCTTGGCTGCACCTTCGAGTTTGTCGGAGTTCTTCACGTGGAGCTGTGCCAGGCTGTGGTAGTCGGAGGCGCTGGCCTTCGAGACCTCGGAGAGGTACTGCTCGTAGTACTTGATGGCGTTGGGGTAGTCCTCCATGCCCTTGTAGGCGTTGGCGAGGGTCTGGATGACGCCGGCGCGCTTGTCCTTGTTGTCGAACTGCTGGTCGAGAGCCTTCTGGAACATGGAGATGGCCTCGTCGTGACGCTTCAGACCGTTGAGGGCATTGCCGTAGTAGACGTAGTCCATGTAGGAGATGTTGGCCGAGTCAGACTTGTTGAACAGACGGTCGGCGAAGTCGAGGGCCTTGTCGAAGTTGCCCTTCTCCGTGTTGCAGAACATGGCCAGACGGTTCAGCGTAGAGTTGCGCGGTTCCTTCTGGAGACCAAACTCAGCCATCTGGATACCCTTGTCATACTTCTGCGTCAGGTAAGCCGAGAATGCGCTCTCGATGATGTCCATCTTTTCGAGCTTCTGCTGCGGCACCTTGTCGTAGGCGGCAATGGCCTCGTCGAAGTTGTTAGAGATGTAGTTGATGTGGCCGATGATGGCATCGACAGGATAGTCGGGCAGCTGCGTGCGCAGGTCGTTGAGCTTTGCGATAGCGCCACGCGGGTCAATCTTGCGGTAGACGGAAGCATACTTGCGGTAGCCCTCAGGGTTCTTCGGGTCGAAGTAGATAGCCTGGTCGTAGAGCGAGGCAGCGCCACCACCGTCCTCAGCGAGTGCGCGGAGGTCACCCTTGAGGATGTAGGCAGGAGCATAACTCTTGTTAGCCTTCAGGGCCAGGTCTGCGTACTTGGCAGCATTGGCCGTGTCCTTAGCCTCGTAGAAAGCGCGTGCGAACTCTGTGAGGTTCTCGGCGTTCTTCTTGTTCTTCTTCTCGAAGGGCTTCATCTGGTCGGCCAGATCAGCGGGTTTGCTACTAATGATCTTCTTGACGGCATCAATGTCGGCCTTAGTGCCGTCCTGAGCCATGACGGTGGTGCTGAAACCTGCCAGCACAACACCCATTACTAAATATTTAATCGTTTTCATACTTTTTCTTTTTAAAGGGTTAGACATGTTGTTTTCGTTCTCTCTTTATGATGTTATATCGTTATGACGTTATTTCGAATAAAAGGTTTATTCTGTGGTAACATTAACGTTGCGTACCTCCATGCCGGCCTGTATGGGGAGCAGTCCTGAGCGGAAGATAATCATCTGGCCCTTGGGCAGGCGGCAGAAGTGGGCAAACCCGGACGGTACGCCTGAACGCGGCTCGTTAAGCAGGGCGTAGATGGTGCGGATGAGCGGGTAGTTGCCGTTGTATAGGTAGTACTGATAGGGCTTGAAGCTGTTGTATGCCGTAGCAGAGTCCAGCCTGCTGACCTTCATGACGGTTATGTTCTTCTTAAAGGTGACGTTGGTGGTGTCGCGCTTGTCGTTGAGCCAGTTGGAACCAATGATTCCGATGGCATTCTCGTGACGCTCCACCCAGTCGATGACCTCTACGCTCTTCTTGACGGCGCCGATGTTGTCAGAGCCCTGAATGGGCTTGCCGCCGAGAATGGAGTCGACGCAGTAGGTCACGGTGCTCGACTTGGGATTGTCGAAGACTACGTCAATAGCGCCCAACTTGGAGTTGGGGTAGATTTCTTTCCAGTTGGTGACCTCACCGCTGAGAATGCGGCGGAAGTCCCTGACTGAGATACACGTGTCGGGATTGGCATTGTTGACGATGATGGCGAGACCATCGTAGGCAATGGGTATCACCCTTGGCATGAACGAGCGTGCCTTGAGGCTCTCGATCTCCCTTTGCGAGAGCTGGCGCGTGCCAAATGCCAGCCACACCTTATTCTCCATGAGCTGTCGGATGGCGTCTTCCTGGTCGGTATAGACGGCCTTCAGCTCGCCTTGAGCGTGGAGTGCCTGATAGACTTCGAGCTCCTCGTCAAGGATGGGGTAGAAACTTTCGTCGGAAGCAAAAGATGCTGCCGCTGCCTCATAGTCGTAAGGCAGTGATTTAGGCTTGTTCCCACATGCGAGGAACAAGCCTAAAATTAGTGTTAATCCAACGAATTTGTTGAATGATGTCATTTTCATTTACTGCAATCTGAAGGTTACAGGCACGGTGTACTTCACGCGCACAGCCGAACCGTTCTGCTTACCGGGAATCCACTTAGGCATGGATTTCAGCACGCGGATGGCCTCCTTGTCGAGTGAGGGGTCAACAGACTTGATGACCTTTACATCGGTAATAGAACCGTCGCGCTCAACCACGAAGGTGGCAACCACACGACCCTGGATACCGTTCTCCTCGGCAACTGCGGGGTACTTGATGTGCGAGTTCAGGAACTTCATCAGCTCGGCGTCGCCACCAGGGAATGAAGGCATCTGCTCAACGACGTCGAACACCTTTGTCTCCTCTTCCTTCGGCTTTTCGTCGACCACGACTTCCTTAGCCTTCAGCACCTCACCTTCTGCCTCGTCGTTACCCTTCACGTCGAAGGTACCGATGGCGGTGTTGGTCTTCGAGAGGTCGTCCTGTGACTTGATTTCGTCCTCGGGCTTCACTTCGTCGTCCTTCTTGATTTCAGGAGCGGTGAACTTCACAGACGATTTCACTTTCTCAACGACTTTCTGCTCGACTTCCACCTTGACGGGTTCCTTGCGCTCTACCTTGGCTTCCTTCTTCTGTGCCAGTTTCGACAGCTCGACGTCAGTATCAATCGTAGCGTTCGACTTCATGGCGTTCTGAATAGCCAGATTAGCGTAAGCGAGAGCGAAGATGGCAGCAATGCCAATCAGCACCCAAATGAGAGCCTTGACGTTACGCTTTCCGGTTTCCTTACGGAGAACGTATGCGCCGTATTCCTTGTTCTTTCCTTCAAATACGAGGTCGGTCCAGTTGTTGTCAATAAGATCAATTTTTCCCATGGTCTTTCCTTTCTTTTAATTAGTCATTAGTAAATTTGATGCCCTTCAACGTGAGAAGCTTCTCATCGTCTTCGTTCACCTTGTCA
>CAMHHO010000090.1:0-13889 GCA_946184965.1 uncultured Prevotellaceae bacterium | reverse complement strand
CAGCGTCGTTGCTGCCCTTGACTGTCGACAGCAGGGCAAGTACTGCGGTTAATAGAAAAACGATTCTTTTCATATGCGTTCAATATTATTTCCTGCCTGCAAAGATACGACATTTTCTGGAATCGACAATGCTTTTGCCAGGAATAATGCTTTCTTTTTCTATAATTGTTGTTCATAAATTTGCGAACATCCGAAACTTTTTGTAACTTTGCAGCCGTATGATAGTTACATTCGAGCAGACATACCTTAAAGAACTCTACACAGTGGGCAAGGCCAGTGACAAAAAGCATCGGTTTCAGCCTCAGATTGTCAGCAAGTATGTGAAGGTTGTCAACCTGATGAAGCAGCAGGAGAATGTTTCAGGGCTGGCCAAGTACGGTTCGCTGCACTACGAGAAGCTTCACGGCGACAAAGAGGGAATATCTTCGGTTCGCGTAAACGACCAGTACCGCATCGAGTTTACCGAAGGCATGGAAGCAGGCAAGCAGATAGCCACGATTTGTAACATTACTGAATTGTCAAACCATTATAAATGAAGGAGGACGAGATATGACGACACTTGAAGGAGTAAATCCGCAGATGATAGCGAATAACTTGAAGCCCTTTCAGCCCACCCATCCTGGTGAGGTGCTGAAGGACGAACTGGAATATCGTGGCATTTCGCAACGCGGGCTGGCCAAGGAGATTGGCATTTCGTACTCGGCCTTCAACGAAATGCTGAACGGGAAGCGGTCGCTCAGTCCCGAACTGGCCATGATGATGGAGGCTGCCCTCGGCGTTGATGCCGCTCCTCTGCTGGCGATGCAAAACGAATACGACATGCTGATGGCCGAGCGCGACGACTCGTTTATGGAGAAGCTCAGACGGATTCGCCGCATTGCTGCCGTTTTCTAATTCACGACACTTTTTGCCCAACATTTAGCCTAAAGGGTTCCTGAGGTTTCCGAAGATTTTCCGAGGTTTTCCGAAGTTTTTCCAACGTTGTTCCGGCGGGGTGGAAGGGGGACGGAAGGCTTGCTTTACATTAATAATATGCGTAACTTTGTGGTGACAAATTTATGTTTCACCTTAAAAAATTACGCATTATGAGTACAGAAAGACTTATTGCAATGAACCGCAAGGTTCAAGCCCCCAAGGGGCAAGTATTCGAGCACACGCTCGAGGAGTTCGTTAACGTCACCAAGACCGACGAGGTGGCAAGTTTGATAACCAAAATCCGCCAGACGGAAGACAAGGACGAGCGTCGTCGGCTGAAGGGTATGCTTCCCTTCCGCTGTCCTCACTACTTCCGTTTCCGCGACAACCATCGCTCGCAGGACTCGATTCTGCCCGAGGAGTTCACGTTCCAGACGTGTGTTGACATCGATGATGCCAGTCAGGTGTCGATGGCTCTGGCTCGCGCGTACCATATTAATACGGTGGAGGGCGAGTGGAAGGGTAAGCTGCTTCATGCTGAGTATTCGGCCTCGAAGAAGCTGCACTTAGACATCCGCATCCCCGTGGGCATGACCATTGAGGAGGCGCAGCGTGCCTACACGAAGGCGCTGGGCGTTGACTTCGATGCTGACTGCTGCTCGCCTGAGCGCATGATCTACATCACCGATGCCAGTTCGCAGCTCTATACCAGCGACGACTGGCAGGCACGCCTGAGCGATGAGGAATTGGCCGAGCGCCGCAATGCCTACGAGGAGCGCGGGCTAACGATTGACGGTAGGGAGCAGACCCCCTCTGACTCCCCCTGTTTAGGGGGAGAAGCCAATGCGGCAGTCACCTCTCCGAAACAGGATGGACAGGGCTACCCTGAGGACTACAACGGAATCCCCTACGCGATGATTGTTGAGGAACTGGCCGACCAACTCGGTGGTGCACCTGAGCATGGCAACCGCAACGACTTCATCTACAGAATGAGCTGTCATCTGCGCCACGTCTGCAACGACGACCCGCGCTGGATTCGCACCGTTCTGCCCGACTACGGTGAGCAGCACGAGCGCGTGACCGAGACCATCCAGAATGCCTGCAAGCGCAAGCAGTCGGGCGCCATGAGCCAGAAGATGGTGCTGACGCTCGACCTCTGTCGCCGCCGTCTGAACATGGAGCAGGGTAAGAACCGCGAGGCGCTGATGCGCGAACCCGTGATGCCCAGCCGTCTCCCAGCGCCCATCCGCATTGCCATCTCGAAGGTGCCCGATCACTGCCGCCCGGCTATGGCCAACGCCATATTCCCTGCCTGGGCCACACGTATGGGCGGCGTGAGGCTGGAGTATGCAGACAACTCGGAGATGGAGGCCACGCTGATGAACGTGCTGGTGGCGCCGATGGCTACGGGCAAGTCGTGCATCAAGAAGCCCATCGACATCTGCCTGAAGGACATCATTGCCCGCGACACCCTCTGCCGCCAGCAGGAGCAGGAGTGGAAGGACGAACAGAACAGCAAGTCGGCCAACAAGAAGGGCACGTTGCGCCCAACGGACATCTGTATCCAGGTGGTCGACTCGGACATGACCAACGCCGCCTTTACCCAGCGACTGGCCGATGCCGAGCGTGCAGGCCACAAATGTCTCTACACGCGCATGGACGAGGTTGAGATGCTGTCGAAGATGGCAGGCGGCAGCTCTCGCGAGATGGTAAGCCGAATCATCTGCCGCAACTTCGATACCGACATGTATGGCCAGGAGCGCGTGGGCGCCCTCTCGGTAACGGCTCGTGCACCGATGCGCTGGTGTTGGAATGCGTCGACCACGCCTGCATCGGCTATCCGGTTCTTCCGCAAGAATGTGAACGATGGCACCGTCTCGCGCCTGAACTTCTGCACCATCCCCGACATTGAGGACAACGGCGAGATTCCCGTCTACAAGCGCTACGACGAGAAGTACGAGCAGCAGATGATGGCCTACCTCGGACTGCTCGACGAAGCCAAGGACCGTGGGCTCATTGTCTGTCAGCAGGCTAAGCGCATGGCTGCTGAGCTGAACAAGCTGGGTGTAGAGCGCGCAGCGTTGTTCGACGACGACGGCTATCGCGTGCTGGCCCGCCGTGCTGCGGTCATCGCCTTCCGCAAGGCCTGCATCCTCTACGTGATGAACGGCTGTAAGTGGAGCAGGGAGATTGACGAATTCTGCCGCTGGACGTTCGACTACGACATGTGGTGCAAGATGAGCCTGTTCAGCGAGGCCCTCGACGAAGACAGGGAGCTGGAGGAGCGCGTGGCTTGCGGCCGCATGGCCAACATGCTCGACCTGCTGTCCAACCCGTTCACCCGCGAGGAATGCCGCTCCGTGCGCATTCAGCAGGGCAAGAAGAACCCCAATCCGAAGGACCAGCTGGCGCAATGGACCAAGCGCGGATTCATCATCTACGACGAAGTGGAGAAGAAGTATTACAAAACAGCAAAGTATCTCTCAAGCCATGCGGCTTGAGAGATACTCTCTTTTTGGGGCGGCACCGATGACAGCGATGACGATGACACCGATGACAGTGGGGCTATTTATATTTTCAGAACTTGACCCTGAGACCGGCAAGAGCGATACCCTGCTCGCCGACGCCCAGCTCAATAAAGCCGCGGAGATTCTTGCTGCCTACCTCGGCACCCAGCAGCGAGGCCTGCCACATGAAGTAGTACTTGCTGTCGGTGCTGATCTCGTGGTCAATCACGTCCTCGTTCTTACTGTGGAGCATCATCACGCCGGCGCCCAGTTTTGAGTAGAAACCGAAGTTATTGCTCTGTGCCCAGTAGTACTTCACCGACGGCATCAGCGACATCCACGTACGGGTGCGCTCGCCCTCCTTCGTGCCTTTATACTCCACGTCCTCACCCATCCGGGCGTAGGTCAGAATGCCGCCGACGGCCAGCTTCGGGGTGTTGTCCAGGCGGCGGAAGTATTCGATGCCCAGCGTTCCGAAGTTCTTCTCGTTCGTCCACTTGCGGCCTACCATGCTGTCGAACAAGCCGGTGCCGATGGCGTGGCCGATGCCGTCGCCAATAGCCGATACACCCAGACCGTAGCTGATGCCGATTTCGTTCTTGGGCAGTTCACTCTGTGCGTTTGCACTTACAGCAGTCATCAGGGCGACTGCAACCATCATCATTAACTTTTTCATAATCGTTTATTTTTTTAAGTTGTTTTTTCTGTTTGACGATGCAAAGTTACGATGATTATCGGAGCCGGCAAAGAAAAACGGCAAAAAGTGTCGCGTTTCTTATGGACAAAGCCGTATAGACTGGCCAAAACGGGGGAAAGTGGCGCAAAAACTGTCCAAAACGCCACATTTTACGGCAGCAGCAGGACTGTGGCACTGCGCGCCGCCTGGGCACCCATCACCAGCACCTGGGCAATGTCGGCCGTCTTCGAGGGGCCGCTGATGAACGTGCCGTAGCCGTAGTCGTTGAACGCTATGCGGCGGTAGGCCTCGTGCATGTTGTTCACAATCTCAGTCTTCGGCAGCAGGATGACGAGGTTCTCGGAGATAAAGCAGACGGCCTTCTCCTTCATAGTCTGGGGAATCCACACGCAGGCATTCTCGGCCACGCCGAAGCTGCCGCGAATGACGCCGACGTCTGTACCGTTCAGCGACTGGGCGCTGTCAGCGCTGTCGGGGTTGCGCGTGGCGATGGTCACTTCGGGCAGGTTCGAGGCAATCTCCTTAGCATCGGGGTACAGCTCGCGAATGAGCGTGTTGATGTCCTGACCGGCCTTCACCTCGACCACGTGGCCGCCTACGCTCTCGGTCATCTTGATGAACTGCTCCAGCGGGTTAGGGTAGGTGATGGCCGCGATGTCGCTCAGGTCGGGCATGTCAAACTGCTCTCTGACGTTCGCCCTGTATCGTTTCAGTATCTCTTCTTTGGTGCTCATAACTTCAATTCTTCAATCCTTCAATCCTTCAATTCTTCAATCCTTCAATTCTTCAATCCTTCAACTCCTTAAACAGCGTATGGAATGGTTTCTTCGGAAACTTCATCATCTCGTGGCCCTCGGCCCAGGGGTTGAGCTTCATGTTCATGATGAACGGCGGAATGATGTTGGCTATCGGCGACACGGCCGTTGCCATCTTGTAGAGGGCAGGGCTGCCGAAGAGCATTGACATGCCTCGGCACATCAGCTTCTTCTCAGGATTGGCCGTGCCAAACTCATCGAGCTGCTGGCGCCACTTGTAGATCTGGTCGCCCAGGTCAATCTTCACGGGACAGACCGTCTGACAGCTCAGGCAGAGCGTGCAGGCCGAGACGTTGCCCGAGTGCTGCTGCGTGTTGCGCAGCATGCCGAGGTTGATGCCTACAGGACCTGGTATGAAGTAGCTGTAGGAGTAGCCGCCCGAACGGCGGTAGACGGGGCATGTGTTCATGCACGAGCCGCAGCGGATGCACTTCAGCACCTCCCAATGCTCTGGGTTGCCTATCCACTCCGAGCGACCGTTGTCGACCAGTATGATGTGCATCTTCGCAGCCGTGGGGCGCGCCTTGCGGAAGTGCGAGGTGTAGGTGGTCGTGGGCTGGCCTGTGCCTGCGCGGCAGAGCATGCGCTGGAAGACGGCCAGGCAGTCGTAGTTGGGGATGACCTTCTCCAGTCCGATGGCGGCGATGTGCAGCTTGGGGCACGAGGTCGACATATCGGCATTGCCCTCGTTAGTGCATACCACGATGTCGCCCGTCTCGGCAATGCCGAAGTTGGCGCCCGTCATGCCGGCATCGGCCGTCAGAAACTCGTTGCGCAAGCTTAATCGGGCACGATAAGTCAGATATGTCGGGTCGTGATTACCCTTCTCGTTGCTGATGCCTTTCTCCTCGAACAGCTCGCCCACGTCGTCGTGGTTCAGGTGGATGGCGGGCATCACGATGTGGCTTGGCTTCTGACCCTTCAGCTGGATGATGCGCTCGCCGAGGTCGGTCTCGACCACCTCAATGCCGCGCGCCTCCAGATAGGGGTTCATCTCGCACTCCTCGGTCAGCATCGACTTCGACTTCACCATCTTCTTCACGTCGTGCTGCTTCAGAATGTCGTAGACCGTCTCGTTGAACTCCTGCGCATCCTTCGCCCAGTGTACCACGCATCCGTTCTTCTCGGCGGCGGTCGCAAACTGGTCCAGATATTCGTCGAGGTGGGTGATGGTGTGGCGCTTGATGGCCGAGGCCTTCTCGCGGAGCTGTTCCCACTCGTCGAGTCCCTGTGCCATGTTGTCGCGCTTCGTGCGAACGGCCCAGAATGTGGCGTCGTGCCACTTGGCATACTCCTGATTCTTCAGGAACTCCTTGGCTGCTTTGCTATGCTGTGTACTCATAATCCTGCTGCTAATAATTCTACAACGTGCTTAAACTCTATCTTCAGCCCCTGCTTGCGGGCTATGCCAGCCATGTGCATCAGGCAGGAACAGTCGGGACCAGTCACGTATTCCGCACCAGTCTGAATGTGCCGCTCCACCTTGTCCTTGCCCATCTGTGCCGAGACGGCGGTCTCCTCGACAGAGAACATACCGCCGAAGCCGCAGCACTCGTCGGGTCGCTCAGGCTCAACCACCTCGATGCCGTCGACCAGCTGCAGCAGGTCGCGAATCTTGTTGAACTTCCCAACGTGCATCTCACTGGGCGAACTGAGTCCGAGCTCGCGGACACCGTGACACGAATTGTGCAGGCTCACCTTGTGGGGGAACGAGCCTAAACGCTGGTTCACCTTCACCACGTCGTGCAGAAACTCCACCACGTCCATCGCCCGCTTCGCCGTCTCACACTCGTGGTCAAGCAGTCGCGGGTAGTTGATGCGCACGAAAGCCGTACACGACACACTCGGCGCCACCACATAGTCGTAGCCCTTGAATTTCTCCTCGAATTTCTTGGCCAGTGGGATGGCCTGCTTCTCAAATCCCGCATTGGCCATTGGCTGGCCGCAGCACGTCTGGTTGTCAGGATACTCCACGTCGAGCCCCAAGTGCCGCAGCAGCTTGTAGGTTGCCACGCCCACCTCAGGGTAAACCGCGTCAACGTAGCAGGGAATAAATAGTCCGATCTTCATATCTCTACTTTTTTACCTTTTTACTTTTTCACCTTTTTACCTTTAAATCACATGTAGCCCGAGGAACACCATCAGTCCGTTCATCAGAATCCAGAACACGGCGAAGGGCAGCGTCTTGCGCATGATGTCACCATCCTGGCCCTCCATGTTGCAGGCGGCAGTAGCAATGGCAATCGACTGCGGCGACAGCAGTTTTCCACCCTCCGAGCCAGCACAGTTGGCAGCCGCCAGCCAATTGGTCTCGTTGCCGCTGACGCCAAAGAACTGGGCGTCGTTGACCAAGCCAAGCTGTCCGGCTGCCGCTGCCTGCAGTTTGCCGAAGAGGATGTTGGCCGAGGTGGCCGAACCCGTAACGAATGTGCCGATAGAGCCGATGAGCGGCGCAAAGAACGGATAGGCTGCTCCCGTCATAGCCACGAGTCCTGTAGCGATGGCCAAGGTCATGCCCGTGTTGTTCATCAGCGAAGCCAGCGCTACAAGGCAGCAGATGGTCAGCGCCGTCTTCTGAAGGTTGTAGGCCGTCTTGCCCAGAAGCTTCATCAGCCGTCCGAAACTCAGTCCTTGTATCAGTCCGCCAATCATGGCTCCGAGAAACACCATCAGTCCGGCATTTGACAGCCAGCCGAAGGAGAACGTGTTGCCGATGACGGGCATGTCGAACTTCGTCACCAGCGTCGACTTCAGCAGAGCGTTGATGTCAGGACAAATCTTGCTCGAAATAAGGATGAAGAAGATGATGAAACCGTAGACGCTCCAGGCACGGAAGGTCTTGGCGGCGCCAAACTTCTTCTTCCCCACATGAACCATGTCCTTCTCGGCCTCGTGGCGCAGGAAGAGCTTGTTGTAGATGAGCATGGCAATGATGCTGCCCACGCTGCCTAAGATGGCGGGCGTCTCAGGACCGAGGAAGTAGGCACAGCTGAACTGGATGAGAATGCTGAATGTGCCGACGAACAGGGCTAACGTCAGGTTCTTCAGCACCTTCGTCCTGTCAGTCATCATCAGAATCAGGAACGGCGTGATGTAGAACATCAGCGACAGTTGTATAATAATATAGGTGGAAACCTCGCAGAGCATCTCGTGGCTCGCCATGCCTCCCGTCAGTTCGCCTGCCACCTCGTTAGCAAGCGTCGTAGCCGGCAGTCCTACGGCACCGAATCCTACGGCAACTGTATTGGCCACCAGACAGATGACAGCCGAGAACATCGGCTTGAAGCCCAACCCGATAAGAATGGCCGCAGGAATGGCAACAGCCGTGCCGAAACCCGCCATGCCTTCGAGCACGCCGCCGAAGCCCCACGTCAGTAGCAACACCAGCAGGCCTTTGTCGGAGGTCAGCTGTATGAACTGCGTCTTGATGGTCTCAATCTCCTTCGTCTCGCAAAGGATGTTGTAGCTGAAGATGGCGCAGATGATAATCAGGATAATGGGGAAGCAGGCTTTGAGGAAACCTTCGACGACAGACCAGAGCGTGATACCATAGATGCTGATGCCGGCATACTTCTCAGGGATGATGCCTAACGCGGGCGCTGCAAACAATGCCAACATGATGGTGACGACGAGCGTGACAAGGGCACTCTTCCAGCCAGAAACCTTGAAACCCATCATTAAGACGAACAGAAGAATAATGGGGACGACGGAGATGATTGCTGCCATAGGATTAGTAGTTGAATAAGGTAATTATTATATATCCGTTGCAAATATACATATTTTTTTGGGATAATCATTTTTTTTTGCCGAAAAAAAGCAAAATATCAGAAAAAATGTGTATCTTTGCGGAAAATATATGGAACTATGGCTGAATCTATTATTACTAATCAAGTCTACACTAACTTTGTAAGTGAACTCAAGAAGATCGTGTCTGCTGACCGCATCTATACCGACGAGCTGCGAACGCTCGGATGGGGTACTGATGCCAGTTTCTATCGCATGATTCCGAAAGTTGTTGTCCGTAGTGACACCGAACAGGAAGTGAGCCAGATCGTCAAGCTTTGCAGCAAGCACAAGCTTCCCTTTACATTCCGTGCAGCAGGAACCTCTCTTTCCGGACAAAGTTGTACTGACTCAGTGCTCATTGTGGCCGGCAAGCATTGGGAGAACTATGAACTCAGTCAGAGCCTGGACACTATCCGGCTGCAGCCCGGCATTGTGGGCTCGAGGGTGAACGAGATTCTGAAGCCTTATGGACGCGTGTTCCCGCCCGACCCAGCGTCAATTGGCTCTGCAATGGTGGGCGGCATCGTTATCAACAATGCCTCAGGAATGAACTGCGGCGTTCATGCCAATAGTGACCGTATGCTGTTGTCGGCACGCATCATCCTGACAGACGGTACGATGCTCGACACAGGCTCGCATGAGAGTCGCAGGAAATTCCGTGAGACGCATCCGGAGTTTATTGCCAAGATTGAGGCCCTGCGCGACAAGGTGCGCGCCGACGAGGAACTGGCTTCGCGCATACGTACCAAATACAGTATTAAAAATGTGACGGGCCTGAACCTCCGTCCGCTCATTGCCTACGACGATCCCTTCGACATCATCGCCCACTCAATGGTGGGGTCTGAAGGCACGCTGGCCTTCCTGGCTGAGGTGACCATGAAAACGCTTTTCGACTACAAGTATAAGGCTTCGGCGATGGTTTACTTCATGACAATGAAGGAGAGTTGCGAGGCTGTCGTGGCGATGAAGAAACTGAAGGCGGGCGACGAGGACTTGAAGATGAGTGCCGAAAATCTCATGGTGAAGAGTGCCGAGATGCTCGACTACATGTCGCTCAACTCTGTTGACGACCCCGTCTTCCTGCAATATAAAAAGGATGTCGATGCGGGCAGGATAGAAGGCGTGAAGCCTGGCGACTACCACAATCTGACGGCTATCCTCACGGAAACGAAGGGAGTGACTCACGAGCAGTTGCTGGAAAAGATAGCGAAAATCAAGGAGTGCTTAGGGCAGTTCCGGCTCTATATCCCGGCAGAGTTTACTGAAGATCCAGCCGTCTATGGCAAGTATTGGGCCATCCGCTCGGGCATATTCCCGTCTGTGGGCGGCACGCGCCCTGTCGGAACTTCCTGCCTCATTGAGGATGTTGCGTTCCCCATCGAGAGCCTTCCGGAAGCAACGGTCAAGCTTCAGAAACTTATTGCTGACCACGGCTACTCTGACGCTTGTATCTACGGTCACGCCTTTGAGGGCAACTACCACTTCATCCTGAACCAGAGTTTTGCCGATGAGCATGAGGTGGCGCGTTATGCCGAGATGATGCGCGACGTGGCTAAACTGGTGGTCGAGGAGTACGACGGTTCGCTGAAGGCTGAGCATGGCACGGGGCGTAACATGGCTCCGTTCGTGAAGTATGAGTGGGGTGAGAAGGCATACGAGGTCATGAAGGAGTTGAAGGACATTTTCGACCCGCAGGGTCTGTTGAACCAAGGCGTCATCTTCAACGACGACCCCGAGTGCTTCATCAAGTGCCTGAAGCCGCTGCCAGTACTGAACTACGACTTTGACAGCGTGCCCGACGGCGGCCACTACCTGATGGAGCCTGAACTCTCGACGGCCAAGGAAACCATCGAGCAGGTGAAGCGTGCCAATAAGTGTATTGAGTGCGGCTTCTGCGAAGTGAACTGTATGTCTTGTGGACTGACTTTGTCGTCGAGAATGCGTATTGCCGTGCAGCGCGAAATCTGTGAACTGGAGGCTACCGGCTCTGATCCCGAGCGGGCTGCCACCCTGCGCAAACAGTATAAGTACTATGGTGACCAGACGTGTGCTACTGACGGCTTGTGTGCTACATCGTGCCCGATGAAAATCAATACGGGCGAACTGACTCACCTTATTCGCCAGATGGATATGCTTAAGAGTCCGATGGGCTATAAGCTCGGCGAGTTTGCCGCTAACCACATGGCTGGCATCAAGTCTGGTCTGCGCGTGGTGCTCGATGTGGCTCATCTCGGCCATGTCACCCTTGGTCCAACGCTGATGACAAGTCTCTGCCGCCAGATGAGCAAGATGGGACTGCCGCTTTGGACGACGGCAATGCCCAGGAAGAAGCGTCAGCCAAAACCGTCTGACCTTACGCAGTTCATCATTGAGAAGTCTTTGCCGCATCACTCTGACGATACCGCGCATCACTCTGCCCTCAAGGTTGTTTACTTCCCAAGCTGCATCAATCAGACTATGGGACTGTCAAAGGAGGCGAAGGTGAAGCATGCGCTGGTCGACGAAATTATCCAGCTCATGACAAAGGCCGGCTATGAGGTCATCTTCCCTGAAGGAATGGAGCGCATGTGCTGTGGACAGATTTGGGAAAGTAAGGGCATGCTCGACATTGCTGACCGGAAGAGTGCCGAACTTGAGGAGGCACTATGGAAGGCTTCTGAGGAGGGTAAATATCCCGTGCTCTGCGCGCAAA
Organism: uncultured Prevotellaceae bacterium; assembly: GCA_946184965.1. Lineage (GTDB taxonomy): Bacteria > Bacteroidota > Bacteroidia > Bacteroidales > Bacteroidaceae > Prevotella. The sequence continues at coordinate 2,477 of CAMHHO010000090.1, read as the reverse complement.
GCCCATGCCTGCACCGCATGAAGAAGGTCATGAAGAAGATGAAGCTTTACGAGCCGGCAGAGTTTATCATGACTTATCTGGTTGACCGTCTCGACTTCCATCCCATTGACCGTCATGTCGCCCTCCATCTGACGTGCTCTACAAGGGAGATGGGTGTCGACAAGGACATGATTGCGCTTGCCAGACTCTGCTCCAACAATGTCTATCTGCCTGAGGGCGTCGGCTGCTGCGGCTTTGCCGGCGATCGTGGTTTTACCTTTCCTGAGATGAATCGTTATGCACTCAGGAAGCTGCGCCCGCAGATTGAGAAGAACCACATAGAGGTTGGCTATAGCAACAGCCGTACCTGCGAGATAGGACTTGAGTCGAATACGGGCATTCCGTACATGAGCATCGTCTATCTTGTCAACGAGTGTACAACCCCAAAGAACATTAACAACAAATAATAAATGATTATGAAGAAAAGATTATTGACAATGGCTTTAGTGGCTCTCTCCCTAAATGTCTGTGCCCAGGAGAAGACCACGAAGTGGTACGACAACATCAAGTTCAGCGGATATGGTATGTTGCAGTATCAGGCTGAAGACAAGGAGGGTGGCGCGCACAATGAGTTCAACTTGCGCTTGGCACGTTTCATCCTTGACGGCAAGATTGGCGAGTTCGACTATCGTGCTCAGATTCAGGGAACTAATGTGAAAGGGCCTGGCGAACCAACCGTTCAGCTTGTTGACCTATACACCGAATGGGTGAAGCATAAGGAGTTCCGCGTGAAGGTCGGACAGTTCAAGCGTGCATTCACCTTCGAGAATCCTACTCATCCTATCACGCAGGGCTGGTATTCTTATGCGATGGTCATCAACAATCTTTCTGGATTCGGCGATCGTACGGGTGAAAAATCTTCTGGCGGACGTGATATTGGCCTTCAGGTGCAGGGCGACCTCTTGCCTGATGGCAATGGGCGCAGATGGCTGCATTATCAGGTCGGTGTCTACAATGGTGAGGGTATCAACCAGAAGGATAAGGACCAGCGTAAGGATATCATCGGCGGACTGTGGGTGATGCCGGTTGCTGGTGTCCGTATCGGTGCCTTCGGATGGACGGGTAGCCGTGCTGACATCGGAGGAAAGAACCGCTATGCGCTGTCAGCTGAGTATGATAAGGATGAGTACACTTTCCGTGCTGAATATCTGCACAGTCAGGGTATGGGCGCCGACCCGTCTCTTGGCGATAAGGCCGATGGTTGGTATGCCTTTGGCATTGTTCCTGTCATCAAGAGCAAGCTGCATGCAAAAGCCCGCTACAATTGTTACCGCAAGGCCAAGGAGTGGGACTCGTCGAAGACGATGTACGAAGTTGGCCTTAATTATTATTTCACCAAGAACTTGCAGCTGAATGCCGAGTATGCCCGTGTCAATGACCGCTCGATTGCCGACCCTGACAAGCATAACTACAACTTCGTCGACGTGGAACTTGACTTCCGCTTCTAAAAAAACTTATATTTGGGGGTAAAGTGATACGCCTTATCGTAGAATTGTGTACCTTTGCCCCCGAATTATCTTTAAACATATCAAACAATGGATTACGAAGAAATTACAACCGCTTACGCGAGAGAAAGAGAATTAGAAATGTCGTCAGCCTTCCCTGTGCTGATGCGCAAAGTCTATCTGTGGATGACCTTGGCTTTGGTAATCACGGGATTTACGGCCTATTATGTTGCACATAACGAGACGTTACTGACAGCGCTTGTCTCCAATCAGATTCTTTTCTGGGGACTGGTCATTGGCGAGTTTGCGTTGGTCATTGGTTTGAGCGCTGCTATCAATAAGCTGTCGCTGACAATGGCTACGCTGATGTTTGTCATCTATTCTGTGATTAACGGTGCCACGCTGTCGTTCATCTTCCTCGTTTACACTTATTCCAGCATCACCAACGTGTTCTTCATCACGGCAGGGACATTTGCCGTTATGGCACTCATTGGTTATTTCATCAAGGTCGACCTTTCCTCGATGGGCAAGATCCTGATGATGGCCCTGATTGGCATCATTATTGCGACCATCGTCAACATCTTCACCAAGAGTGAGGGACTGGCCATGATTCTTAATTATCTGGGCGTGCTGGTCTTTGTCGGGCTTACTGCCTACGATTCCCAGAAAATTAAGCAAATGATGATGGCTGCTCCTGATGCAGGGGAGGTGGCACAGAAGATGGCTCTTTTAGGTGCCCTTTCACTCTATCTCGACTTCATTAACCTCTTCCTATATCTCTTACGTATCTTTGGAGCAAGAAGAGACTAATTTCAAGCTAAAATCTTAATCATTGCCTACACTTTATATATTATAATAAGGTGTAGGCAATGTCTTTTGTAAACAATCCCGAAAACTTTCGTTGTTTTTGAAAAATAATTGCCGAAAAATTTGGATGGTATCTGAAATAGTCGTACCTTTGCATCCGCTTTCGCTCAAAAACGGGCGCTGAGC